>JAQTOX010000005.1 GCA_028713055.1 Methylococcales bacterium | reverse complement strand
CATCGGCAACCGCGTTGCTCGGCGCACCTGGTCAAGGAAATTATGCAGCAGCAAATGCGTTTCAAGATGCGTTGGCGCATTATCGAAAATTGAAAAATTTACCCGCCTTAAGTATCAATTGGGGACCTTGGGGTGAAGTCGGGATGCTGAAAGGCTTGCAAACACAAGATCAGCAACGCGTATTAAAATTAGGCTGGAAGCAAATTGAGTTACGGCAGGGTCTAACTCTTTTTAAATCGTTGTTGTCACAAGGTGTGACACAAATTGGCGCATTAGATTTGAATTGGACACAGTATTGGCAAAATTCCTTGACTTCGATCACGCCCGCATTTTTGTCGGGTTTGAAAGCCCAAACTGTTTCACCCACTACGACATCAAAAACGCAAAGTTTTGTTGAGCAACTTGCTCAGTTAAATTTATCTGAGCGTCAAACGACATTGCAAAATTATTTGCACGACAAAGTGAAAGCGGTATTGGGATTAAATTCCCATATTGAACAACGTCGTCGCTTTTTTGATTTAGGATTGGATTCATTGATGTCTGTGGAACTTAAAAACCGTCTGGAAGCTGATCTTAAAAAATCGTTATCTTCAACGCTAGTTTTTGATTACCCGACCTTGGAAGATTTACACATACATATAATGAACGACATTATTCCCGAACTGTTTATTGAAGAAAAAGATCAATCCATGGATTGCGATATTGCAGAGCTTTTAGCACGAGAATTAGCCGAATTGAGCGGTAGTTAAAATTAAATCGGAGAGCATTTAGAACCATGAAAAATACCAAAATAGAACAACGTAAATATAGAATCTGGGAAAAAATTCGTTTTTGGATAAAAAATAGCACTCCAACACTAATCACTGTAGGTATTTTACTGACCTTAACGCTCGTGTTTTTTTTCGATAATATCGTCATCACAATTAATTCTGGCGAAGCTGGGGTTTTATACCGACGTTTCTCACAAGGTACTGACACAGATTACATTTATCCAGAGCAGGTGCATTTTATTTTGCCGTGGAACAAAATGTACATTTACCAAGTCAGAACACAAGCGGTTAATCACGAGTTGATTGTACTGACCAACCTTGGTCTACCCATTACGCTAAAATTATCGATTCGTTTCCATCCAGATTATGAAATGCTTGGCGTTTTACATCAAAAAGTAGGACCCGATTACGTTGACCGTATCATCATGCCGCAAATTGAATCTGTTTTGAGAAAAAACATCGGTACGCTTGAAGCTGAAGATGTCTACACTAACAGAGAAGGGGTTTTGAATAAAATCATGTGGTTAGCCGTTGAAGAAACCTCTCGAAATTATATTGTGGTTGAAGACATTATTATCAGGTCGATTGAATTGCCGGATGTCATTAAATCAGCGATTGAAAAAAAGTTGGTTGAACAACAAAAGTTAGCAACGTATGACTTTATGTTAGAAGTGGAAAAAAAGGAATCCGAAAGAAAGGCAATTGAAGCAGCAGGGATTGAAAATTACCAAGCGATTATTTCTAAAACATTGACGGACAAGCTGATTAAATGGCAAGGCGTACATGCAACACTCGATTTGGCAAAATCTGAAAATGCGAAAGTTGTGGTCATTGGCTCTGGAAAAGATGGAATGCCCGTTATTTTAGGTAATCAGTAAAACGTAGTGATGTGTAATCTCAACAAACAAAAGGACATAAAAATGGATAAAAAATTGGTTCACAGTGTTTTTCTGCATAGTAGTCAAACTTTTCCAAATAACACAGCAATTGCAGAAACAAACCGAAATATATCCTACGTGCAGTTGAATCAATATGCGAATCAAATTGCAGCGTCGCTAATTGAAAAAGGAATACAAAAAGGCGACGTTGTTGGCTTGCTAATCGGTACAAGCATTGATTATGTTGTAGCGATGTTAGGCGTGTTAAAAGCGGGTGCGATTTTTATGCCGTTAGATTCTGAAACGCCGAAAAAACGCCTTGATTTCATCATTGAAAAAACCGCTCCGAAACTGATTATTACGAATAATCCCGAATTAGCCGCCGATTATTCTGTTCCTGTAACGTTGCTGCACGAATTTCAACCAGAAATTAGTTCAGAACCCGAAGTTGTTGTTGATGGAAATGACAGTGCCTACATTATTTTTACTTCTGGTTCGACAGGTTTTCCAAAAGCCATTGAAGGTCAACACAAAGGGTTGAGTCATTTTATTCATTGGGAAATGAAAACGTTTGAATTAAATGAAAATTCGCGTATCTGTTGGTTAGCCCCACCCACTTTTGATGTGAGTTTACGTGATATTTTTGTACCGTTATTATCTGGCGGCACGTTGGTTATCCCTGATACGGAAGCACGCAAAAAAACGTCTTATTTACCAACGTGGTTGGCTGAAAATAAAATTACGTTGTTACATTGTGTACCGTCAATTTTTCGCGTGTTGATTAAAGAATTTCAAGATTCACCGCATTTACATTTGCCGGATTTGAAAAAAGTTTTATTGGCTGGCGAACCACTTTATGCCAAAGATGTGATGGCTTGGCGCGAATTATTTGGTGAGCGAATTGAATTAGTGAACCTTTACGGTCCTTCTGAAACGACATTAGCAAAAGCCTATTTTCCGATTAAAACGTTGCCATCGCAGCCACAAGCTATGATTCCAGTTGGTCAGGCGATTTCAAACAGTGCGTTACTAATTATTAAAAACGGACGGTTATGTGCGACGGGGGAAATCGGCGAAATTTTTATCAAAACGCCTTTTAGAACCAAAGGCTATTATCGCGATGCCGAATTAACGGCGACCGTTTTTGTACAAAATCCTTTGCATCAAGATAGCGAAGATATTGTTTATAAAACAGGCGATATGGGACGTTATTTAGAAAATCATGTCGTTGAGTTTTTAGGTCGTCAAGATAATCAAGTCAAAATTAACGGTGTTCGCATTGAATTAACTGAAATTGAACAAGCCGTTTTGACGCACGAAACGATTGAACAAGCCGTTGTTATCGCACAAGACGGTGTTTTGGTGTGTTATTTTGTGGCGCGTGAACCGCTAAGTAATGACGCATTACGCGACCATTTACGCCAATGGTTGCCGTCTACGATGTTGCCAACATTTTTTGTTTCATTGACAGAAATGCCGCTCAATTTGCACGGCAAAGTGGATAGAAAAGCTTTGCCAAAACCTGATGAATTGCTTTATAGCGAAGACTATCAAGCTCCTGAAAATGAAATCGAAATTCAACTCGTTGAACAATGGCAAAAGTTGCTTGGGCTAAATAAAATCGGCGTAACGCACGCATTTATTGATATGGGCGGCGATTCGTTAAAAGCAATGCGGATGATTGCGGGGATTTATAAAACGTTTAACGTAGATATCAGTTTAAAAGATTTTTTCGAACAACCAACGATTCGTCATTTAGCCAATTTAATTTCCAAAACCAACGTTGACGCGCAACAAGAAATTTTGCCAGTGCAAATTGCTGCTGATTATGCTGTTTCACATTCGCAAAAACGATTGTGGTTAATGGACAGAATGCACATCGATTCGGTGGCTTATAATTTGCCAGAAGCCTTGCTATTTAACGGCGAACTCAATATCGATGTGTTGCGAAATTCGTTGCAAGCGATTGTGAATCGTCATGAATCGTTGCGAACTCGTTTTATTGAATGTGATGGTGAACCGCGCCAAGTTATCGACGATTTCACCGTTAAATTACCACTAATTGATTTAAGTGGCGTTGCCGATGCTGACGCGCAAGCCTTAGTCTGCGTTGATAACGATTTGAGGTTGCCATTTAATCTACAGCACGCGCCACTTTTCAGAGCTAGCGTGTTGAAACTCGCACCTCAACGTCATGTTTTACTGTTTAACATTCATCACATCATTAGCGACGGCTGGTCTTTGGGTGTTTTGACTCGTGAATGGTTAAGAGCTTATCGTGATTTGATGAGTGGTCACGTGCCTTCGCTCTCCCCGTTGACTATTCAGTATAAAGATTATGCCGCGTGGCAAAATGCGTATCTTCAGTCTGATAAATCGCTTAAACATCGTGATTACTGGCTGGATAAATTAGCCGGTGAACTGCCTATTTTAGAATTGCCTACGGATTATCCACGTCCTGCGGTGCAAACGTTTAACGGCGAAACATTGCATTTCAAATTGCCTGATTTCGCACTGCAACAATTCAAATCGCTGTTAAATAAAAATCACGTCAGCCTTTTTATGGGGTTGTGTGCGGTGGTAAAAATTTTATTGCATCGTTATTCAGGGCAACAAGATTTGATTTTAGGAACGCCAGTTGCAGGTCGTGGTCATGCGGAGTTAGAAAATCAACAAGGTTTTTACGTTAATACGTTAGCGTTGCGTGATTTTATTGAACCGTCAAAATCGTTTGAAGCCCTTTTAGAACAAATAAAAATTACTGCTACAAATGCTTTCGATCATCAACTTTACCCATTTGATGTTTTAGTAGACGATTTAACATTGCAACGAGACATGAGTCGTTCACCGATTTTTGACGTGATGTTGGCGTTGCAAAATAATGAAATGGGAACGCCTGCCGTCGAGGGTTTGAGCATCGAACCTTTTGTAAAAGAAAATCACTGGGACATTAGCCGTTACGATTTGCTCTTTCACTTTGGCGAGGATGCCGATGGTTTGGCGTTGGATTTAAATTTTAATCCCGATTTGTATTCAAAAACGCGAATGCAACGTATGGGCAACCACGTTTTGCAGTTGTTTGATAGCATTTTGCAACAGCCGAATGAAGCGATTTCGACGTTGCCGATGCTGAGTTTTAGCGAGATTGAACAATTAACTTCATTCAATCCGCAGCCAATTGAAATTACAAAACAAACGATTGCTGATGCGTTTGAACAGCAAGTTTTACTGACACCGAATCATGTGGCATTGATGTCACCAGATGTTTCGCTAACGTATGAGCAGTTAAATCATCAAGCGAATTCTCTTGCTGAAAAATTACAGCTATTAAATCTTGAACGCGCTGTGATTGCCGTTTATAGCGAGCGTGTTGATGTTGTATTGATGTTGGCGTGTTTAAAAATTGGTGCGGTGTATTTGCCAATTTATAGCGATTTACCGTTGCAACGTATTCAATTTATGTTGCAAGACAGTGACTGCAAATTGATTTTGCATCGTGCTGAAATTGCGTTGCCCGAAACGTTATCAACAGCTTATTCAAATTTAGCATGGGCGAATAAAGTTGAGCATGATGCTGTTAATCCTAAACGTGAAATTTCGCCTGATGACGTAGCTTACATTTTGTACACATCTGGTTCAACGGGGCATCCAAAAGGCGTAAAAGTTAAACACGCTGGCTTTGTGAATATGGCGTTAGCGCAAGTTAATGGTTTTTCGGTAACGGCTGAAGATACTGTTTTGCAATTTGCCTCGATGGCTTTTGATGCGTCATTATCGGAAGTGTTTATGGCATTGTTGAGTGGAGCGAGATTAGTCACAATTGAACAAGCGACCATTAACGACACCACTGAATTTGTGAATTATTTAGCGCGTTATGGCGTAACACATATCACGTTACCGCCTGTTTATTTGCAAGCTCTACAACGTCAGCCATTACCCACACTTAAAACATTGATTACCGCTGGTGAAGCCGCAAACATTGATGACGCGCTGTATTACGCGAAACAATGTAACTATTTCAATGCGTATGGTCCTACAGAAACGTCGGTTTGTGCCTCGTTTTATCGTGTGAATCCAGAAGGTGATTATTCACAACGTATTCCTGTTGGTTCGGCAATTTCAAATTTAGAATTTTACTTACTCGATGATGCGCTAAATCAAGTACCGATTGGCGTAGCGGGGGAAATTTATATTGCAGGAATTGGTGTAGCAGAAGGTTATGTCAACGCACCAGAATTAACCGCCGCCAGTTTTGTTTCGATGCCACAATTCTCAACGTCAGTGTTATATAAAACGGGGGATTTGGGGTGTTGGAATGAAGTTGGACAAATTGAATACTTAGGTCGAAAAGATCAACAAGTTAAAGTTTCAGGCTATCGAATTGAAACGGCTGAAGTCGATTTTGCATTGCGTCAATTCACCGCTATCAATCAAGCTTTCGTCACCACACAGCGCGATGCGAATGGTCAAAATGCTTTGTGTGCTTATTACACACGCGCCAAAAAAGTCGAATTATTCCCTTCGATTGCAGAATTCTACGTTTATGACGATGTGGTTTATGGCAGTATGGCAACCGATTATGCGCGTAACGATCGTTATCGCGCGGCGTTTGGCAAAGTTTTAAAAGGTAAAATCGTTGTCGAAATTGGTCCAGGCCCTGAAGTTATTTTAAGTCGCTTATGTTTAGAAGCCGGTGCAGAAAAAATTTACGCCATTGAATTACTCGAAGAAACGTATCTTAAAGCGAAACAGACGTTAAAACGTTTAGGTTTGGAAGACAAAATTCATTTGATGCACGGCAACGCGATGACGGCTGAATTGCCTGAAAAAGTGGATTATTGTATTTCTGAAATCGTTGGCGGCATCGGTGGTTCGGAAGGTGCGGCAAAAATCATCAATTCGGCACGGCGGTTTTTACACAATCCACAAAATATGTTGCCCACGCGCAGTTTGACTAAAATTGCCGCATTTTCATTATCTGAGAACGATTTTGAATTTAATTTTTCAGCGATTGCCGCACATTATGTGGAACGGATTTTTACGGAAGTGGGTTATCCGTTCGATTTACGTTTGTGTGTTAAAAACTTTGCAGAAAGCGCGATTTTAACGAATGCCGATGTGTTTGAAGATTTGGATTATACACATGAAATTCCGTTAGAAACGCAGCACGAAATTGTTTTGAATTTTGAGCAAGACAGTATTTTCACAGGCTTTTTGGTTTGGCTTACGCTTTATCCTGACGCTGATGAAGTGATTGATATTTTGCATAGCCAAGACAGTTGGATTCCTGTTTATTTACCTGTTTCGATTGCTGGAATTAAGGTATCGAAAGGCGACGTGTTTAAGGCGACATTGCAACGTAAATTGTGTGCCAATGGTTTGAATCCCGATTATTTTATCAACGGCACGTTGACGAAAATGGATGATTCAACACTTCCGATTTCGTATTCGGCGTATCACGATCAGCCACAATTTCGAGCCAGTGAGTTCTATCAACGTTTGTTTAATGAAGAGGCAAAAATTCCTGTTCGTTCTGCGCTTGCCGTTGAAGAATTGCGCGACTTTTTAGCAGAATCGTTGCCCGCTTATATGATTCCGACACACTTCATGGAATTAGAAAGTTTACCTTTAAGCGTTGCAGGAAAAATAAATTTAAAAGCGTTACCCGCGCCGTTTGTTGTTGAACAAAATGAACATTTTGCCGCGCCAACTACGGACATCGAAAAACAGTTGGTTGAAATTTGGCAAGACGTTTTAGATCAATCACCGATTGGCATTCATGACCATTATTTTCATCGCGGTGGCGATTCGATTCGAGCGATTCAAATTGTGGCGCGATTGCGTGACCGTAATTTAAAACTTGATGTGCGTGATATTTTTCAATATCCAACGATTTACGAATTAGCCACACAAGTCCGCGAACTTGTTAAAACGATTGATCAACATCCTGTTACGGGTGATGTGCCTTTAACACCGATTCAACAATGGTTTTTTACTCAAAATAATTCCGCGCCGCATCATTTCAACCAAGCAGTTGTGTTGAAATTTAATCAGCGCGTTGAAAAAAGCAATTTGCAAACGGTGTTTGAAGCGTTGCATTTTCATCATGATGCGTTGCGAACACAGTTTGAAATTGAAAAGGGTTATCTGCAAAAAATTAGCGAACCCTACAAATTTCCAGGTTTACAAGAAGTCGATTTACGTCAACACGTTGAACCATCACAAGCGATGCAACAACATGCAGATTTAGCGCAAGCGGCTATCGATTTAAAATCGGGTTCGTTATTCAATGCGGTTTTATACCATTTACCCGAATGCGATTATGTGCTGTTGTTCTGCCATCATTTAGTGATTGACGGGGTTTCGTGGCGCATTCTGTTGGAAGATTTCAGTACGGCTTATCAGCAAATTTTAAATGGACAACCGATTGCGTTACCCGCAAAAACGGATTCATTTAAAAATCATGCTGAACAATTATTGAAATATGCAGAAAGTAGCGATTTGAATCAGCAATTATCGTATTGGCAAACTGTAACAGCGAGCGTCAATCCAAAACCGCAGGCGAGTGGTGCAACAGTTGCCGATATTGGTGAATTTTCGTTGAATTTAAATGAAGCCGACACGCATTTGTTGCTGACGGATATTCACCGCGCGTTTAACACCCGAATTGATGATGTTTTGTTGGCGGCATTAGCGATGAGCGTTTATCAGTGGCGTGGTGATTCACAAACGTTGATTGAAATGGAAGGTCACGGGCGCGATGAATTGGCGGATTTGAATACACAACGCACTGTCGGTTGGTTCACAACGGCTTATCCGAAATTATTGCATTACGATTCTGGGCAAGACTTGGCTACTTTAGTCAAAGAAACGAAAGAATCGTTGCGTAAAATTCCAAACAAAGGTTTAGGTTATGGTGTATTACGTTATTTAGGTAAACATTCGGAATTGGCACTTACGCCCGAAATTGGCTTTAATTATTTAGGTCAAATGGATGCTGAAGATAAAAATGAATTATTCAGTATTGATTGGCAAGGTTTAGGGCAAGCGGTAAGTTCGCAAATGCCGTTGGCGCACGAATTGGATATTTTAAGTTTGGTCGATAAAAAAAGCCTTTGTGTTCATATTAGCTACAACAAACAGCGTTTTTCAGCAGACAACATTCGTCAATTTGGTGAGTTATATTCGCAAAATCTGTCCCATATATGTGCATTTTGTATGGAACAAGATAGCAGTGAAATCACGCCGTCCGATTTAACGTATCAAGATATTAGCCTCGATGAACTTGATTCACTTTTCGCAGAATAATGTTAAATAAAGCAAATTTACAAGATATTTATCCCTTGTCGCCGATGCAACAAGGGATGTTGTTTCATGCCTTGCATCAGTCAAAGAGTCGAGCGTATTTTGAACAAATGCGCTATGAAATTGACGGTGTTTTGGATGTGAAAATTCTAAAACAAAGTTGGCAATTGCTACACAATCGACACGATGTATTACGCACGGTTTTTGTTCATAACAAATCGGCGACATTGTTACAGATGGTATTGAAATATCGCGATGTTGATTTTGTATTTGTTGATTTAAGTGCGTTAGATTCAACTCAACAAGCCGAACGAATCGCCGATTTTCAAGTACAAGATAGGGCGAAAGGTTTTAATTTGACCAAAGATCGTTTATCACGGGTGGCAGTATTCAAAATGCAACCGAATCATCACGAAATGATTTGGAGTGTGCATCACATTATTTTGGATGCGTGGTGTTTTGGTATTATTTACAACGAGTTGATGAGTTGCTATCAAAGTTTATTGCACAATCAACCGCTTCGTTTACCACCCGCACCACCATTCAGCCGTTATATCCAGTGGTTAGGAACGCAAAATAACGAGGCGGCGCGTACTTTTTGGGAAAATTATCTGCAAAATTACACGGTTGCCGTCAGTTTATATGCACAACAACCGCACACAGATGATTATTCGTATGGACGGCAAAAACTGTGTTTATCTCAAGCTGACTCTGATAATCTGAAAACAGCCGTTAGAAACGCGAAAGTGACTTTAAATACCGCCATTCAAGCCGCATGGGCGTTGGTTTTAGGTACGCATAATAATTGTGATGACGTTGTTTTTGGTATGACGGTTTCGGGACGACCTGCCGAAGTCGTGAATGTTGAAAATACCGTTGGATTATTCATTAACACGGTGCCATTGCGAATTCGTATTGACCATTCGCAAAGTCTAGTTGAATTTTGGCAAACTGTTCAGCAACAAGCCTTAATCACAGAGGCACACCATTATTATTCGCTGTCAGATATTCAAAGTGTCAGTGCGCTGAAACAAAATTTGTTGAATCATGTATTAGTTTTTGAAAACGTCCCACAAGCGGCTGAAGATACAGAATTTCAAACGAATGGTTTTGCCATTAAGCAAACCGATATGTTTGAACATCCGCATTATCCCTTCATGTTATCTATCACACCCGATTCTGAAATCGAATTAACCTTAACTTACAATCAAGCCATTTATAGTGATGTGAAAATTAAGCGGGTTGCTGAACAATTTTGTTATTTACTTGAACAAATGGCGCGGCAACCGAATGTCAAAATCTCTGAACTCTCGATTTTGCCAGAATCACAGCGCACACAAATTTTAGATATTTTCAGCAAAGTTTCTGAGATTGAAAGCTGTCCGTTATTGCTAGATTTGTTCGAGCAACAAGTTTGTAAACAGAAAAAAATCGCGTTGACTGACGAAACACAACAGCTAAGTTATGAGGAATTAAACCGTCGTGCCAACCGTTTCGCGCATTATTTAATCACTAATTTCGCCTTAAAAGCAGAAGACAAAGTTGCTATTTTATTGCCTCGAAATGTCGATTTAGTCGTCGCGTTATTGGGGATTTTAAAAACAGGTGCTGCGTATTTACCTTTAGATACGGCTTATCCCAAAGCGCGAGTTGATTATATTTTGGAACATAGTCAAGCCGTGTTAGTTGTCACGAATGGTTTAACCGCCACATATTCCGTAACGGCTATAAATATTCAAGAGGCGGTTAATTGTTGTGACATTGAGTCGAATCCTAACGTTCACATTTTACCCAATCAATTAGCGTATTTAATTTATACCTCAGGTTCGACAGGACAACCTAAAGGCGTGATGGTTGAACACGGTAATCTTGCGGCATTTTGTACGAATTTAGAGGCACGTTTTGGTTTTAGCGAATCCGATAAACTGCTTGCGTTGACCACAGCGAGTTTTGATATTTCAATTTTAGAATTACTCGGTGCTTTAACCGTTGGAATACAGGTTGTGATTGCAACGGATTCACAATGTCAAAATCCAGTTGCCGTCATTGAGTTGATTAAAACGCTTAAAATTACATTGTTACAAGCCACGCCATCACGTTTGCAATGGTTAATCAATGCGGGACAAATTTCTGAACTTTCTTCGTTGCGAATTATTTTAGTAGGTGGTGAAGCCTTATCTGAAAGTTTGGCAACGCAACTTAAAGAATTAACGGCGACACAAACCATTAACGTTTATGGTCCAACCGAAGCGACGATTTGGTCAACATGTAAACAATTGGATAATGGTCAGTTAACCATCGGCACAGCATTAGCAGGGGAGGGCATTTATATTTTATCGCCTGAATGTCAATTACAGCCGGTGGGAATTATTGGTGAAATTGTCATTGCAGGTGCGGGCGTAAGCCGTGGTTATTGGCAAGATGTTGAACGAACACATAAAGCCTTTACCACCGATCCGTTTAAGCAAGGTCAACGAATGTATGCCACTGGCGATTTGGGTCGTTGGTTGGAAAACGGCGAAATTGAATGTTTAGGTCGCAATGACGACCAAGTGAAAATTCGTGGCTTTCGCATTGAGTTAGGCGAAATCGAAGGGCAAACCATAAAACATCCAGCAGTTTCACAAGCTGCCGTTGTAAATAGCGGCAATGGTGAAAATGCCGTTTTAAGTGTGTTTGTTGTTTTGAACGACGAAAAAAATTACACCAATGAAACGCTTTCCGTTGAATTACGTAAACATTTAACTCAATGGTTGCCGGAGTTTAAGATTCCAAGTCGATTTGTCATTATTGAAAATTTGCCATTGAATAGTAACGGCAAAGTTGACCGCAAAGCATTAGTTTCAATGTTAGGCGAGTTATCTACACCACAAACATTTTATCGTGCGCCAAGAAATGACATTGAAAGACAAGTCGTCACGCTTTGGGAACAAGTGCTTAAACAGGATTCTATTAGCATTGATGATGATTTTTTCAGTTTGGGTGGAAACAGCATTAACGCTATTCAATTGATGACGCAATTGAGTAAGTTATATGGCAAAGAAATTATGCTAAATGACTTTTGGACGCATCCGAACATTGCGGCATTAACGGATTCTTTAGTTAGTGACAGGCAACAATCTGTAATGATTCCGCTTAATACGCGCCCGAATGCTCAAATCGTATTTTGTTTTCCACCAATTTCTGGTTTTGGTACGGTGTTTCGGGTTTTAGCCGAGCATTTACCCTTTGCCTGTTATAGCTTTGATATTGTTTCGGACGTCGATTTTATTGCTTATGCACTTGCGGCTGTTAAAAAAATTCAACCACAAGGTTCTTACATCTTATTGGGCTATTCGGCTGGCGGAAATTACGCTTATCATGTCGCTGCGGCATTGCAGGCACAAGGTGAAACGGTTCAAGCATTGATATTAGTTGACAGTATTAGAATGACTGCCGATTCTGTTTTGGATGCACAAGAAAAAGAAGACATCATCGAATTAGCGATGAAAGAATCGCAATTGCCCGCCACTTTAGATAAAACCGTGATTCAAAAAACGATGCGAGCATATTTAGATTTTATTTTGCATCATCCAAATCAAAGTGATTTAACAACAGATATTTTTTGTTTAAACGCACAAGAAAAAGACAGTTTATCTTTGCCAAGCGAGGCATTTAGCCGTGATTGGACGAATTCAACAACTGGCAACGTGACAATCCATCAAGGTGAAGGTAAT
The DNA here is from genome assembly GCA_028713055.1 of Methylococcales bacterium. Taxonomy (GTDB): domain Bacteria; phylum Pseudomonadota; class Gammaproteobacteria; order Methylococcales; family Methylomonadaceae; genus UBA10906. The sequence continues at coordinate 33,302 of JAQTOX010000005.1, read as the reverse complement.
CATTTTCAAATTCTAGCCGAACCACACGTACTGAATAATGCCAAAATCATACAAGGTATATTGGAAAAATTATGAAACTATTAGATTTTTTTAACGTAGAAAGTAAAGTACCAAAGAAACAAATGATTTTTACGGCTTTGGTTTCGGGTTTGGCAAACGGTTATTTGTTGATGCTGATTAACAAATCGGCGGAAGCAGTAAATAAAGGTGATGAGATTCAAGCACAAAATTTTCTGCTGTTTTTGCTTGATTTGGTATTACTGATTTACACCAAACAATATGCGTTAAAACAAGCGACCTTTACGGTTGAAGATGCAATCAATCGTGTCAGAATTCGGGTCACGGACAAATTGCGTCATGTCGAATTGCCTTACATTGAAACTGCCGGTCATGCCAATATTTATTCTCGGATTACACAAGACAGTAGTTTAATTTCAGAATCGGCGATTATTTTAATCAACGCCTGTCAGCAACTAATTGTAGTTTTTATTTGCTTACTTTATGTCGCGTGGTTGTCTATCCCTGGCTTTATTATTACAACTGGCGTGTTAGGTTCGTCCGTATTGATGTATTTGTACAATTCAAACCGTGTGAGTACACAATTACATGACGTATCAAATAAAGAATCGGAATTTTTCAATGGTATAAAAAGCATTTTGATGGGTTTTAAAGAAATCAAAATAAATCGTAAAAAAAATGATGCGTTGTTTACGCATATTGAAACGATTTCTAAAGAAGCTAAAGACATGAAAGTTGCGACAGGTTTGAATTTCATTATCGAACTCATGTTTGCACAAACGTCATTTTATGTTTTATGCGCGAGCATTATTTTTATTCTGCCGATTTTGAGTTCAACGAACGTTGAACAAATTGCGGGTATTACCATTGCAGTTTTATTTTTATTCGGGCCACTCAGTATGGTTGTCAGTGCATTTCCATTATTTGCACGAGCGAATGTTGCAGTGGAAAACATTTATCACCTAGAACACGAAATCGATTTAGCAAGCAAAGAAATATCTAAAGTAAAATCGAAAGCACCTGTTTTTGAAAGTCTCGAACTCGAACACGTTACGTTTAATTATCCGCCACAAAATGAAGGCATTTCATTTAGTGTTGGTCCACTGAACTTGAAACTGAATCAAGGCGAAATTTTGTTTATCGTCGGTGGAAACGGTAGCGGTAAATCAACCTTATTGAAAATATTAACGGGGCTGTATTACCCAACATCTGGCAATATCCATCTGAATAATAAGCCGTTACTTGCCAGTGATTACATTCATTGTCGCGAATTGTACTCGACGATTTTTACCGACTTTTATTTGTTTGACCGACTATACGGCGTTGAGGATATAGACGAAAACCGTGTAAACGCGCTGTTGAAAACAATGAAGTTAGAGAAAAAAACGACTTTTAAAAATGAACATTTTTTGAATACTGATTTATCTACGGGACAGAAAAAACGTTTAGCCTATATTGCATCAGTGTTGGAAGATAAACAGATTTATATTTTTGACGAATGGGCGGCGGATCAAGATCCAGAATTTAGACAGTATTTTTATGAAGTATTGCTAAAAGATCTGAAAGCGAAAGGTAAAACGGTCATTGCAGTTAGTCATGATGATCGTTATTTTCCATCCGCCGACAGAGTCATAAAAATTGAATATGGTCAGATTATCGACTAATTTAGTTGCCCATTAACATTCGGTTTAACGTACTATTTTCGTCAATTTTCACAGGCATTTTCGTAATCGATTCACACACCGCTAGCAACGCATTTGCTTTTTGTAATTGCGTTGCACGTTGTCGTTGAAACCGCTCAACCGCTTCGCAAACCTCGCTATTCAAATTACTTAAACTTTGTGAAATCCCCTTATTTAAACCCCGCAATACACATTTTTCGAGTGAAGGCTGACATTTTTTTAAGATAAAAAAGGGTACGAGCCACGACAATCCACATACCAACGTGCTGTGTACCGCAAAATCAATATTCAAATAATGTTCATGTGTTTGATTGCTTTCGTAATAGCCATTTACAACTTGAAAGCCCACCCAACTCATCGCCGCTAAAGGTAAAATAATTTCAGTACCTGCTACGAATTTTAATAACACGCGTTGCACTACATTTCCACGTTGTGCCAAAGCTTGCCGCGTTTGAAGTTCAACGTGCGAATTGAATTTTTTTTGGGCTGTTTCACGCAATGTTAAAAGTTGTATTTCTAACGGAGCGGTAGGTAATTTCAATCGTTGCGCATCAATCACCAACGTATTCAAAGCATCATCAAAACATGTTTGCGCCCAATCATCCCATAGCAAAATGGGCGGTGTTGAATTTAATAAATCGCTCGCATGGTGTGCGAAATTTTCAGCTAACGATTGAACGAGCCATGTAAAACTTTGTTGTAATTGCATTGCAGTAGTTTTCCAATTCAAAAGCCAATTCGAATGTAATTTTTTTAAAGCTGTTTCATTACCAAGTTGAACAACATAGTTTTGCACACAATTTTGTAATGCCTGAACACGCGCGTGGTTGCCATGTTGCTCTAATTGTTCAATAGTTTTTTGAGTTGCGAGTGAGGTTAATGTTTTGGCTAATTCGCTAAACGCATCGTTTTCGATAGATTCTGCACAACACGTTTTAAAAATCAGTGGCGCATTAAATCCAGCAAGCCGTAACTGTTTTTCAAAATCTTCAGCTTGTTCAATTTGTCCTCTATCCCACTGATTCATCACAAACAACCACGCATGCGTTGCACCTTCAGAAAGCAACAAACGCCACGCTTTTTCGTCACGATAACGCTCAGGACTCACCACATAAATTAACACGTCGATATATGGCAACCAACGCAATACTAATTCTTTGTTATGCGCGTCGGTGCTATCAAAGTCAGGCATATCAATCCAAACCACGTTTTTTTGCGTCGCATCGTCATGATTGGCAACGTGAATATCAGTCAATGGCAACGTTGGCAATGTGATGTCACGATGGTGAAACAACGTGACTTCTTTTGACGTTGGACGTGCCACACCTGCTTTTGCAATCGGTTTTCCTGCGAGCCGATTCAATAATGAACTTTTGCCGACCCCCGTCCCGCCCATAAAAGCAACGATTAACGGACGAGTTTCAAGCATATCCCCCCTTTGAAGGGGGGCAGGGGGGATGTACTTTTGATTTAGCCAACCCAATTCATAAGCCTGTTGCGCCCATGAATCGACGCGCTGTGAAATTTCAGAGTAATCGTAAGCCATGTGGTGTTTCATTAAATTTGGTTTCAACGGTGGCAAGTTGTTCGGGTGAAATCGCAAAATATGTTTCAGTTTTTATGTGTTGTGGCAACGTGTGTAAATGCTGTGCAAGTGGCGCAAAAATTTGTTTTTTCACGGCAGTGAATTGTTGCGTTTTCAAATCAGTTTCAACTTTTTTCATATAACTGCCAATCGCGCTTTCAGTTAGTAAATTCGTTAACATCAACATCGCCGGTGCAATCGCTAAATCATGTAAACCAATTCCCCCCGTGTACAACGTTAAAGCAACAACAGCCGCATCAGCCGTGACACGAGTAGCACGCAATGTGTTTAAAACAAGTGGCTGTTCTTCTAATTTTGAATAAAGTCCTTGTGCGGCAAGTTCAACATCTTGCTGAAAATTTTGATGATAATCTTCGGCAGCGTGATTGAATTCGTTTAAAACGGCGGTACGATTTTGACGTAATTGTTCGCTCAACTCTCGCCACAACGCCTCATTTTTATTGACTAATTCATGTGCCAGTTCAGTCAGAATATGGTTTAACAACAGTGTTAAAACCGTCATTTCATGGCTTGTTGTAGCTAAATGTTTTCGATTATAGCCAAACAAACGCCGTAATTTCTTGAACGGATAAAGCAAAACTTTTCGTGCCGTCATCATCACTTTTGCCACACTTGGAATTTCAAGTAACAACAATAATGCCGCAATCGCTTGTTGAAAAGTTTCGTAGTGGCGCGGATGGTTTAAATAAGTACGTTCGTAATCATTTAACGCTTGCTCAATCGCATCATCCACCAACGTTTGCCATGCTTTGATAACAATATGTTCAGCGCGTAACGGTTTTGTCCATTCTGCCCAATGCGTTTGTAGTAATTTTTGCTCTCGACGATGATGTTTTTCACGTTGCACTTTTTTCGCCAATGCAAACAAAATTTGCTGTTTTGACTCGGGAATTTCTGGCGATTTTGTTGCGTGTTGATAAAGCAACGGCATCACTTCGGGGAAATTATCACGTCGATAATCACGCCATTTTTCTTTCAGCGATTCCAAAATAATCGCTTCTGAACCTTCGCTTAATTTGTTGATACAAATTAGCGTGGGTTGGCGCAACGGTTCAATGAGTTTTAGCGTATCCCACACCGTTTGGTCGGCATATTTTTCTTTGCTCACCGCCAAAATAATAATGTCAGCTAACGCAATTGTTTTTAAAACACCTTCTCGATAATGCGTCGAATCAATCGAATCAAAATCGGGCGTATCCCAAAGAATAGCTGGCGGTAAAAGCAACGATGGCTTTTCAATATGAGTGAGTGAGTAACAATCAAAACGACTTTTACTCAAGTTGTCGGACGATATTTGTTCAAATGGTGCGAAATAGTCCGCTAATTTTTTACAATCAAAAAAGGCTAATGAATGACAAAAACCGTGCGGATGTATCGTATAACCCGCTAACGGACTAACGCCGGCGTTTTGTGATTGCAAGAATACATTTGTAAGCGAACTTTTACCTGCTTGCGTTGGACCAATAATGGCGATTTGTAGCGGCAATGTTTCACGAAATCTACCTTTACGAAAAAATGCTTCGGCAAGGGTCAATTGTTCAAACACAGATTGATAATATCGTACTTCCTGTGCGTTGGAATTCAAAACAACGTAATAACGTTGGCGTAACAAAGAAATAAATTCCAGCATAAAAAAAATGGCTTCGGTTTATAATGACCCACTATTTTACGTTTAATTCGAGGCACTTGTAATGAAGAAACTCCCACTTATTTTGTTAATGCTCAGTTGCACAATGTTGGCAGCATGTAGTGGTGACAAAATTAACGCACACAGCGAAAAAACAGCTTACAGATCTGTCAAAATGATTAAAAATCACTTGCAGGAAGATATGCGTGTCGAATATGAAATGTCATTTTGGATGATACGCGATGCAAAAAAGGATAATGCTGAATTTTTAGCCGCTGTCGATGGTAAAAAGGCGAGTGAGATTATCGCAATGGGCAAAGAAATTTATGAAAAACGTAAAGCCGAAGGTTTCGCTGAATATCAGCAATACAAAACGTGGGAAGAAATGATGGCGAAATATGATCGTGATCGTATTAAGCAAGGAAAAGCAAAATCGGACGTGAAAGAAAAAATCAGCGATCCCAAAAGTGGTAATCGTGACGTTATTTACAACATGTAATTTTAGGAATCTCGTATGTTCATCAAAAAATTAACCCACGTTAGCCTCGCACTTTATTTATGTAGTGTGTTGACCTGCGTGGCAAGTGATGAAAAACGAGAGGCAGAATTTGCCGCCGATATTCAAAAAACATTAAATGTTGGACAAACCGTTTGGCTCGAAACAGCGGGCAAAAAGTTTTTAAGTTTGTACACCGACACAGCCAAAAATCCCCGTTCTGGCATCATCATTTTGTTACATGACGTTGGCGGTCATCCAAATCAACAAGCGATAATTAGAAATTTACGTACGTTTTTTCCCGAACATCATTGGGCAACTTTATCGATTCAAATGCCTGTCCGTGAAGCAAGTGCGCCTGTTCAGGATTACTACGCACTTTTTCCTGATGCAAAAATACGTTTAATTGCCGCCTTAGATTTTGCAAAAAAAGAAAAGGCTGAAAAAGTCGTTGTGATTGGCTACGGTTTAGGAAGTTTGATGGCGAGTTATGCGTTAGCGGATATGAAAAATGAAAATGTGAAAGCCTTAGTGACCATTAGTTTGCCAGTACCAGAAACTAATGAGGTATCTGCTCAAACGTTGTCACTCATTTCTAAAATAACGCTACCAATGTTGGATATTTATGGCGCATTGGATATGCCGAATGTGGTAAGCAGCGCAAGAGAACGGCAAGTTACGGGGAAAATAAATACGAATTATCGCCAAGTGAAACTCGATAACGAAGGGCATTTGTATTTACACGACGACGGACTATTGGTGAAGCGAATTTATAGTTGGATTGATAAAGTAATCAATGCAGACAATACACAATTATTAAAATCGAAAGAGCAGGGCAAGTAAACATCACTCGCCCTACATGAGCATTACTTAGCTATTGGTGCTACGCCTAACACTGTTGTGTTGGCTGTTGCACTGTTAGCATTGCAAGTTGGATGTCCCCAACCGCCTACACTTTTACCATCAGCCCCAATATCAAAAATGATATTGTCAGATTTATCAGGTGCAACTCCCGTCACAGGAACTTTGTCAAAACCTAAAGCGTGGCGCGTTCTCCATGCAATGTTGTGGTCGGCACAAGAGCTATCACCACTCACACCGATTGCACCAACTAATGTACCAGAAGCGTTATATAACGCTAATCCACCACCAAACACGTTTACGCCACCAATTCTTCTGCCAACCAACGGATCGTTAACCGTCCCAAATTTTTTAGAAACACCACCATAAGCAACCGTTGTGTCTACAGGATTACTTTCCTGTAATCCGAATAAACTACCACCTGGTTGAACAGCGGAATATAAATTCGCAGTCGATAATGCCAATCCAGGCAAACTGAACGCATTTGCGGTATTGGCTTTTTGAGCAGAAATCACTCGACTCCCAGGCCACTGATCTCCACGGTTAGTGCCTGTTTTTGCAACAGCACAAACTTCACCGTCGCGATTCACAATTGTTCCCCACATATTTAACGCAAAGCCACCATTGTCTTGAGCTTGGGCTGCGGACAATGCCGCGGCTAAAGAGGCAAAATTTGGCAGATCTTTACACGTTGGAGTCGGATCCACTGGTGTTACGGGTTTTTTATTATCTGCGATTGCAGAACCACAAGTTGTCGCTAACGCCAAAACGGTAGCAGTAAAAGAAAGTTTTTTAAGCATAATCCACCTCGTCATTATTTGTTATGTTTTACAGTCTACAGTTAGCCAGAACGGCTAATCGAACTGAATGGTAAAACAATCTATAGCACTGAACAAACAAATATTTTTCATTGCATTTTTCCTGAAACGGCACACTATCTGCCTTGTTAGCATTTTAAGATTCCTTTACCATGACCCACCAAATTTTCACTTTTAATTTAAAACTATTATGCAAACCCCAGAAACAACTTTACCTGCGAATTTTATTCGCCAAATTATCGCTAGTGATTTGTCAGCAAACAAAAATGATGGCAAGGTCGCCACTCGTTTTCCACCTGAACCAAACGGCTATTTACACATCGGTCACGCGAAATCAATTTGTTTAAATTTCGGTACGGCATTAGAAAATAACGGCACTTGCAACTTGCGTTTCGACGATACAAATCCCGAAAAAGAAAGTGTCGAATATATGGATTCGATTAAACGTGATGTGAATTGGTTGGGATTTGAATGGACTGAATTACGCCATGCGTCAGATTATTTTGAGCAACTTTATCAATATGCAGTCGAACTGATTAAGAAAAATTTAGCTTATGTAGATAGTTTGTCGGCAGAAGAAATTCGCCTTTATCGTGGCACATTGACAGAAGCCGGCAAAGAAAGTCCTGATCGAAATCGTTCAATTGAAGAAAATTTAGATTTATTTTCGAGAATGCGAGCAGGTGAATTTGCCGATGGTGAATACGTTTTACGTGCCAAAATCGATATGGCTTCACCGAATATGAATTTACGTGATCCTGCAATTTACCGCATTCGCCGCGTGCATCATCAACGTACAGGCGATGCGTGGTGTATTTATCCGATGTACGATTATACACATTGTCTTTCTGACGCAATCGAAGGTATTACCCATTCGCTTTGTACGTTGGAATTTGCTGATCACCGTCCACTTTATGATTGGGTTTTAGAGCAATTGGAAACGCCATGTCATCCGCAGCAAATTGAATTTGCCCGTTTGCAACTCGAATATACGATTGTCAGCAAGCGTAAATTGAATCAGCTAGTGACGGAAAAACATGTTTCAGGCTGGGATGATCCACGAATGCCAACCATTGCAGGTCTACGCCGTGCAGGTTTTACACCGCAAGCAATTAAATATTTTTGTGAACGTATTGGAATTACTAAACAGAATTCGTGGATTGAAATGGGGGTTTTGGAGTATTGCATCCGTGAAGATTTGAACGTCAATGCGTTTCGGGCGATGGCGGTTTTAGAACCGTTGCGCGTCGTGATTACCAATTATTCTGACGACAAAATTGAAAATTTAGAAGTTAGTAATCATCCGCAGCGTGAAGAATTCGGTAAGAGAATCGTACCATTTTCAAAAACGATTTTGATTGAACGTGACGATTTTTCAGAAAATCCGCCGCCAAAATACAAACGTTTAAGTCAAGGCGAAGAAGTGCGTTTGCGTGGCGCGTATGTGATTCGTTGTAATGAAGTGATTAAAAATGCAGACGGTGAAATTATCGAATTACGTTGCAGCTATGACGAAAATACCTTAGGTAAAACCCCCGAAGGTCGTAAAGCGAAAGGTGTAATTCACTGGGTTTCGGAGACGCAGTCGTACGCGGCAGAAATTCGTTTGTATAATCATTTATTTACGGTGCCACAACCCGATAATGAAGAAAATTTTTTAGATGTTGTGAATCCGAATTCGCTGCAAATTTTGGGAAATTGCCGTGTTGAGGCGAGTTTGAAAAATGCAACCTTAGCAAATCGTTATCAATTTGAACGTACAGGCTACTTTTGTTTGGACACAGACAGTATGCCAGAAAAATTGGTGTTCAATCGCACTGTGACCCTGCGTGATAACGGGCAAAAGGATTAGGGCGCATTTTGCATTGACATTGCTACCCCTTGTACTTTAAAGTTAGCTCCGCATAAATTAGCGTAACAATTTTAACTATAACTATAACTTTTTTGGAGTGTACATCATGGCAAAACCATTGATTCAAATGGCATTAGATTCATTAGATTTCGATGCAACTATTTCATTGGCGAAACAAGTTGCCCCATTCGTTGATATTTTCGAAATCGGCACACCTTGCATCAAACACAATGGCATCAATTTAGTAAAAGCGTTACGTGCAGAATTCCCTGACAAATTGTTGTTAGTTGATTTGAAAACGATGGACGCTGGCGAATATGAAGCAACTCCTTTCTACGCCGCTGGTGCAGACATTGTGACTGTTTTAGGGGTTTCTGGTTTAGCAACAATCAAAGGCGTAATCAAAGCGGCTAATGCTAACGCCGCTGAAGTTCAAATCGACTTAATCAATGTTGACGACAAAGCGGCTTGCGCTCGTGCATCAGTTGCAGCAGGCGCACAAATTTTAGGTATTCACACAGGTTTAGACGCTCAAGCAGCTGGTCACACACCTTTTGCTGATTTGAATGAAATTGCTGGTTTGGGTTTAGGCGCACGCATTTCAGTTGCTGGCGGTATCAACGCTAAAACTGTTCAAGACGTAGTTCGTGCAGGCGCGAGCATTATCGTTGTTGGCGCGGCAATTTATGGTGCTGCTTCACCTGCTGAAGCAGCTCGTGAAATCCGTGAATTAGTTGACGCTGTTTAATTAAAGGAACTCTTATGCACCAACAACTTATCTTAGATAAAATCACCGGTATTCTTGAGGCAACAGAAGAATCATATGATGAAAAATTAACCGCTATGCTCGACGCGGCTTCACGCATTTTTATTGCGGGTGCGGGTCGTTCAAAACTGGTTGGCAATTTCTTTGCGATGCGGTTGGTGCATGGTGGTTATAACGTCAATGTTGTAGGTGAAATCGTTACTCCTAGTATTCAAGCGGGTGATTTGTTAATTGTCATTTCAGGTTCAGGCGAAACTGAACAGTTAGTTGCTTTTACTAAAAGTGCAAAGAGAATTGGCGCGAAAATCATGCTGATTTCTGCACAATCGAAATCAACAATCGGCGATATGGCAGACGGTTTGTTTCAAATCGGAAAATCTGAGTTGTACGGCAAAGTCGTTGGAATGCCTATGGGAACGGTATTTGAATTGTCAACATTGCTCTTTTTGGAATCCACAATTTCTCACATTATTCATGAGAAAGGCATTCCAGAAGAAATCATGCGTTCAAGACACGCTAATTTAGAATAAAAAATCGAGTTAAAAGCGAGTGACTTCTGTCGTTCGCTTTTAACGTCAGAATATACCGGTTGCACTATTGAAGAAGTTTGGTAGTGCAATTTTTTTAACACTTAACCAAAGGAAAATAATATGACATCGCGTAGAGAATTGGCTAACGCCATACGTGCGTTGAGCATGGATGCCGTTCAAAAAGCAAATTCAGGACATCCGGGTGCGCCGATGGGTATGGCGGACATCGCCGAAGTGTTGTGGAACGATTATTTAAAACATAACCCAACTAATCCGAATTGGGCAGATCGTGATCGTTTCGTATTATCGAATGGTCATGGCTCAATGCTAATTTATTCATTGTTGCATTTGACAGGCTACGATTTACCGATGGAAGAATTGCAATCGTTCCGTCAATTGCACTCTAAATGCCCTGGTCATCCTGAATACGGTTACACACCTGGTGTTGAAACTACCACTGGACCATTAGGTCAAGGAATTACCAACGGTGTTGGTTTTGCAATGGCAGAAAAATTGTTGGCACATGAATTCAATCGTCCTGATCACACAATTGTTGACCATCACACCTATGTTTTCTTAGGTGATGGCTGTTTGATGGAAGGTGTATCACACGAAGCATGTGCCTTAGCCGGTACTTGGGGTTTAGGAAAATTAGTTGCTTTTTGGGATGATAACGGTATTTCTATTGATGGTCATATTGAAGGCTGGTACACGGATGATACTGTAAAACGTTTTGAAGCCTACGGTTGGCATGTCTTATCTGTAGATGGACATAATCCCGAAGAAATATCTAAAGCAATTGGGTTGGCTAAAGGCATAATTGACATGCCTACCCTAATTTGCTGCAAAACAACAATTGGTTTTGGTTCACCAAATAAAGGCGGTACGCATGAATGTCATGGTGCCGCTTTAGGTCAACCCGAAATCAATTTGACTAAAGCGGCTTTAGGTTGGGATTATGAAGCCTTTGTAATTCCAGCAAACGTTTATGCGGGTTGGGATGCAAAAGCAAAAGGTGCCGCAATTGAATCCACTTGGGATGCAAAATTTGCAGCCTATGCTACAGAGTTCCCAGAATTAGCCGCAGAGTTCACACGCCGTATGGCAGGCGATTTGCCTGCGAACTGGCAAGAAGTTACTGAAGCATTCATTAAAGCAACCAACGAAAAAGGTGAAAATTTAGCGTCTCGTCAAGCATCGCAAAAAGCGATTGCGGGATTAGCTGAAATTTTGCCTGAGTTCTTAGGTGGTTCTGCGGATTTGACAGGTTCAAACCTAACCAGTTGTGCAAGTTTCAAACACGTCAGCGGTAAAGAGCCAGGTAACTACATTTCTTATGGTGTACGCGAATTTGGTATGTACGCTATCATGAACGGCATGACATTGCATGGTGGTTTGTTGCCATTCGGCGGTACGTTCCACATGTTCTCTGATTATGCTAAAAGCGCCTTACGAATGGCAGCACTGATGAAAGTGCAGACCATCGCGGTATTAACACACGATTCAATAGGTCAGGGCGAAGATGGTCCAACGCATCAACCTATCGAAAATACGTCAGCGTTGCGTTATATCCCAAATATGGACGTATGGCGACCTGCGGATTCAACCGAAACTGCGGTTTCGTGGGTTTGTGCAATTGAACGCAAAACTGGTCCGAGCAGTTTGGTGTTAAGTCGTCAGGGTATTCCCGCGATTGCACATGATGATGTGCAGATCGCGGCGATGCGTAAAGGAGCTTATGTTGTCTCTGAAGCGGCTGGCGATATAGCGGTTATTTTAATTGCGACAGGTTCAGAAGTGACATTAGCGATGAAAGCACAAGTAGCTTTAGCGGCGGAAGGAATTCATGCTCGCGTGGTTTCAATGCCTTCAACCAACGTTTTCGATCGTCAAGATCAAGCCTACAAAAACAGCATTTTGTTACCGAACGTGAAACGTGTTGCTATCGAAGCCGGTATCACTGATTTTTGGCGCAAGTATGTTGGTTTAGAGGGCGGCGTAGTCGGTATCGATACATTCGGCGAATCTGCACCGGGCAACGCATTGTTCGAACATTTCGGTTTCACAACCGAGAACGTCGTCAAGCACGTTAAAGCCGTGCTTTAACTTTAAAATTTTTAGCACAAGTCCTCGATTGGTCACGACTAATCGAGGTTTTGACTTTATATAACAATAATAGGTGTCAATGTGAAAAAAAATAATTTACTCCAAGGTGCTATCGTTGCATTGCTTGTAGCGAGTCCGCTCGCGGCTCATGCAGGTCAATATCCAGCCGCAGATTTTGAACCAAAAGTTCTTTATCAAGATGAATCTGTAAAATCAACACCAGCTTCTACTCCAGCCACAAAAGTGGCGACAGCCGAGGTATCTACTCCGGCTCCAGTTGTTTCTGCTGCTGACGATTCAAAATATCCAGCATCGAACTTTGAACCAAAAATTTTGTTCAAAGATGACACTTACAAACCAAGCAAATCGGCACCCGTTTCTGAATATACAACCAGTGCCGGTGCAGTTATCATGGAAGAAGCGGCTATTTCCAAAGCTGAAAAAGAAGGCGATAAGACTAATTTATTACTTTTAGGTGCTTTAGTTGTAGCAGGTTTTGCTGCCTCAAGATGTCCTAAATTTGCTGGAATTTTTGGTGGAAGTTCTGTTTCAAACGAAACGTCTTCTGCACCACAAGAAACTGGTGTAACCCGTTACTTAAATGCACGAATTCCTAAAGTTTCTGGCGTGACTAAATATTTGGATCGTGTTGGTAAACCAACTAACGTTGCACGTTATATTGCTAAACAAAACCTTGCTCAAAAAGCTGCAGCTGCTCAAAATGACGCGAATCGGGGGTAGTTATGGGCTTTTTCTCAAGTCTTTTTGGTGCGCGATCAGAAGATGCTTACAGTACAACAACACGAAATGCGATTGTTTCTGCGCCGGATTCGTCTGATGTTCGCACGGGTGTAAGTCGTTATTTGGACGAAAAACCGTCAACTACGTTAAGTGGTGTAGCGAAATATCTAAAAGAACAAGAACAAAATCGCCCGAGCGGTGTGGCAAAGTATTTAGCTAGACAAGCGATTGCGGAAAAAAGCAAGCCTGTTGTAATTCTGAGTGGTGTTGCGAAATATTTGAATAATAACAAAGAGAGCGCACCGATTGTCAGGACTGGCGTAGCGAAGTATTTAGCTAATCAGGATCAAACTCCAACAAGTGGCGTTACAAAATACATGTTGCAAAAAGCAATTGCAGAACGTAATGCACCACCTAAAGCGAAGCCTACTCGTGTTGAAAGCTATTTGCAAAACCTCCCAGAAACCAAGATCAGCAATGTCAGCAAATATTTGGCAAAAAAAGCTGTAGTAAGCGCAACACAACCTAAGGTAGAAGTTGCCTCAGCTATGGAGGAGATTGTCAACGATATTGCGTTGACCGGCGTTGAAAAGTATTTGAAAGCACAACACTAAACTATTTTAACTTTGAAAACAGGTGTTTAAATGAGTCAATCTTTACTCGAACAATTGAAAAACTTTACCGTTGTTGTGGCCGACACGGGTGATATTCAAGCAATTGAACAGTTTACCCCACGCGATGCAACTACCAATCCTTCATTGATTACGGCAGCCGCTCAAATGCCGCAATACCAAAGTATCGTTGATGATACGCTGAAAGGTGCTCGTGAAACATTGGGGGCGGACGCGGGTGCAGCACAAGTTGTGACGTTAGCGTTTGATCGGTTGGCTGTTTCATTTGGTTTGAAAATTTTACAAATCATCCCTGGTCGCGTATCTACCGAAGTAGATGCTCGTTTGTCATTTGATACGGATGCGTCAATTGCTAAAGGTCGTGAGTTAATTGCACAGTACGAAGAAGCGGGAATTTCACGTGAGCGCGTATTGATTAAAATTGCAGCAACATGGGAAGGTATCCAAGCGGCAGCGGTTTTAGAAAAAGAAGGTATTCATTGCAACTTGACTTTATTGTTTGGTTTACACCAAGCGATTGCGTGTGCTGAAAACGGCATTACTTTAATTTCGCCTTTCGTTGGTCGTATCTTGGATTGGTACAAAAAAGATACTGGAATTGAAGATTACGCCCCCACGGAAGATCCCGGTGTATTGTCTGTAACGGATATTTATAACTATTACAAAAAATTCGGTTATAAAACCGAAGTGATGGGAGCCAGTTTCCGTAATATTGGCGAAATCATTGAATTAGCGGGCTGTGATTTATTGACTATTTCACCTTCATTACTTACAGAACTTGATGAGGTTGCATTACTTGATAATTCGCATTCAACGGAAGGACAGTTAGTTCGCAAATTAACCTCTGAAAATGCAGCAACTTCTGCAATTGAAAAAATCACTGTTGATAAGACCACATTTGATCGTATGCACGAAGAAAACCGTATGGCTAAAGATAAATTAGCCGAAGGTATTGACGGTTTTGCAAAAGCTCTTGTGGTTTTAGAAACTTTGTTGGCAGATCGTTTAGCTGTTTTAGAAGCGTAATTCTTCAATAAAAACCACGCTAAGATTTAATCTAGCGTGGTTTTTATTTGTCTGGTTTTTTTGTGTTAAATAAACTTGTTATATTCGGGCATCACGACTGAGTGAGCGAACATACAATGCGGCAGCAAAAAAGAGCTGTAGACTTAAAAACACTTCCAATGCTGCAAGCCAGCGTTCATCGGCATTAGCGTAACATTCGACGGCACCGTGAATTAAATAAAATAAGCTGATGTAAGCCATCCATGAGCAATTTTTTTTGTCACCATTGAGAAAACCACGCAATGGAATCAACAACGGTGTGATATTCAGTAATAAAAGTAGTGCAACGGGAAAGCGGGTTGACGGAGCCAAAACGGTTTGCCAAAGCATTAGCAAACCGAATAGTCCAAAAAATGCGATGAGTGCAAGCCAATAAAAATGCTGTGTTTTCACAATAACACCAACACATTTTCATTCACACTTTCATTTCTAAGCCGCCTGTTCGGCAGTGAACATACTAAAACTTGGCGCGACTCACCATATTGCGAATCATGATACGAAATTATCATTTACACCGCTGCCACTTTTTCTAAATTCGGCATTGGAAATTCGGGATGAGGTAAAGGTTCTTCCCCCACCATAAGCGCATCAATTTGAGTTTTATCAATCGTTTCCCACTTCATTAACGCCTTTGCCATGTTGTGCAAAATACTCAAGTTATCTTGCAAAATTGTTTCGGCACGGTGGTAGTTCGCATCAATCACTGCACGAATTTCTTCATCTATTTGTTGCGAAACTAACTCGGAAACCTTGCTACCTTTTGCAGCGTAACCCATAAAGGGTTGACCACCTTCCTCGCCGTAAACCATCGTGCCTAATTTTTCCGAAAATCCCCAACGTGTCACCATGTTGCGTGCTAATTCGGTAGCGCGTTCAATGTCATTTGATGCACCTGTCGTGACACGATCTCCACCATAAATAATCAGTTCTGCAATTCGTCCACCGAATAAACTAGCAATTTGGCTTTCTAATTTACGTTTACTTGCACTGTATTGATCTTGTTCAGGCAAAAACATCGTAATACCTAACGCTCGACCTCGCGGCATGATACTCACTTTATAAACTGCATCATGTTCAGGTGATAATTGACCAACGATGCAATGTCCAGCTTCATGGTAAGCCGTAAGTAATTTATCTTCTTCGCTCATGACCATCGTGCGCTTTTCTGCGCCCATCAAAATTTTATCTTTAGCTTTTTCGAGGTCACTCATGCTGACTTCTTTTTTATCGGAACGGGCGGCGAGCAACGCTGCCTCGTTCACAATATTGGCTAAATCGGCACCGGAAAAACCTGGTGTGCCACGCGCTAAATCATACAATTTAACATCGGCGGCGGCAGGTACTTTTTTGATATGAACATTTAAAATTTGTTCCCGTCCACGCACATCGGGTAAACCAACATTCACTTGTCTATCAAAACGTCCAGGTCTTAATAACGCTTTGTCGAGTACATCGGCGCGGTTTGTGGCGGCAATAACAATCACACCTTCGTTGCCATTGAATCCGTCCATTTCGACAAGTAATTGGTTTAAGGTTTGTTCACGTTCGTCATTACCGCCGCCCATTCCAGCACCACCACGTTGCCGCCCGACTGCATCAATTTCATCGATAAATATAATACAGGGTGAATGTTCTTTAGCTTGTGCAAACATATCACGAACCCGTGATGCACCAACGCCAACAAACATTTCAACAAAATCTGAACCTGAAATGCTGAAAAATTTAACACCCGCTTCGCCCGCGATTGCTTTGGCAATTAAGGTTTTACCTGTTCCTGGAGGACCAACCATCAAAATACCGCGTGGAATTTGTCCGCCTAATTGTTGGAATTTTTGTGGTGCAGCAAGGAAATCGACTAATTCTGCGACATCTTCTTTCGCTTCTTCACATCCGGCAACATCCGCAAATTTAACCGTTAATTTATCTTCTTCAAGCATCCGAGCTTTGCTTTTTCCAAAACCATTGGTGCCATAACCTTGATTACGACGCATGTAAATAATCCACACGACAATCATCAATAACATTGGAAACCACGCGATGAAAATTTGCATAAACATCGATTGTTTTTGTGGAACTTTGGTGCGAATTTGCACGTCAGCAGCCAACAAATCGTCAATTAGATGACCATCGCCAGGATTAAATGTCTCGTAGTTTTCACCATCAGATGTTCGTAATTTAATGGCTTGCCCAGAAATTTCGACGCGATCGACTTGTTTATTTTTCACGCGCTCAATGAAATCCGAATACGCCAACGAATTGTCAATTGGCGGCTCGGTATTGACACGCTCAAAAATAAAGTAACTTGCAAAACTAATCGCAAGAATAAAGAAAATATGAACGAAGTATTTTTTCATTTTGTCACGCCCTTACGCGCTAGATTGAAGTACGTTATTTTGTATCGTGAAGCCAACTAAATAACATCATGCCTCCGCCCAAAGCGAAGGTAAATAAAAATGGTTCGATTTTTCCATCCCCCCAAGCGGCGAGTACCGCACCTGGACAAAAACCGACTAATCCCCAGCCTATTCCAAAAATAATCGCCCCTAAAATTAAACGCTTGTCGATGGGGTTATTGACTTTCGGCAAATGAAATTCGGTATCGCAAACGGGCTGTGAACGTTTCAAAATAAAGTGCTGCAATGTTGCCAATGTTATCAATGCCCCAGCCATCACAAAGGCTAAACTAGCGTCCCAATTCCCCGTAACATCCAAAAATGCCAGCACTTTGTCAGGATTATTCATTTGCGAAATTGCTAATCCCAAACCAAATAAAACGCCACAGAGCAGCGCGGCTTTATTCTTTGTCATTGTGAAACTCCAAATAAATGACGTGTAATAAACACGGTTAACATCGCCACGAACATAAATGTAATCGTTGCTGCAATTGAACGCATTGAAAGTCTCGCCATGCCGCAAACTGCATGTCCACTGGTACAACCACTACCTAAACGAGTGCCATAACCTACTAAAATGCCCGAAATTACCAGCAACAACGTTGACCGTGAATAAGCAGCTGGCGAGGATGAAACAAATAAGTTGAAAATGACAGCTGCTAAAATCAGTCCGATTAAAAAGAAAAATCGCCAATATCTGTCATTATCTTTAACACTAAATGCGCCAGCAATTATGCCTGAAATTCCTGCAATGCGACCATTAAAATACAGCAATAAGGCAGCAGATAAACCAATCAAACTGCCACCAAAAAATGCTGAATAAGGCGTAAAATTTTCCATTACGTTTAATCTTCGATTACGTCGTCAATATCAGCGTCAACAATTTCAAGTTCAACGCCACTAATTTCGTTACCTGCCTCAATTACTTCCAGTTCACCATCAACTAATCCCGCAATTCTATCCACACCAACAACTTTTTCGCCTTCGTCTAAACGAATCACGCGAACGCCTTGTGCAATTCGTCCCACAACTGAAATTTCTGCAATTCGGGTTCTGACCAACGTGCCGCCGTCTGTGATAATCATCAACTCATCAGTATCGCTCACTAATAACGCGCCAATAACTGCACCGTTTCGTTCCGATGTTTTCATCGCGATAACCCCAGAACCACCTCGACCTTGATGACGGAATTTTTCAACTTCCGTACGCTTACCGTAACCGTTTTCAGAAATTGTCAAAACGGCTCCTTCAGACGCGATAATTAGCGAAATTACACATTCACCTTTCGTTAATCGTAAACCTCGAACACCAGCCGCACCACGTCCCATCGACCGTACGTCGGCTTCGTTAAAGCGAATTGCTTTACCATTGCTGCTAAACAACATGACATTTTGTTGCCCGTCAGTAATTGCTACGCCAATTAACGAGTCATCTTCGCGTAAATCAATCGCAATTTTACCGCTAACGCGTTGATAAGCGAATTCACTCAATGGTGTTTTTTTCACCGTTCCTGCTGATGTTGCCATAAACACAAATTTATTTTCATCATAATCGCGCGTCGGTAAGAAAGCGTTAATTTTTTCCCCCTCTTCCAATGGCAATAAATTCACAAATGGTTTGCCGCGTGCAGCTCGGCTACCCATTGGCAATTGATACACTTTTAGTGCGTAAACTTTTCCCTTCGATGAGAAACATAAAATCGTGTCGTGCGTGCTAGCGATAATGAGTTGATCAACAAAATCTTCTTCTTTAGTTTGTGTTGCGGATTTGCCACGTCCGCCACGATGTTGCGCTTGGTAATCGCTTAACGGTTGAGCTTTTACATAACCCTCGTGTGAAACCGTGACGACCATGTCTTCTTCGGTAATTAAATCTTCGTCACTCAAATCATCACGATTTTCCATAATAATCGTGCGACGTGGTTCGCTGTATTGTTCTCTAATAGATACCAATTCTTCTCGAATCACTGCCATTAAGCGCAAATCATCGCCCAGAATATGTAAATAAAAGGATATTTGTTCGAGTAATTGCGTGTATTCGCCAACGATTTTGTCTTGTTCTAAACCGGTTAACCGATGCAAACGTAATTCTAAAATGGCTTGCGCTTGTGCTTCAGAAAGTCGATAAACCTCGCCTGCCAAACCGTAAATAATGGGTAAATTATCAGGACGGGAATCGCCCGCATTTGTACGCTCAATTAGCGATAAAACCAAACCTGCTGCCCATTGCGTAACAAGTAATTGTTCTTTGGCTTCGGCAGGATTTTTTGCAGCTTTGATTAAGTCAATCATGGCATTGATATTCGCCAACGCAATCGCTAAACCTTCTAAAATATGGGCGCGTTCGCGTGCTTTGCGTAACAAATAAACGGTACGACGTGTGACGATTTCGCGGCGATGATTGATAAATGAATTGAGAATTTCAAGTAAATTTAAACAGAATGGGCGACCGTCGAGAATCGCCACCATATTCATGCCGAAAACAGTTTGAAATTGAGTTTGTTTATAAAGATTATTCAATACGACTTCGGCAACTTCACCGCGTTTTAATTCAATCACCATCCGCATTCCGTCTTTATCGGATTCATCACGCAAGCCCGAAATGCCTTCCAGTTTTCCTTCTTTGACCAATTCAGCAATCTTTTCGAGCAACCGCGCTTTGTTGACTTGGTAGGGTAATTCGGTGGTAATAATCGCTTGACGTGAACCTTCGCCGATATTTTCAAAATGAGTTTTAGCACGTAAATAAATTTTGCCGCGTCCCGTTTCATAAGCGTGTCGAATTCCCGCCGCGCCGTTGATAAACGCGGCTGTTGGAAAATCGGGACCTTTAATGTGTTCCATTAAATTGTCAATGCTTGAATCTGGATTATCGATCAAGGCTAGACACGCACTCACTACTTCGCTCAAATTATGTGGCGGAATGTTCGTTGCCATTCCGACCGCAATGCCTGATGAACCGTTAATCAACAGCGTTGGAATCCGTGTTGGTAATACGACGGGTTCAAATTCGGATTCGTCGTAGTTAGGTGAAAAATCGACCGTTTCTTTGTCTAAATCCGTCAGCATTTCATGTGCGATTCTCGCCATACGAACTTCCGTATAACGCATTGCCGCTGGTGAATCTCCATCAACGCTACCGAAATTTCCTTGTCCATCAATCAACATGTGACGCATTGAAAAGGGCTGCGCCATCCGAACCATCGTCTCATAAACAGCTGTGTCACCGTGTGGATGATATTTTCCTATCACAGCTCCTACAATTCTAGCTGACTTTTTATGTGATTTATTCCAATCATTATTTTCTTCGCTCATTGCAAACAGCACTCGTCGATGCACAGGTTTTAGACCATCACGCACATCGGGTAATGCTCGACCGACAATTACGCTCATAGCGTAATCCAAATAGGATTGCTTCATCTCGTCTTCGAGATTGACTGGAATAATTTCTTTAGCGAAGTTTGACATGATTCTCTTTTGTAAAAGGTTTTTAGGTTCAACGAAATGGTTTGAATGACGACTGTGGAATGCTTTGTGCTTTTATTTCCGATGTAATGAAATGACGGTTTGAATTATAACAAATTATGTTCTGCTGGTTTGTAGTGATTGCATTATCCTTGCCATGAATATGGCGCAAATTCAAACCGTCATACAAAAACTTGTTGTATCGAATTTTTGGTTATTTCGTCTGTTATCGATATAGCGCGACGTTGAAAGCAGTTTTTCATTTTTTTAATTTTATTTTAAAGGTAACTCTTATGGCACTCATTAAAAAACCTACAAATGCCTCAGCTCCAACAAATGCACTGCGTTCAAGTTTAGCCACCTCAACACATGATGTTGAAGCACAACGCAAAAAAGCCCGCACTTTTGCAAAACAACAACAGGCTGCAGAACGCATCGCTGCCGCTTCATCTGAATTAGCGTCAAGTACCACAGAAACCGCTGCTTCAACTCGTGAGTTGAGAAAAAATGGCGATCAAATTTTAACGGCTGCACGTCGCGCTTCAACTAATGCTGATCAAGCCGCAAAAGCGTGTAGCGACGCAATGGTTATGATTGACGGTGCAGTTGTTGATTCCGCACAAGCGCGTGAGCGTGGCGGTATTTTAAAACAAACACTGACGGTCTTAAGTGGCAACGTTACCTTATCATTGAACGCAACCCGTGAAGTCGCTCAACGTCAAACCAATTCAGTCAAAGTAATTTCGGATTTAGAAGTTCAAGCTGAAAACATTGGTCAAATCGTGAAGGCGGTTGGTCGCATTGCCGATCAGACTAATTTGCTTGCATTAAACGCGGCGATTGAAGCAGCTCGTGCTGGAATGCACGGTAAAGGCTTTGCAGTTGTCGCAGACGAAGTTCGCACATTAGCTGAAATATCTGAAAAAAGTGCGAAAGAAATTCAAGAACTCGTTAGTCAATTCCAATCGGAAGTGAAGCGTTGTGCTGAATTAGTCAAATTATCATCCGAAACCGCAACAGCGGCGGCAAATAAAGGCGCGGGCATTACAGATGGTTTAGCTAATATCCAAGGTCTTTCTGCCGAAGTGGCAAAAGCCGCTCAAGAAGTTTTTGATGCTGCAACCGAAGCAAAAAATCGTGTTGGTGATATTCAAAAAGCTGCCGAAACGGTTGCCGCTGCGTCAATTCAACAAACGTCATCGGTCGAATGGGCGGTAAAAACATTAGAAGAACAAACGATTGCAATGGATCAAATTGAAAGTGCGGTTCAAGATTTAGCGAATACTGCTGAAGATTTAAAAACCTCTAGCGATATTTCAAAAAGTTCTGAAGAAGTTGCCGCCGCTGCTGAAGAATTATCTTCAAGCGTGAATGAAATCAGCAGTGTTTCGGGTCAATTAGTTGGCGCGATTGAAGAAATTCGTAAAGGTGGAGAGCAACAAATTACGGCGGCTAATACAGCAGCAGCTTCATTAACCATTGTAAAAAATAGTGCTGAAACGGCAGATTCCCGTGCAAAAGATGGTGAAATCGCTATTAAATCTATGCGTGACGAATTCGGTACGGTGTGTTCGTTGATGGAAGGTTTAATTTTAGAGGTTGTGATTGCTTGTGAACAAACAGACCAAGGGCGTGAATTGACTGTTGCGTTAGGCACAATTGCTCGCAAAGTTGAAAAAATTGTCGATGCTATTTCAACTGTATCGGTGCAAACCAATATGTTGGCAGTAAACGGTTCAATCGAAGCGGCGCGGGCGGGTGAATTTGGCAAAGGTTTTGTTGTTGTAAGTACCGATATTCGTAATTTAGCGCAAGATTCATCTGAAAATGCGGAACGTATCAAAGACATGGTACGCGACGTGCAGGAGCAAGTCATTACGGCACGTTCAGACTTAGCGGGCAATAGCAGTATTGCGATTGCAGAAACTGAAAAAGTGAAAATTTTGGTCGGTGGTTTTGGCAGTATTATTAGTGAAATTGATGGCTTGTTGGTATACGCACAAAATATTATTTCTCAAGCAGCAAAAGTATCTGATGGTGTGGTGATTGTGACTGACAATGCAGAACAGGTAAATCAAGCTGCACTTGCTGTAAATGCAGCAGCTGCCGAAGCAGCAACATCTGCAAAACAACAATCTCAAGGTACAAATGAACTGGCTGAAGCTATTGAAGAAATCGCCTCATTGGCAGATGAATTGCAGAACGGCTAATCAAAGGGGAATGTAATGACGACAGAAATTACAGAAGAACAAGAAGCGAAAACACCGACGAGCGTAGATGAGTTAGTCGTCCGTGAAGAGGCATCTGATATTCTTCAGTTCGTCACTTTTATCGTTGGTGATGAAGTGTTTGCGGTTGATATGGCTCCGGTACAAGAGATTATTCGTGTACCCGATGTCGTTCATGTGCCACTAACACCGGATGCGCTTGAAGGCTTGGCAAATTTACGCGGTAAAGTGATCCCGATTATTTCGCTGCGTCGAATTTTTGGCTTTCCTGATTGTGAATACGACGATGCAACTCGTGCGTTGGTGATTGATTTAGGACAACCTTTGGGTTTTGTGGTCGATCGCGTATCACGGGTGTTGGGCGTTGAGATACATAAAATTGAAAATGTTAGTTCGATTAGCGGCACAGTAAACACCAACTTATTGACGGGGTTACTCAAAGATGTCGGCGGTCATGCCATGATTATGGTGTTGGATTTCGCCAAATTGATTGCGAATGAATTTGCCGATATTGCCAAACTGAGCAGTAATAACAATTCAACGAATGCGACAAGTCGCACCGAAAAAACAGAAACTGATCAATTTAGTGATGAATTACAGTTGGTCAGCTTTACGGTTGCTGAACAGGAATACGCGATCAGCATTGAAGACACGCAAGAAATTGTGCAAGTACCGGAACATATTATTCATGTACCGCACGCTGAATCACACGTTTTAGGTGTTATGACCTTGCGTAATCGATTATTACCGTTGGTGAGTTTACGCCGAATGTTTGGCTTGCCTTTCCGTGAAGCCAACGAACACAGCCGTATCGTGGTGGTATCGGTTGGAAATTCATCAGTTGGTGTAGTGATGGATACGGTCAATGAAGTGTTACGTGTGTCAAAAAATCATGTCGATGCCATGCCAAGTATGTTAGCGCGTGATGGAGATATGTCGGAAATTACCGATATTTGCCGATTAGATGGAGGTAAACGGTTGGTATCAATTATTTCTGCTGACAATATGTTTCGGCATAACACGGTACTCGATGCTTTAAAAGTTGTCGAACAAATGCAGGATGATTCCATGAGTAATGATACAGAAAAGGCTACTATCGAAGACGATGAACAAATGGTGGTGTTTCGTTTAGATAAAGAAGAGTTTGGTGTGCCAATTGAAAGCGTACAAGAAATTGTGCGTGTACCCAATGAACTGACTCATGTGCCAAAAACACCGCCATTTATTGAAGGTGTGATTAACTTGCGCGGCGCGGTATTACCCGTAATTGATCAACGTCGTCGTTTAGGTTTACCGACGATGGAGCGAAGTGAACAACAACGCATTATGGTATTTTTGCTTGATGGCGTGAGAACAGGCTTTATTGTCGATTCGGTTGCGGAGGTATTGAAAGTGCCTAAATCGGCAATTGAACCCGCGCCGAATTTGTCGAGTAACCAATTGAAATTGATTGCTCGCGTGGCGAATTTGGAAGAACAAAAACGGCTAATTTTACTTATTGAACCATCACATTTACTTGAAGCGGAAGATCGTGAAGGTTTAGCGTCATTTGCTAGATAACAAAAATAGGAACTGATTTAGGCATGATAAAACTACTCATTGTTGACGATTCCGCTTTGATGCGGCGACAACTTAGCTCAGTGTTTGAGGAGCAAGGCGATTTTGAAATTCGTCTGGCGCGTAATGGTAAAGAAGCCGTGGAAGAAAATATGCGCTTTCAACCTGATGTGGTGACGTTAGATATAAACATGCCTGAAATGGATGGTTTGACTGCGCTATCAACGATGATGGCACAACGTAAAGTTCCCGTTGTAATGGTGTCATCGTTGACAGAGCAGGGTGCGTTAGCCACTTTTGAAGCCTTAGCCTTAGGTGCGGTGGATTACATTGCAAAACCGGGCGGCACGATTTCATTATCGATCGATGCAATAAATAAAGAACTTGTGAGTAAGGTTCGGGCAGCGGCAAAAGCGCGAGTCAAAATATCACGCGTCGCTCCTATTATTCCTGCCCGTGCGATTGTGAAAGCCGAACCGCATGCTGCAAGTAATGGTATTGTGATTATTGGTGTTTCAACGGGAGGACCTCGAACATTAGAAGAAGTGTTGCCACTGTTTCCGAGTGATTTTCCTTATCCGGTAGTGGTCGCACAACACATGCCAAATAGTTTTACAGCACCGTTTGCTGCGCGAATGGATAAATTGTGTGCGTTGCGTGTGATAGAAGCGAGTCATCCAATGCAGTTAGAAGCGGGGGTGATTTACATTGGAAAAGGCGGTGCAGACATGACTGTGTCGCAACGAGATGGTAAAGCGCGAGTTATGCCCAGACCTGAAAACAGTGATTTTGCTTGGCATCCATCGGTGGAATTATTAGGACGTTCCGTGTTAGATCATTACGATGCGACCAAAGTTATTGCAGTAATGCTTACTGGTATGGGGTATGACGGTGCGGATGCTTTTACAGAAATTAAAAAACGCGGTGGTAAAACCATCGCTGAAAGCAAAGAATCCTGTGTGGTATTTGGTATGCCAGCAGAATTGATTAGCCGTAATGGTGCGTCTGTCACACTTCCGGCTACGCGCATTACTCGTCAAGTATTAGCGTGGACAAACAACTAAAAATTGAAGGAATGTATGCCGATTATAAAAAAACAAGTTCCGAAAATTCAATGCACTAATCATGACGATCGTATAAATAATCGTGATTTCACTGGACTTGTCGAAGAGTTATATTCCGAAGATTCAACTGCTCGACGTTGGGCAGTACGTGATTTAGCAGAAATGCCTGATGTGAGTTCAGTGTTAGTTGATCGTTTGGTTGTGGAAAACAACGCTGGCGTGCGGACGGCTATTCTGAATGCGTTAGCACACTTAGGGGATGACGTTGCAATAGCAGGTTTAGTTCATTGTCTACGAAGCGAAGAAGCTGCGCTACGCAATGAAGCTATCGGAGTTTTAAAAGAATCTCCAAATGAAGTTGAGCCAATTATCAGCACCTTGTTAACAGATTCGGATTCAGACGTGCGGATTTTTGCCGTAAACATTTTGGAATCCTTACGTCATAAAAATGTTGAACAGTGGTTGCTCAATGTTATTGAAAAAGACTCACACCTGAACGTTTGCGCGACGGCAGTAGATTTGCTAAGTGAAGTGGGATCCGAACGCTCTATTCCCGCGCTTAAACAATTAAAAATACGTTTTGAAGACGAACCGTATATTTGTTTTTCGGTTGATTTAGCATTGAAGCGCATTGAAGAGGGGAGTCATTAAATGTCTGCCATCACGATTAGTGACGAAGATTTTTTGAAATTCAAAGAATTTTTTTATCGCAAAACTGGAATTGTATTTGATCATTCCAAACGTTATTTTGTGGATAAACGTCTAATCGACCGAATTGAAGCAACTGAATCAGGAAATTTTCGTATTTATTTTAATATGTTACGTTTTGAAGCATCGGGCAATGAGTTGCAAAACTTAGTGAATACGATGACAGTGAATGAAACCTATTTTTTTCGTGAAGAATATCAATTTAAATGTTTAGTAAATTCGTTAATGCACGAAATTACGCAAAGAAAAACTGATAAATCGCCAATTCGAATTTGGTCAGTACCATCATCATCCGGTGAGGAGCCTTATTCGATTGCAATTTATTTGCTTGAATACTGGGCGGGGATTAACGATTGGGATGTTGAAATTATGTCATCCGACATTGATACCACTATGATTGAACATGCGAAACGGGGACATTATTCTGCACGATCAGTTCAACACTTACCCAAAGAATTTTTGGCAAAATACTTTCATTATCAAGATGAAGGTTATCAAATTTGTGATGACTTACGCGCCGCAGTGGAATTTAGTCGCGTTAATATCGTGAATTCTGCGGATGTGCGCCCTTATCGAAATATCGATATTATTTTTTGCCGTAATTTACTGATCTATTTTGATGATGCCTCGCGGCGGCAAGTAGCTGAAATGTTTTTTGATGCTATGAAAACGGGTGGTTTTGTCTGTTTAGGACATTCAGAATCAATGAGTCGTATTTCTTCGCTTTTCCGTGTACGTAAATTTCCCGAAGCTATCGTCTATCAAAAACCATTGGAGGCATTATGAAACAAATACTCGTCATTGACGATGCGGCAACGGTACGACTTTATCACCGAAATATTTTAGAAAGCGCAGGATATAGCGTCGATGAAGCGATCAACGGTATTGAAGCTTTAGAAAAAGCTTTGGTGAAACCTTATGACCTCTACGTTGTTGATGTCAATATGCCGAAATTAGACGGTTACGGATTTTTAAATGAATTTCGTCGCCAAGAAGATGCTGTGCAGTCGCCAGCCATTATGGTATCAACTGAAATGGGTGAAAATGACAAGGTTTTAGGTTATGCAGCGGGGGCAAATTTGTATTTAACCAAACCGCTTAAACCTACTGAATTACTCAGCTACACTAGGCTGTTACTCGGAGAGGTCGCGTAATGAACAGTTTATTAGAACAATTTTTATCTGAGGCGCGAGATTTTCTACAAGGTATTGGCGAAAAACTCATGCAGTTGGAAAGTGATCCGACCAGTACACCGTTAATGGCTGAGTTATTCCGTTTTGTGCATACGTTAAAAGGAAATAGCGGACTTTTCGACTTTCCTGAAATGACCTGTGTGCTACACGCCAGCGAAGATTTAATGGATGCTGTGCGTAATGGGCGCGTCAATTATTCTCAAACCCTTGCGGATCAATTGTTGGAAGCAATGGATTTTGTGGGTTCTTTGATGGATGAAATCGAAATTACAGGAAAAACCGGCAGCAATCATTTTGCAACATCAACAGAATTAACAAAAGCATTACGTGCTTTATTAAATGCCCATAACGCTGTATATGTGCCAGTTGCAATTGAAACCTACACTGAAGATGGTTTAGCGGTAAAAGCAATTTCATGGTCAGAATTACCGGAATTGGATTTGCCAGAAACGGTTGCAATGGGTTTGTATCGTTGTTCGATTGATGGAGAAACGGTATTTTGGCTCGAATATACACCTGAACCTGAATGTTTTTTTAAAGGTGAAGATCCATTCTTCTTAGCGCGACAAATTCCCGATACGGCATGGCGGCACGTTATTTTAAATAACACTTCATCGACATTGGCGGAAATGGATGTGTTCAGCAGTCAACTTGTATTTCAATTGTTGACGATTGCACCGGCGGTGGAATTGGACGATTTGTTTCGTTACGTTCCCGATCAAATTCATCGTGTGAAAATTCCTGCATTAGCGTTTGTAAAACCTAATGGTAGAAAAGACAGTCAAGCGATAGATGACGATTTTATTAACAATGTTCTGGCATTATTAGACAAAGATGAAATTGAGACGTTGATTCGCACAATCAACACAATGTTAGAACTATCTTCACCAGAATTATGGTCATCTTCCGTATTACGTTGGGCATTACAACTTGTTGACGTTGAACCAGAAAATAAATCAGCACAACGTACTTTATTGAATACTTTACGCGCACAGACCCCACCTGATTGGTCGTCATCCATAATGGAAATGAATGAACCGCGTGATATGGTCACGGTTATGCCCTCCGTATCGGTGAACCTTTCAGAATTATCCGATACATTATTGCGTGATTTTAATGTGGTGATTAACACGCAGCGTGAAATTTTAAGTTTAGGTGGCACATGGTCTGCTGGTCGATTGAAATCCATAGCAGCAACATTATTAGGTTGTTATCGTGCTGTACAGAAATTACATGAAGTCGAAAGTATTGAAAGTGCATTGCAGCTTGCACTGACAAAAAATTCACCCGAGCCATTGTTGGACTGGTTGAACAATTCATCAGCAAGTACACAAGAATTAGTCTTTACTGCCGAAGAAGCACCAATCATTGTCAGCAATTTAGCAACACAAAACGAAGTTAAATTCGGGCGGCGTACTGAAGATGCCGTTATAACTGGTGCCGTTGCCGCGTCTAAAATGCTTAAAGTTGACCAAGATAAAATAGATCGGTTAATGAATTTAATTGGTGAAATGGTGGTGGCAAAAAATGCGCTGCCATACTTGGCGAATCGTGCTGAAACGGTATTTGGTGTACGGGATTTGGCAAGAGAAATTAAAGCGCAATATGCGGTTATCAATCGAGTTGCCGAAGAGATGCAAGATACGATTATGCAAGTTCGCATGATGCCGGTTTCGTTTATTTTTCAACGTTTTCCACGAATGGTGCGCGATATTTCGCGCAAATTGGGTAAAGAAGTCGAGTTGGTTTTAGAAGGCGAAGCGACTGAAGCGGATAAAAATATTATTGAAGCCTTATCGGATCCGCTGATTCATATTGTTCGTAACAGTTTGGATCATGGTTTAGAAATGCCCGATGTTCGGCTTGCTGTCGGTAAATCGGTAACGGGTAAATTATTGATTCGAGCCAGTCAAGAATCTGATCGTGTGCTGATTGAAATTATCGACGATGGCAAAGGTATCGATCCAGAAATTATCAAACACAAAGCCTATGAAAAAGGTTTAATCGACGAAACCACGCTTGAACGTATTAGCGATCAAGATGCGGTGAATTTGGTTTTTGCGGCAGGTTTTTCGACGGCGGACGTGATTTCCGATTTGTCTGGGCGGGGCGTAGGCATGGATGTGGTGCGTTCGGCAGTCGAAAAAGTAAATGGTACAGTTGGCATTGAAAGCGAAGTTGGCAAAGGTACGCGACTTTATTTGTCGTTGCCGTTGTCGATGGCGGTGACGAATGTGATGATTATTCAATCGAATCAACAAATCTTTGGTGTGCCGATGGATATAGTGGTCGAAACTGTGCGTGTGCCGCATTCACACATACAAAGAATTAAACAAAAACAAACGACGGTATTGCGTGGTCGCATTGTGCCGTTGTTATCATTGAATGATTTATTAGCAAGCAACGTTGAACAATTACCGAATGAAGACAATGAATTTGCGACTTTGATTTTGCGCGTACATGGTGAACACGTCGGTATTTTGGTCGATGAATTTCGTGAAACCGTGGATATTATTCTCAAGCCAATGACGGGTATTTTAGGCGGTTTGGCAGGTTATTCGGGTGCCGCATTATTGGGTGATGGTTCGGTGTTAATGGTGTTAAATCCACGGGAGTTAATTTAGTTATGGCAATTGAATATAAAAAATCACTGGCGGTATTTGACGATTTTGTGGGCGTTGAAGATGCAGAAGCTTTGTTAGAATGGTTCCAAAAAAATCCGAAAGGCAAAGTCAATTTTACGACGTGTACTCATATTCATGCGTCAAATTTGCAAGTTTTGATGGCGGTAAAACCACCCGTTGTGGCATGGTCAAAAGATGAAGATTTACAATTATGGCTGGAGCCGTTGTTACGTTAGCCCGTAGTTCCTAGCATTTAGCGTAGAACTATATTTTGTGGTTAAATATGGCACGTACACGGTAGACATAAGCCTATCTTCATAATATGGCTAGGCTTTCACTTGCCATAAATTGTCAATCATTAACGTGCAAATCGAAGTATTTTTACATTGAACAAATTTAGGTGAGAATTCATGGCAAAAACAATTTTACTCGTAGACGATTCGGTAACGATGTTGATGAGTGTAAAAAACAATTTAGAAATTGCGGGGTTTAAAGTCGAAACTGCTGAAGATGGGGTGAAGGCGCTCGCAAAACTTACCGCCGGTTTAAAACCCGATTTAATCATTACCGATATCAATATGCCGAACATGGGCGGTATTGAATTGATTAAAAAAGCACGCGTATTACCTGGTTTTCGATTTATGCCTATTTTGACGTTAACCACGGAGGCGAGTCAGGGTAAACGTGACGAAGGTAAAGCTGCTGGTGCAACTGGTTGGTTAGTGAAGCCAGTGGGTGGCGCTGACTTGTTGAAAATCATTAAGCAAGTTTTGCCTGGGGCGTAAGTTATGGCAATAAAAACCAAAAACATCATCGATTTTAAAAGCGAGGCAGGACGCATTTTACTTACCAGCATGGGTGCGCTGCTGCTACTCATGGTGAGTGCTGTGTTTTTAAGTAGTTATTTAGAAACGCAATTGGGTAGTTTTAAAGAAGTGGTGTTTTTAGGTTTAGCGATGGTGATTGCGTTAGGAGCGCAGTGGTTTTTACTGAAAACAATTCAATCTCCCCAAGTTTTATCCCCCGAAGAGCGTGTTCATACGACGAATGAAAAACTGCGCCATATTCTCAACAGCATTACTCGCCAAGTTGAAAGCGCGTTAGGTATCAAAAATACAGCCGTAGGGGGTATTGAAAATCCCGCTGACATGTTAGCTGCAACGCTAATCCAATGCGTTGCAATAATGTCTGAACAAGTACAATCGTTACTTAGTGCATTGCAAATGGGTAGTAATGAAAGCCTCGAAGAAGCACGCCAGTCATTCATTCCATTGATTGACAAAACCGCTGAGACAATTACGCAGTATTTGCACGTTAGTCAAAATATCGATAATCAGTTGCGCGAGCGGATTAACGAAACACAACAACTTTTGTTGAATTTACGCCGTGAATTGGCGACTGTACCGCAAAATCAACAACAAGATACATCACAGCTATTTGCGTGTATTAGGCAGATGGGAGATGTACTTGAAACACATTTGCTTATCGATAATGTAGTGAAAAAACAATTGGAAGTTGTTACACATGACACTAATGACTCCGCATTTACTTTGATTACGTTAATGCGTGATTTAAGTGATCAGGCTGGCAATCTAGTGCGTTATATCACAGAGACGATTTCTAAAATCAACGCGATGGAAAATGGTGTTGATGAAAGTGTGGGCTATATCGTGCGGATCGGACATTTTATCCAAGATATTCCAGAAAAAATTCAGAGGGATATTCAAGCGATTCAAAGTGCAAGTGGCGTGATTGATTCGTTGAGCTATTTAGTCGATAGCATTAAGGAAATTAGTTTTCAAACAGATATTCTCGCTGTTAATGCCGCGATTCAAGCAGCACATGCTGGTGATGCAGGACTAGGATTTAAAATTGTTGCTGACGAAGTACGTAAATTGGCAGTAAATTCTAACAAAGCTGCTGAAATGATTGAAGCAGGGCTGGACACAGCTCGTCATACCATTCACGAAGGTTTAAAATTCAAATTTTTAGAAGAAGTCATGCAGCAGATGAACGAAGCGGCGCAAATGATGGATTCAGTGAAAAAATTGCAAGAAGGTCATGAGGATATGCGTCAGTATTATAAAACGTTATTCACTGTTATTAACCAAAGTAATATGAAATTAGCACAGGATATTTCTGAAATTTTGGGGAGTATCCAATATCAAGACATTGTTCGACAACGTATTGAGCGAATGCAAGCTGCGATGCAACGACGAAATGAATTGTTGCAAGAGTTTGCCATTCAATTAGATGTTACATCAGGTAATAATATGGATGACTTTGCCACCGCTTTAAATGCCGTGTTGAACGGTTATCTTGAAGAAGAGTCGTATCATGGTAATAGTTTAAACTCGAGTGATGACGGAGATCAGCCACCGAAATTTGAGCTTTTTTAATTCGTGACGTTGTGTGAGAATGAATCAGCAATTTTAGTTTTTTAATAAGGAGAAATGTTATGGCGAGAATATTAATCATTGATGATGAAGAGCAATTGCGAGATCTCTTAAAGCAAATGTTATCGCGTGATGGGCATGAAGTGGTTACTGCGTTTGATGGTGTAGACGGGATGCGTGTTTTTAATCAATTTAATCCCGAATTAGTTATTACTGACATTATCATGCCCAATAAAGATGGTATTGAAGTAATTACGGAATTACTGTGTCGCAATCCGAATGTTGCCATCATTGCTATTTCAGGAGGACGGCGTGCCATTACGGCGGAATTCAATTTAGAATCAGCTGAAATGTTGGGGGTGAAAGGCATTTTATCTAAACCATTTACCCGTGATCAATTACGTGAAGCTGTACAGCACGCCTTGGGATTATGAACTCCTCTGTTCCAGTTTTAGTTATTACCAATCGTAAAGGCGGTGCGGGTAAAACGACAGTTTCTGTAAATTTAGCAGCTGAATTTGCAGCGGTTGGGCGGCGGGTATTACTTATTGACCTCGATTCTCAAGGGCATTGCGCGGTGGGCTTGGGTATAAAAATGGGTCTAGGGCAGGCAGCCGTTCATGATATTTTCACATCGCCAACTTTTCAGCTTGTTGATGCTATACGCGAAACGTCGATAGATAATCTTTCCCTTTTACCCGCCGATCCAACATTTCAACACGGTAACAGTGGTAAAGATGAACGCCGATTAGTATCGGCATTAGCAGATAAATCGATTACTTCACGATTTGACTTAGTCATTATTGATACGCCTCCTACGCTAGATAATTTACTTTTAAATGCACTATCTGCTGCACATTGGGTTTTAGTACCTT
>JAQTOX010000186.1 GCA_028713055.1 Methylococcales bacterium | reverse complement strand
ACCGACTGAGCTACCCGGGCGTTTTGAAACTCGAGGGAAACATAAAAATTTTTTGATGGTGCCCGGGGGCGGAATCGAACCGTCAACACAAGGATTTTCAATCCTTTGCTCTACCGACTGAGCTACCCGGGCGTTTTGAAAGAAGGCGTATTAAACTCGATTAGCCCCGCCTCGTCAATCACTAATGTTATTTTTAACAACATTAACCTGCTAATTCGCGTAAAATCGCCGCTTTTAACGCCGACATTTACTTATATTTATGGTTTGGAAACCTCACGTCACTGTTGCTGCAATTATTGAACGCGAGCAACGTTTTTTATTGGTTGAAGAAAATACACCTTATGGTTTGCAATTTAATCAACCTGCCGGACATTTGGAAGAACATGAAGATTTAATCACCGCCGTAAAACGCGAAGTTTTGGAAGAAACAGCGTGGCATTTTACTCCCGAATATATCTCTGGTGTGCATTTGTGGCGACGAAATCCGAATAGTCCCACGTTTGTGCGGTTTTGTTTTGTCGGGAAATGTTACAACCATCAACCTACACAAACCTTGGACGCTGGCATTGTTGCAACACATTGGCTAACTCGCGACGAAATCGCTACTAAACCACTACGTAGCCCATTAGTTTTAACTTCTGTTGATGATTATTTAGACGGTCAACATTATCCACTTTCACTTTTAAAATCTCTGCTTGATTATGCGTAAAAACATTATTGTCGGAATGTCTGGTGGCGTTGATTCGTCTGTTACGGCTTTGCTTTTGCTTGAGCAAGGGCATAACGTGACGGGCTTGTTTATGAAAAATTGGGAGGAAGACGACGGCACGGAATACTGCACCGCGATGCAAGATTTAGCCGACGCACAACAAGTGTGCGACACGCTCGGTATCGAATTAAAAACTGTGAATTTTGCCGCTGAATACTGGGACGAAGTATTTGAAGTGTTCTTATCGGAATTCAAAGCAGCTCGCACACCAAACCCCGATATTTTATGTAATAAGCACGTTAAATTTAAAGCCTTTTTGCATTATGCCATTGATGACTTAGGCGCGGATTATATTGCGACAGGGCATTACGCGCGGGTTGCTGAGAATAACGGCGAATTTCAATTACTCAAAGGTTTAGATCCAAACAAAGAGCAAAGTTATTTTTTATACACACTTGGACAAAAACCGTTATCACGCACGTTATTTCCAATTGGACATTTACACAAACCTGAAATCCGTGCAATGGCGGAACGTGCTGGATTTTCAAATGCCAAAAAGAAGGATAGCACCGGCATTTGTTTTATTGGTGAACGTAAGTTTAGCGAATTTTTAAAACGTTATTTACCAACACAACCTGGCGAAATGCGAACGCTAGAAGGTCAACATATCGCGCAACATCATGGCTTAATGTATTACACGCTCGGACAGCGACAAGGTTTAGGCATCGGCGGCGTAAAAGATGCGCCTGATGAACCGTGGTATGTGTTGGATAAAGATGTCGTGAATAATGTGTTAATCGTCGGGCAAGGTCACGACCATCCGTTGATGTTGCATAATTCCTTAATCGCCGACCAACTCGATTGGTGCAGTAATCGTCCTTTAACTGAAACGCTGCATTGCAAAGCCAAAACCCGTTATCGTCAAGAAGATCAAGATTGTGTAGTAACACCGTTAGAAAATGGACGAGTCAAAGTCATTTTCTCGCAACAACAACGCGCTATAACAGAAGGACAATCCGTCGTTTTTTATCAAGGTGAAATCTGTTTAGGCGGCGGTATTATTGAATCAAAAGCGAATTTTTAAAATGTTACATTCGCAAGATAACAAATTTAGACGATTGCTTGATAATCATACTATGTATAAATATGACGGTTTATTGATTCACCAAGATTACGATGACGATGGTGCGTTAGAAGTTGTCGAAGCGGACGGCGTGCGTTCATTACATTTTGGTTCGTTGCCACGTCAAAGTTCGATGTTACTCAGCGATCCTAATCAGCTTTATTTGGAATACGCTCGCACGATGACGAGTTGGATGTTATTCAAAGAGACGCTAAATGATGACGCGCTTTTAATCGGTTTAGGTGGCGGTTCGATTGCAAAACATTTGCTACATCAATTTCCCGACTGCCAAATCAAAGTCGTCGAATACCGTAAAAGCGTGGTGAAAATCGCTCGTAGTCATTTTGGACTACCACTTGATGATTCACGTTTAAAAGTGGTGGTTGACGATGGTGCAGAATATGTCCGAAAACGTTTAGAAAGTGAAAACGAGTTATACAGTTTGATTATGGTTGATGCGTTTGATGCGACGGGTATGGCGGAAGCAATTTGTAATTTTAAATTCTTCGAACGTTGCAAAACATTACTCAAAAAAGACGGAATACTGGTCATCAATTGTTGGGGTGGTGTACGTCGTCCTCAATTTCAACAAATCGCGTTGTGGCTGGGCAGATTATTTAACTGGAAATTATTATTTGTTCCCGTCACCGGACGCGGCAATATCATCGGTTTAGCGTTTCACGAGAAAACTCCGCTCTATGCATTAAAAGATTTACGCACACGCGCAATAATTTTAGAACAGTTACATCAAATCGAATTCACACGCTTTTTAAAAGACTTGGTTAAACACAATGCTAGCGTTCTTCAAAACATTATTTACAGGTAAAAAAAACATGACATCACAAATGATTTACCAAACCGAAGATAACGAAGGACGCATTGAAGTTAGCGAAG
>JAQTOX010000097.1 GCA_028713055.1 Methylococcales bacterium | reverse complement strand
ATGGGTTTTTCAACGGCATTAAGCGGTCTAAAAGCCGCCTCAACAACGTTATCCGTCACCGGTAACAACATCGCTAACTCACAAACAGTGGGTTTTAAAGAATCCCGCGCACAATTTGGCGACGTTTATGTGAGTAGTTTGGGTTCAGTCGGCAAAACTGCCGTTGGAACAGGCGTTCGCGTGTCTTCCGTGGCGCAACAATTTAAACAAGGCAACATCGAACCAACGGGGAACTCTTTAGATTTAGCACTTAGCGGCGAAGGTTTTTTTGCAATGGGTGATTTAGTTGATCCAATTGTTCCCGATAAACCGTTAGAAGCAACATCGTTTACTCGTAATGGCGCATTTCACATCAACAATGCGGGTAATGTTGTAGATGATAGTGGTCGTTACTTATTGGCATTCAAACCAACGGGAACAACCGTTGCTGAAGGTTTTGACGTGGGCGTTAAATTGCCTTTGAAAATTAACACCGATCAAGGCACACCGACGGCAACAACTGCTGTCGATATGAAATTAAATTTAAACGGTGCGGCACAAGTGGCAATTACACCCTTTGCTTACACCACACCAGGTACTGCGCCTTATATTCCTGATCCAAAAACCTATACGCATACCACATCAATTACTACTTACGATTCGTTAGGTAACGCACATATCGCATCAACGTATTTCTGTAAAACTGCCGTACCAGATGAGTGGGATGCTTACACGTTTATTGACGGTAGAAGTCTTCAACCTGGCGTACAAGAAGACGTTTATGCAATTCCACCCGTTGTAGCGACAGGTGCGGTAGCTTTACCTGCGGGAACAATTACTTCAACACCAACACGAGTAACTTTTGATGATAAAGGGAATTTGTTAAAAGTCTCTCCGTCAGCAACAACATCTGATTTGGCAGTATCTGCTGCTGCACTTGCAAAGATTAACGCGGATAAGGCAAACGCAGCGGTAGCGACGGCACATTCAACGACCACCGCGGCTACTTCACGAGCAACAATCGCTACTGCACAGCTCGCTACGGCAATTACTAATGCAACCAAAGCTGTCGTCACTGGTGCGGCTACTGCTTTAAAGACTGCCACTTCTAATTTAGCGACTGCCCAAACAAGAGCAGATGCTACCGCTGCCGCACTTGCTGACCCGAATGTCACTACAGATCCTGTTGCGCTTGCGGCATTGCAGGCAAATGATGCATCCGCACAAGCAAAACTCCTTGCGGCAACAGATGCACAGGCTGCTGCTGACGCTTACAACACAACAATTGTTGGCGCGATTCCAGCCGCAGTTACGCCTGATCCGTTAGTAACTGATCCTTTACTGATTGCACAAGCTGCACAGGCTGCTGCACAGGCTGAGTTCGATGCCGTTGCCGCTGTAGCAACAGGGGGCGTACCCGTACCAGTTGCGTTGACTAGCGCACAAAGTGAGGTAGCTGCCGCAACTACTGCGATGAATACAGCTAAAAGCGATGAAGCGACTGCTGTAGCTGTGGCGGCTCTTGCTGTCACGGATTCAGCTACAGCTGCTCAGATTGCAGCGGATGCACTTACAGCGGATGCCGATGCAGCGAAAGCGGCGGCAGCTCTTGGATTACCTGGCGTGACTAGAACACCAAATACTAAAATCGATTTTGGTTCAATCGATTTATCTGCAATAAATCCAGATATTAAAGTTACCCCAATGACATTTAGTCTTGATCTTGCCAGTTCAACGCAGTTTTCAACGCCATTTACCGTGAATGACTTAAAACAAAACGGTTTGCCGGTTGGTAACTTAACTGGTGTGGATGTTGATAAAAAAGGCGTGGTGTTTGCTAAATACAGCAACGGTTTTGCAAAACCAATTGGTCAAGTCGCGTTAGCACGTTTCCCTAGTAATCAAGATTTAGCGAAAGTAGGCGCAACAACGTGGTTATCAACTTCGGAATCTGGCGCACCGATTTATGGTGCGGGTGGCGATAACAATTTTGGTTCAATTCAATCATCAGCCATTGAAAATTCCAATGTGGATTTGTCAGAACAGTTGGTGAAATTGATTGTGGCACAACAAGCGTATCAAGCGAATTCACAAACCATTACCACTGAAAAAACCTTAGTTGAAACGGTGTTAAGAATTTAGTTTTTTCGTTTTGTGAGCGCGAGTAAATTCGCGCTCGCATTTTTACATTCAAAACGGAGAATTTTATGGATCGTAGTCTTTTTATTGCCATGAGTGGCGCGACACAAACGTTACTTGCTCAAACGGCAAATTCTAATAATTTGGCAAACGCACAAACTACCGGTTTCAAATCGGATTTGGAACAATTTCGCAGTATGCCTGTTTTCGGTGATGGTTATCCGACGCGGGTTTATGCTCAAACTGAAAAGCCAGGCACAGATTTTTCGCCCGGCAATTTACAAACAACGGATAACCCGTTAGACCTTGCGATTAAAGGTGAAGGTTTTTTTGCAGTACGCGACAGCAAAGGAAAAGAAGCCTACACGCGAGCGGGGGATTTTAAAATGACACCCGACGGACAATTACAAACAGGTTCTGGTTTAGCTGTATTAAATTTAGATGGTCAACCGATTAACATTCCTGCGGCTGAGAAATTAACAATTAGCGATGATGGCACGATTAACATTATTCCATTTGGTGCAGCCGGTAATGCCATGACAACGGTGGATCAAATTAAATTGATTAAACCTGATGCTAAAAATGTTGAAAAACGTACTGATGGATTGGTTTATATCAAAGACGGTACAGCACAAGTTGATAATGCAACCGTTCAAGTTCTGCAAGGTGTTATCGAAGGCAGTAATGTTAATGCGGTTGGGGCAATGGTCGACATGATTGAATTGGGGCGCAATTTTGAAATGCAGACCAACGTGATGAAAAGCATCAAAGAGAATTCTGCCGCCAGTGCAAAATTACTGCAAATGTAATTTTCGTGGCATAGATAGTGCAGCTGATTAAACACAAAACAACGATTACTTCGGAGAATTATCATGACAGAACGTGCATTATGGGTCGCCAAAACGGGGTTAGATGCTCAACAAACACGTATGGCGGTCATTTCTAATAACTTGGCAAACGTCAACACGACAGGTTTCAAAAAAGACCGCGCCGTGTTCCAAGATTTGATGTATCAAAATATGCGTCAAGTCGGCGCACAAACTTCGCAGACGAGTCAATTACCAACGGGCTTACAGCTTGGTACAGGTGTGAAAGTTATGGCGACTGAAAAATTACACATTCAAGGCAACGTTGAACCCACGGGAAATGCGTTAGACGTAGCGATTAACGGACGTGGTTTTTTACAAGTCACGATGCCTGACGGAACTACAAATTACACTCGTGATGGTTCGTTGAAGTTAGACAAGGACGGCAATCTTGTGACTTCAAATGGTTTGCAAATCACTGGTTCTGCGCCTATTCCACAAGATGCACTCAGTATTACCATCGGTTCAGACGGCACGGTTTCTGTATTACAACCAGGCAGCGCACAGCCTTCGCAATTAGCCACGTTACAAACTGCAAACTTTGTTAACGTCGCGGGTTTAGAACCAATTGGTGAAAACTTATACCGCGAATCTGCGGCGAGTGGTGCGCCAATTGTCGGTACGCCAGGGACAAACGAATTCGGGGCGTTAGTTCAAAACTCACTCGAAACCTCTAACGTGAACGTGGTGGAAGAACTCGTGGGTATGATTGAAACGCAACGCGCCTACGAAATGAATTCCAAAGCGATTTCGACTACTGATCAAATGCTGTCTTACATTACGCAAAATCTGTAAACGAGTGATTAAAATGATGCCACGCAGCTTTCGATTTTTTGTGCTATTGCCGATTTTTTTAACGGCGTGCAGTACGCCTTTGCCTAAGCGCGAACCATCATTTTCGCCTGTCGCGCCAGCTGATTTACGTCCACCGGCACAAAGTTCTGGCGGCATCTATCAAGCGGGTTACGATATGCGCTTATTTGAAGATCATACTGCACGGCGTGTGGGCGATATTTTGACCGTCACG
This sequence comes from Methylococcales bacterium, assembly GCA_028713055.1. GTDB lineage: Bacteria > Pseudomonadota > Gammaproteobacteria > Methylococcales > Methylomonadaceae > UBA10906. The sequence goes on along the minus strand of JAQTOX010000097.1, from coordinate 6,720 downwards.
TTAAATGAAAGGACAGCATCAAACAAAGGTGCCAGCAGTCAAGATTCTAAAGACGATGCCGTTTCTGTTGGATTACCTGCGCTGTTTGGCTTAGGTGCGATATTGCTAGGTAGTGACATGAAAACATCCATGACATCAAATAAAGCATTTAAAGGTAAAGGTAAAACGGATCAAAGTAATCAGTTGAACGGTTCAATTTCAGTGACTGTGGTTGAATTATTGCCAAACGGGAATTTAAAAATTCGCGGTGAAAAACGAGTTACCTTGAATCAAGGTGATGAATTTGTTCGTTTATCAGGCATTGTACGCCCTGTCGATATTACGCCTGCCAACGTCATTGATTCGCAAAAAATTGCAGATGCAACGTTTATGTACACAGGCGAAGGCTCGCTTGCCGATGCAAGTACAAAAGGTTGGCTATCGCGTGTTTTCAACAGTCCTTGGTTCCCATTTTAATTAACGAGCAAACAAATATGAATTTGAAACATTACGCTTTGCTTTTAATGTTAATACTAACGGGATTTTTTCCACTTGCTCACGCGGAACGTATTAAAGATATTGCCTCCATTGAAGGCGTTCGTGTCAACCAATTAGTAGGGTATGGTTTAGTCGTCGGTTTAGACAAATCAGGCGATAGTAGTACCAGTTCGCCGACATCAAAACAAAGTTTAGCAAGTATGTTAAAACGTTTTGGTGTGACGTTATCGCCAGAAGATTTAAAACAATTGAAAGCCAAAAACATTGCAACCGTGGCAGTTCAAGCAGATTTACCGGCGTTTTCAAAACCCGGTATGGCAATTGACGTGACGGTGTCGTCGATTGGTGATGCTAAAAGTTTGCGTGGTGGGTCGCTGTTAATGACACCATTGAAAGGTGCAGACGGCGAAACTTATGCGATTGCACAGGGTAATTTAGTAGTTGGTGGAATGGCGGCATCTGGCAAAGACGGTTCAAGCGTGACGGTAAATAATCCGAGTGCAGGACGTATTTCCAATGGTGCGTTGGTCGAGCGGGTAGTTCCTACATCGTTTTCGGATAGCGATACGTTGGTTTTTAATTTGCATCGTGCCGATTTTACGACTGCCAATCGAATGGCTGAAGCGATTAACAAATTACTCGGTGCAAATACCGCCCGACCGATTGATGCGACTTCAGTGCGTGTCAATGCACCGAGCGATTTAGCCCAAAAGGTTATGTTTGCATCGGTAGTTGAAAATGTCACGCTGGACATGGATGAAGAACCCGCACGAGTCATTGTGAATTCCCGCACCGGAACGGTGGTGATTAGTAATAAAGTGCGTGTTTCACCGGCAGCTGTTTCACACGGAAGTTTGGTTGTGACGATTGACGAAAACATCAATGTCAGTCAACCGAATCCACTTTCACAAGGTCAAACTGCTGTCACACCACAATCGAACGTAAAAGTGAAAGAAGAAAAAAATAGAATGTTTGCCTTTAAACCTGGCGTTTCATTGGATGCGATTGTCAATGCAGTGAATGAAGTCGGTGCAGCACCCAGCGATTTAGTCGCAATTTTAGAAGCCTTAAAATCTGCTGGAGCGTTGCACGCAGAATTGATTATTATCTAAACGAGAAAACTATGTTAAGCACGCCAGCCTCTTCACAAGCCTCGGTCTACAACGATTTTAGTGAATTTTCAAAATTAAAAATTCAAGCTAAAACCGATTCACCCGCCGCCTTGCAAAAAGTCGCTAAACAGTTCGAAGCATTATTTTTAAATAATATTTTAAAAGGAATGCGAACAGCGAAATTAGCAGACGGCGCGTTTGATAGTGAACAAAGCAAAACCTATAACGAAATGTATGATCAACAGCTTTCAGTTCATTTATCGGGCAAACCTGGCGTGGGTTTAGCAGATTTAATCGTGAAACAACTTAGTCCAAAAGGTGAAAATCCACATCCAGAAAGTTTAGAAGAGTATTTGAATAATCCGGTTTCGCTCGTGAAAACACCTGACGGCAATATTCTCAACGGTTATCGTGATGACGATGATAACGACGAAATGCCATTTAAGAACGGACGTTCAGTGCCGATACAATCGGCGGTGGATTTCGTGCGGCAATTACAACCGCTCGCCCAACAAGCGGCGAAAGGTTTGGGGATTGATCCAAATGCGTTGTTAGCGCAAGCTGCGTTGGAAAGTGGTTGGGGGAATGCGGTGATTAAAAATAGTGACGGCTCGAGCAGTCATAATTTATTTAACATCAAAGCGGATCGGTCGTGGCGCGGCAAACAAGCACAAGTTTCAGCACTCGAATTTGACCAAGGGATTGCGCGGCGAATGAGTTCTGGCTTTAGAGCTTATCCGTCTTTCCAAGAAAGTTTTCATGATTATGTGCATTTCATTAAAAATAATCCGCGTTATGAATCCGCATTAGCCAAAGTCGACAATACCGAACAATATATGCGTGAATTACAACGTGCGGGCTATGCAACCGATCCGAGCTATGCCGCCAAAGTTATGCACATTTATAAAAGCAATACGTTAAATTTATTTGCGAATAATTCAGCGGTGGCGATGAAATGAAATAAATATCGCTTACTTATCTTTTAATATTTTAGAAATAGGTTATTCCCATGCCCAGTGGAATTTTAGGAACCGCGTTGACAGGATTGATGGCGTTTCAACGCTCCATGCAAACCACCAGTAATAACATCGCCAACGTTAATACGGACGGTTATAGCCGTCAAACAACTAATTTAGCAACAACGAACAGCACTTTTAGCCGCGGTAATTATGTCGGTAATGGTGTAGACGTTACCAATGTAACGCGCTCATACGATCAATTTATCAGCAACAACATTCGAACTTCTGCGTCAGCTCTTGGCGATGCGGATCGTTTTCAAACGATGACCAAACAAGTCGATAATTTGATGGCGAACCCAGAAACTGGCATGGCAAATTCGATGAAATCATTTTTCAATGCTGTGAATACAGTGGCAACTGATCCAACCTCAATTCCAGCACGCCAAATCATGGTCACAGAATCTACAGCGTTGGCGACGCAATTTAGTAATGTCTCATCACAACTAGAAAATATGCGGGCGCAAAACAATGAGTATATGCAAACGAATATTGACAGCATCAATAGCTACACCCAAAGCATTGCCGATTTGAACACCAAAATTTCTGCTGTAACACGCGGCGGTGGCACACAATACCCAAATGAATTACTTGATCAACGCGATCAATTATTAACAAAATTATCTGAAAATATTGATGTTTCTGTTTTGACACGTGCTGACGGTTCAGTTGATGTTTTTATTGGGCAAGGTCATGCGTTAATTTCAGGTGATTCGCGGTCTAAATTGGAGCTGTCCAATTCGACCACTGATATTATGCAAAAAGACGTATTGATGAACGGCTTGAATGTGAATAACCAATTTGCCAGCGGTTCTTTGGCGGGGGCAGTGAAATTTCGTGATCAAGTGTTAGATCCCGCGCAACAACAATTGGGTTTAGTGGCTGCCGGATTAGGTATTTCCTTCAATGAAGTTCATAAACAAGGTGTTGATTTGAACGGGGCAGTAGGAAAAAATATGTTTACCTTCGAGCCGAGTCAGGTGCCAGTTTATAGAAATAATGCCAATGTTGGCGGCAACATAAGTGTAGTTTTTGACCCTGCAACCATCGGTCAATTACACGCTAGTGACTACCGTTTAGACTATAACGCAGGCGCATATTCGTTAACGCGCTTAACGGATAATACGAAAGTGATGTTGCCGACGGGGGGATTACCTACAACGGTAGATGGCATAACAATTACCGAACTAAGTATTCCCCAAGGTAACGCCAGTTTTATTATTCGACCGACATATCAAGCCGCTAAAAATATCAATGCCGTGATTTCAGATCCTAAAGAAATCGCGGCAGCGGCGGGTAATGGTCAAGGTGAGAATGTAAATGCACTGGCACTGGCTAATTTAGAAACTCAAAGTAAATTCAGCGATGGCAAAACATTTAGCCAAACATATCAACAAATGGTGGCACGGGTGGGAACATCAGCAAATGCAGCCAGTGTGAGTTTATCCGCCCAAAAAGCACTCAATAATCAGGCCACTGAAGCACGAGCGAATTTCGCGGGTGTGAATCTTGACGAAGAAGCGGCAAATTTAATTAAATTTCAAAATGCTTATCAAGCCTCGTCTCAAGTAGTCGCTATTTCGCGGTCGTTATTTGACAGCTTGCTCAGCGCAGTTCGATAGGAGTTTATCATGCGTATTTCTACAGCTTATCCACAACAATTCAACATCAATTCGATGTTTGATCAGCAAAGTAAATTAAATGAAACCCAATTAAAACTTTCGTCTGGCAAGAAGTATTTAACGCCTGCTGAAAATCCGTCAGCGGCAGCGTATTCACTGAGTTTTAAGCAATCGATTGGCGAAGCCACGCAGTATCAAGATAACATTGGCGTTGCAACTCAACGTCTTGGTTTAGAAGAAACGACGCTGGCGAACGTTATTGATACTATTCAACGTTTGCAAGAATTGGGTTTGCAAGGCGTGAGTGATTCAGGAAATTCTGTTGTGGGACGTAACGCGATCGCTTCAGAATTTGATCAATTGAATCAACATCTCATTAGTTTGGCAAATACGCGAAATTCAAATGGTGAATATCTTTTTGCTGGTACAAAATCAACCTTGATGCCGTTTAGCCCAGAAAATGCTAATTCTACAGTTACTATTTCCGCACCAGTTGCTGCCAATGGAACACCAACGACCACTATTAACTCGGCGAGTGGAGGGACAGGCGTTACTGAAAAAAATTACACCATCGGTTCAGCGGGTGGCGACTTCAAAGTGAGTTACAACATGGACACTGTGCCAGACAAGATGGATGTTTATGTTAATGACCAGTTAATGACCAGTACGAATAATTCGGTTTCTGGCGCAGGAACGTTGACGATACCGACTGCTAACTTGCCAGCAGGCGCGAAAATAAAAGTAGTTGTAGCGGGTGGAGATAGTTCGTCATGGCGTTTCAATGTTAATTATTCGGGCGGTATAACGGAAGATGGCACGGTAGCTGGAGCTGGAACAGTGGTAGAGGCACAAGCTGCAACGACAACAGTAGATGGAAGTATTCCAACTGCTTTTCCTTATCTTGGTTCAAACGCACAGCGATCCATTCAAATTGGTACATCACGCACGATTACCGATGGCGATACTGGCACAGCTGTTTTTGTTTCTACATCTACTGGAAAATCTCTTTTCGATACAGTTAAGAACTTTTCTAATGAATTACGCGCGGATAAACCTACGTTAGAAACCTTACACGAATTGGATGATGCGATGGTGCAAATTTCAACAGTTCGTTCTAACGTTGGCGCACGACAAAACGCATTAGACCGTCAAAAAGCGACAAATCAAGATTTCATTATCAATACGCAGACGGCTTTGTCTCAAATCGAAGATTTAGATTATGCTACCGCGATTACTAATCTGAACTCACAACAAACATCATTGCAAGCGGCTCAACAATCGTATGCAAAGGTTCAAGGCATGACGTTATTTAAGTATCTTTAGGATTTGAAAAAAACGTGTCAAAAAAACGACATGCAGATTGGTTAGAATAGCGCGTGCGATTATTCAATGCGCTACTAAAAAAACATGGTTATGCTTAACAAGGTAGTGCTAGATGCGGTAATATCGCCCAGTATTTTGCTTTGATTACTAGGAGAAAATAATGGCGAGTATTCTTGCAGTTGATGATTCAGCTTCAATGAGAAAAATGGTGGCGTTTACCTTAAAAACAGCAGGGTACGATGTAGAAGAAGCCGAAGACGGTGTAGATGCTTTAGAAAAAGCCAAAGTGCGGACTTTTGATTGCATCGTGACCGATGTCAATATGCCAAACAAAGATGGTATTACGTTAATTCGAGATCTCAGACAATTACCTCAGTATAAACATATACCGATGTTAATGTTAACTACCGAATCGGGCATGGAGAAAAAAATGGAAGGCAAAGAAGCTGGCGCAACGGGTTGGATGGTCAAGCCATTTAATCCCGATCAGCTTTTAAAAACATTGCTTAAAGTGTTAGGTTAATCGGTCTAACACAACTAATTTTGTACACTTAAATCCTAAAAGGAAAAGACGATGTCCGTTGATATGACTCAGTTTCACGATGTTTTATTTGAAGAATGCTTAGAAAATTTAGATATTATGCAAAAGGAGTTGAACAGCATTGATTTAGAAGTGTTTAATTTCGAAAAAATGATGACTATTTATCGTGGTGCACACACCATTAAAGGCGGTTGTGCGATGTTGGAATTTAACACGGTCGCAGATTACGCGAAAGAAATGGAACATCTTTTAGGTCAAATGCGCGACAAAACAAAGTTAATCAATCCCGATAATATCAATGTCATGTTGGAATCCGTTGAATTTCTCCGCGCCATGATTAAGACACTTCAAAACAAAGAAGTCGTGGATGAAGCCACTGCGGTGGCACATTGTGCCAAAATGCAAGCTGCAATCGTTTAATTATCAGTTCATTTGCGCCGAGAAATCGGCGCAACATCTTCAAAACACTAAACAAAACGCCTACTGCAATTTTTAGCTTGTTTTAGGTAATTTCAGGCACAGGATTTGCAGAAAGTTTATGTAGATTCTAAAAATGGTTGATCCTCAACCTCGTATAAACAAATTCAGGCGCACCCAGGTAAAGTTATGTCTATCGATATGTCACAATT
>JAQTOX010000096.1 GCA_028713055.1 Methylococcales bacterium | reverse complement strand
GCGTCATTTCAGCTTTAGCAGAAGGCGATTTAACGCAAATTATTACTACAGAATATCCTGGGGTTTTTGGCAAAGTGACAGAAAGTATCAATCATACGAATGCTAACTTGAAAACGTTGATGGCAAGTATTAAAGAATCCAGCGAAGCAATCGCGACGGCGGCCGATGAAATATCGGCAGGTAATAACGATTTATCACATCGAACTGAAGAACAAGCTGCGAGTTTGGAACAAACGGCGGCAAGCATGGAAGAATTGAGTGCAACCGTGCAGCAAAATACGGAAAACGCCAAACATGCGAATGAACTTGCGTTAGGGGCTTCAACAACTGCTAAAAAAGGGGTTTCGGTAGTTAATGACGTTGTGTTGACAATGGCAAACATTAACGAATCTTCGCATCAAATTGTCGATATTATTACGGTAATTGATGACATTGCGTTCCAAACTAACATTCTGGCATTGAACGCAGCAGTAGAAGCGGCGCGAGCCGGTGATCAAGGTAAAGGTTTTGCCGTTGTCGCCGTCGAAGTTCGTAATTTAGCACAACGTGCTGCCAGTGCTGCTGGTGAAATTAAACGCTTAATCAGTGATTCGGTGGATAGAATTTCAAGTGGTAGCAAACAAGTTGCACAAGCTGGCAACACAATGGAAGACATTGTAAATTCAATTCAAAAAGTAACAGCGGTGATGTCAGACATTGCCTCTGCCTCAATTGAACAAAATGCAGGCATTGATCAAGTGCATCAAGCTGTGACCCAGATGGATAATGTCACACAACAAAATGCGGCATTAGTAGAACAAGCCGCCGCTGCCGCAGAATCTTTAGAAGAACAAACGCGCAGTTTAGCGAGCGAAATTGCCCATTTCAAAACACGTTGAGTGATTTTAAAGACAGAGACAACTATGACCATGCTCAATAATCTTACCGTAAAAGCTCGATTACTTTTTCTAATCGCCCTAATGTCAGTCGTCATGATGATACTAAGTGGTTTAAATTTGTATGCACTATATCAAACCGATGCTGGATTAAAATCAGTTTATCTCGATAGAACACTTCCTTTAGCCGACCTTTCTGAAATCAAAGAAAAGTTACTACATAACCGCACATCTTTGGTTACGGGCTTCGGTTTTCCTGAAGAGTTAGCGGGACAACACAAGAAAATTGAACAAAACATTGCCGACATAACTAGGTTATGGGATGGCTACATGGCAACTTATTTAACCCCCGAAGAAAAGATACTGGCGGATAAATTCGCTGTTGATAGAAAACAATTTGTTTTGAGTTTAAAAACCGCTATGGAGTTACAGCGTTCCGACGATAAGGAAGCGGCGCGAAAATTTTATTTTGAAACTGTACGCGCTTTGTATATACCAGTTGCAAAAGGGGTTGATGCGCTAGTTCAATTACAAAAGGATGTTGCAAAACAAGAATATGAAAAGGCGCAAGAGCGTTACCAGTTTTCGTTAGTTTCATCGTTAATTCTAATGTTTATTGGTTTGGCGTTATCTTTATTTGTGGGGTTGCTGATTATAAAACGATTACTGACCGAACTGGGTGGTGAACCCAGTTACGCGGCTAATGTAGTTAAAGAAATTGCCAAAGGTAATTTATCGCTGAAAATTGATGTGAAATCTGGTGATAAAACCAGTTTATTGTATTCCATTGATGATATGCGCGGATCACTAAAAGCCGTTATCGCGAATACGTGTACAGTGATGGAAGGGGTTTCTAAAGGTGAGTTAGGTGGACAGCTCACGGTAGAGATGCCAGGAGACTTTATGCTATTAAAAGACAGCATTAATCAAACAATTGCCAGACTTAGAATCACAATGTTCGCGTTAAATGACGTAACGAATTCAATCTATAACGCCGATTTTTCCAGAGTTATTGTGGCGAATGTCGAAGGTCGATTTAAAGAAACGATTGAAAAAGCCGTCGCTTCTCAAACAGCGATGCGAGAAATGTTGGAAGACATCATACAAGTTATGGAATTTGTTGTAGTCGGTGATTTAAATCATCGTGTGACCGCTGAAGGACGAGGTGAAATGTTGGCACTGAAAGACAATATCAACAACACTCTGGACACGTTAGGCTGTTTGACCGAAATTGATTGTATGATGGAGGCATTGGCCAACGGTGATTTGACGCAAAAAATTGCCGGTGAATATCCAGGTATTTATGGCAAAGTGACAGAAAGTATCAATCATACGAATGCTAATTTGAAAACATTGATGGCAAGTATTAAAGAATCTAGCGAAGCAATCGCGACGGCAGCTGATGAAATATCGGCAGGAAATAACGATTTGTCACATCGAACTGAAGAACAAGCCGCGAGCTTGGAACAAACGGCGGCAAGCATGGAAGAACTGAGTGCAACCGTGCAGCAAAATACAGAAAACGCCAAACATGCGAATGAACTTGCATTAGGAGCTTCAACAACCGCTAAAAAAGGGGTTTCGGTAGTTAATGACGTTGTGTTGACGATGGCAAACATTAACGAATCTTCGCATCAAATTGTGGATATTATTACGGTGATTGACGATATTGCGTTCCAAACTAACATTTTGGCATTGAACGCAGCAGTAGAAGCAGCGCGAGCTGGTGATCAGGGTAAAGGTTTCGCCGTTGTCGCCGTCGAAGTTCGTAATTTAGCACAACGTGCTGCCAGTGCCGCTGGTGAAATTAAACGGTTAATTAGTGATTCGGTGGATAGAATTTCAAGTGGTAGCAAACAAGTTGCACAAGCTGGCAACACAATGGAAGACATTGTAAATTCAATTCAAAAAGTAACAGCGGTGATGTCAGACATTGCCTCTGCATCGATTGAGCAAAATGCGGGCATTGATCAAGTGCATCAAGCCGTTACTCAAATGGATAATGTTACACAACAAAATGCGGCATTAGTAGAACAAGCCGCCGCTGCTGCCGAATCTTTAGAAGAACAAACGCGCAGTTTAGCGAGCGAAATTGCCCATTTTAAAACACGTTAATTTGTGAAGGTGACTGTCGCACTGCGCTATATCGCTTTAAAATGAGCAACCGCAGTCACCTTTTAACCTAAACAACTAATGACATCCGATTTTCCCGATTTAAAACACCAGCTCCAAAACAAAATTAATCAAAAGACTAAACCACTCGGCGCGTTAGGACGTTTAGAAATGTTGGCGTTGCAAATCGGTTTAGTGTTTGAAACGCTCACGCCAGAAATTCATAATCCCACGATTTTAATTTTCGCTGCTGATCATGGCATCGCGCAATCGGGCGTAAGTGCTTATCCGCAAAGTGTTACCGCGCAAATGGTCTTGAATTTTCTCAACGGTGGTGCGGCAATTAACGTTTTTGCTCGTCAACATCATTTGAGTCTAAAAATCATTGATGCCGGTGTGAATGCGGATTTGTCGAATTACGATGATTTGCGACACGAAAAAATCGGTTTCGGCACACAAAATTTTTTAGATGTGCCTGCGATGACGTTATTCGATTGTGAAAAAGCCTTAATTACCGGCGGCACAATAGTGCGTCAGCAACATAAAGTGGGTTGTAATTGTATCGGGTTCGGCGAAATGGGCATTGGCAATACGGCATCGGCAGCCGTGTTAATGCACCTTTTCACAAAAATTCCGTTAGACAAATGCGTCGGACGCGGCACAGGTTTAAACGATGAACAATTGGAACATAAACGAAATTCATTACAGTCCGCTGTCGAAAAATATCCTACATTAAAAACACCACACGAAATTTTAGCTACGTTTGGTGGTTTTGAAATCGCGATGATGGCAGGCGCGTATTTGGAAGCTGCTGAATTGAAAATGCTAATTTTAGTCGATGGGTTTGTCTGCGGGGCGGCGTTATTGGTTGCACAACAATTTAATCCACACGTTTTAGATTATTGTGTTTTTAGTCATGTTGGTAGCGAACATGGACATCGAGCGTTGTTGAATCACTTTCAAGCAAATCCCCCCAACCCCCCTTCAAAAAGGGGGGCTTTTTCTCCTCCCTTTGAAAAGGGAGGTCGGGAGGGATTTGCTCTACTCGATTTAGAACTACGTTTAGGCGAAGGTTCAGGCATTGCCTTAGCGTATCCATTGATTCAATCAGCCATTTTATTTTTAAATGAAATGGCGACATTCGAGGAAGCGGGTGTTGATAAAGCCTAACACGCAACATTTTTGGTTAGCCGTAAGTTTTTATACGCGCTTGCCGTGTCCGAAAAATTTAGATTATGCCCAACTCCCGCAAGCTACGATTTATTTACCATTCATTGGTTGGTTCGTCGGTAGCGCGTCAGCAATTACATTTTATGTGGCGCAATTTTTATGGTCGCCAACAGTTTCAATTTTACTCGCCATAATTAGTGGCATTTTGCTCACGGGCGCATTTCACGAAGATGGTTTTGCGGATGTGTGCGATGGTTTTGGCGGCGGTTACGACAAAATCCGCATTCTCACCATCATGAAAGATTCAGCGATTGGTGTTTATGGTGCGTTAGGGCTAGGGCTTTTGTTGACGTTGAAGGTCAGCGTTTTAATTTCATTACCGCTCGAAAAACTTCCCATTATTTTCATCGCCGTGCATAGCGTTAGTCGTTTAACGCCATTATTTTTAATGCGTTGCTACGATTACGCTCGACTAGAAAACAGTAAATCCAAAATCGCCATTTACCGTCCGACATGCCACGACTTAATCGGTGCAACAGTGATTGCCTTATTGCCCATGCTTTTGTTACCACCGATTTGTTGGCTCTTAATTTTACCGATTGGAATAGTTACGCTTTGGCTTGGACGATATTTTGACAAACATATTGGTGGTTACACGGGCGATTGTTTGGGTGCAACGCAACAAGTTTGCGAAACGATTTTTTATTTGAGCGTGAGTGCGTTGTGGATATTTATTTAATTCGCCACACGCAAACCGATACGCCGAAAGGGTTATGTTATGGGCAAAGTGATGTGAAATTAGCCGAAAATTTTTTAGATGACGCGCAAGATATTTTAAAAAAATTAAACCTCCCCCTTTTTAAAGGGGGGCGGCGGGATTTTATTTTCAGTAGTCCATTATCGCGTTGCACCCATTTAGCAGATTTAATCGGTGATGAAGTGATTTCGGATGCACGTCTTTTAGAAGTGAATTTTGGTGATTGGGAAAATGAGCCATTTGCCGACATTGAAGCCGAAGTATTAACACATTGGACAGAAAATTTCGTCACGCACTCTCCGCCAAATGGCGAAAGTTTTACGGAATTATGTCAGCGCGTTGAAAGTTTTTGGCATGACGTGATTCAACTGAAAAGTGAACGTGTTTTTATCGTCACGCACGCTGGTGTAATTCGTGCGTTGCTTGCCGTGATTTTACAATTACCGCCAGCCAATGCGTTTCAATTTCGAGTCGATTGCGGCAGCATTCACAAATTACGTTATGCTAATAATTACACTTACATCGAATTTTTAAATTTATGAAACCTATTTTAGTTGTCGGCACGAGTTCCGATGCAGGTAAAACCAGCGTCGTCATGGCGTTATGCCGAATTTTTGCCGATTTAGGCGTTCGCGTCGCGCCATTCAAAGCCCAAAACGTCTCTAATAATTCCAGTGTCACCATCGAAGGGCGTGAAATTTCTCGCGCTCAATGTTTTCAAGCTGAAGCGGCTCGCGTTGAACCGAGTTATTTGTTTAATCCGGTGTTATTAAAATCGCATGGCAACGGCGGCGTGCAAGTTGTTGTCAATGGATTGGTGCATAAAAATCAAGGCATCGCGGATTATTACGCTGAAATTGACACGCTAAAAATTCACGTTAAAACGGCTTTCACGCAATTAGTAGACGATTACGAATTAGTGATTGCTGAAGGTGCTGGTTCACCGGTGGAATTGAATTTATTGCACAAAGATTTGTCGAATACGTTTATTGCCGAAACGTTTAACCCTCGCATTATTTTGGTCGCCGACATTGAACGCGGTGGCGTATTTGCGTCGATTTACGGCACATTGGCATTACTTGCACCTGAAATTCGCGCCAATGTGATTGGTGTAATTATTAACAAATTTCGTGGCGACCGACGATTTTTCGATGAAGGTGAAAAAATTATTCGTGAACAATTCGGTGTGCCGGTTCTAGGCGTATTGCCATTTCTGCCGTTGAATATCGACATGGAAGATTCGCAATCGTTGCAAAATTACACACAACGTCGTGGCGCGGTGAAAGTGCGAATTGCCGTAATTGCTACGCCACGTTTGAGTAATTACAACGATTTAGACGTGTTGATGGCAGACGACGAATTAGACGTGACGCTGATTCACGGTTTTCAAACACTTGCTGATTTTGATTTAATTTTGTTGGGTGGCAGTAAAAGCGTTATTTCGGATTTGCGTTGGTTAAAAGAACACGGTTTGTTTGCTGAAATTCAAAAGTTTGAAAAAACGATTTTTGGAATTTGTGGCGGTTATCAGATGTTATGTGAAACGTTGAACGATGCTGAAGGTTTAGAAGCCGAAGTGCCGAGTTCTGAAACGGGTTTTGGTTTTATTCCTGATACTGTGACTTATCAACAACCCAAAATCTTGAAACGTGGCGCGTATCGCATTTTTAATTTCGACGCGCAAGGTTATGAAATTCATTGCGGACGACTGGCGCGTTATCCGTTGTATTATCAAGTGGGGCGAATTGCTGGCACGCACGTTCACGGTGTTTTTGATGACAATTGTTTTCGCACGGCGTATTTTAAAACGCTAAATCCGGCATATCAGGGCTTTGATTATGTCGAATATCGAGAAACTGCAATTAACGCTTTTACAAACATGGTGCGTGATAATTTGGATTTGAACGCGCTGCTTTAACGCTCATTTTTTATGGAAATTTTTATGAATACAATTGATCAATACGCTGTTTTTGGCTCACCGATTAACCATAGCAAATCACCCCGCATTCACCGTTTATTTGCTAAACAAACGCATCAAAATTTGGATTATGTCGCGCAAGAAGTGAACGCTAAAAATTTTGTCACAGCTGTTACCGAATTTTTCGCGCAAGGCAGCAAAGGTGTGAACTGCACTGTGCCGTTAAAAGAGTTGGCATATCGATTCGCAACTCAAAAAACTGAACGTGCCAAAGCTGCCAAAGCCGTGAACACCTTGGCGTTACAATCAGACGGTTCAATTTTAGGCGACAACACCGACGGCATGGGTTTAGTCACAGATTTAACCGTTAATCACGGTGTTGTATTAAAAGATAAGCGTGTTTTAATTTTAGGCGCAGGTGGTGCGACACGCGGGATTCTTGCGCCGTTACTCGATCAAAAACTCGAGCGTTTAATCGTAGCGAATCGTACGGAAGATAAAGCATTGCGGCTCGCTATCGAATTTAACCATAGCTTTGACGGGTGTGGATTGGATGATTTGCACGAGCAGCCATTCGATTTAATTTTGAATGCAACTTCTGCCAGTTTGAGTAACGAGTTACCGCCGTTGCCAGAGAATTTATTGGCTGAAAATGGCGTTTGTTATGATTTGGCTTATGGCAATACGCCGACTGCTTTTGTGCGTTGGGGGAAATTACAAAATGCGAGTAAAAGTGTAGACGGTTTGGGAATGCTCGTAGAACAAGCTGCCGAAGCATTTGCATTGTGGCGCGGCGTTCGACCCGATACGAAAGCCGTAATTGATTTGCTTAATACCGAGCGTTCCGCTTAACCTTTGCGTCTATTTTTTGAAACCTTTGATTTTTAAACATGACCAACCCAACCAGTTATAACGCGGCAGCCATTGAAGTTTTAACGGGCTTAGAACCTGTCCGTAAACGCCCCGGAATGTATACCGACACCACGCGACCTAATCATTTAGCACAAGAAGTTATCGACAACAGCGTCGATGAAGCCTTAGCCGGACACGCTTCACAAATCGATGTCATTTTGCACAAAGATGGCGCGATTTCAGTCAGCGACAACGGACGCGGAATGCCGGTTGATATTCACCCTGAACAAGGAATTACAGGCGTTGAAGTCATTTTGACGCAACTCCATGCTGGCGGAAAATTTTCAAATAAAAATTATCAATTTTCAGGTGGTTTACACGGTGTGGGAATTTCAGTTGTTAATGCGTTATCGAGCGCGTTAGAAGTCATCGTCAAACGCGGTGGCAAAGTGTATTCAATGCGTTTTGCCGATGGCGAAAAACAAACCGAACTCTTAGAAACAGGGACTGTTGGCAAAAATAACACCGGAACGCGCGTTTATTTTCTGCCAAACGAACGCTATTTTGATTCGCCAAAAGTTTCCGTTTCAAAACTCAAACATGTTTTACGCGCTAAAGCCGTGTTGTGTGCAGGGTTGAAAATTTCACTCAAAATAGAACAAAGTGACGAATTTTTCGAATGGTGTTATCAAAACGGACTGAAAGATTATTTGCGTGATCGCATTGGCGATTTAGAATTTTTCCCCGAAACACCGTTTATGGGCAACATGAGCGCAGACCATGAAGCCGTTGAATGGGGCGTGTTGTGGGCAGTCGAAAATCCGTCTGAAATGGTCGCTGAAAGTTATGTCAATCTTGTTCCTACCGCGCAAGGTGGCACACACGTCAACGGTTTACGTGCTGGATTAACAGAGGCGATTCGGGAATTTTGTAACATTCGAGATTTATTGCCACGTGGTGTAAAACTCGCTCCAGAAGACGTGTGGGAACATTGCCATTTTGTGCTGTCTGTAAAACTCGAAGACCCGCAATTTTCTGGGCAAACCAAAGAACGTTTAAGTTCACGAGAGTGTGTGGCATTTATTTCGGGCGTGGTGAAAGATAGTTTTAGTTTATGGCTTAATTCAAACACAACCGAAGGCGAAAAAATCGCCGAGTTAATCATTAACAGCGCACAAAAACGGTTGCGTTCGAATAAAAAAATCATCCGTAAACGCATCACCGCCGGCCCTGCGTTACCAGGGAAATTAGCCGATTGCAGCGCACAAGATATAAATCGCACTGAATTATTTTTGGTTGAAGGTGATTCGGCGGGTGGCAGCGCGAAACAAGCACGTGAACGTGATTTTCAAGCGATTATGCCGTTGCGTGGCAAAATTTTAAACACGTGGGAAGTTGAATCGTCGCAAGTGATGGCTTCACAAGAAATTCATGATATTGCGGTGGCATTAGGAATTGAGCCGGATTCGGATGATTTACAAGCGTTGCGTTATGGCAAGGTGTGTATTTTGGCGGATGCGGATTCGGACGGAAATCACATTGCAACGTTGATTTGCGCATTGTTTTATAAACATTTCAATGCGCTGGTTCGAAATGGTCACGTCTTTGTTGCGATGCCGCCGTTGTATCGTATTGATATAGGCAAACGGGTGTTTTACGCACTCGATGAGTCCGAACGCCAAGGTATTTTAGATAGAATTAAAGCCGAACGAATCAAAGGGCAAGTGAATGTGCAACGTTTTAAAGGTTTAGGCGAAATGAATCCGAGCCAACTGCGCGAAACCACCATGAATCCCGACACGCGCCGATTGGTGCAATTAACGGTGGACGATTTCGACGCGACGGCGGGGATGTTGGATTTATTGCTGAATAAAAAACGGGCTGGCGATAGAAAAATTTGGTTGGAAGCGAGTGGACATTTAGCTGCCGTCGTTGTTTGAACGTGCTGCAAATAATCGATTCAACGCGGCATGAATTTCGTCTACACCGGTTTTTTTCAAAGACGAAAACAATTGCAACGTCAGCGGTGTCGGCAATTCACTCAATTCTCTTTCGACTTGTAATAACGTATTTTTTGCCGCGCCAAAATTTAATTTATCCGCTTTGGTCAAAATAATATGCAGCGGTAATTCAGCGTGTTGAGACCATTCGACCATTTGCCAATCGAAATCGGTCAATGGGTGGCGCACGTCCATCACCAAAATCATACCGCACAACGATTTTCGTTTAATCAAATACGTTTCCATCAATTGATGCCATTGCTTTTTGACGGCTAATGGCACTTTCGCATAACCGTAACCGGGTAAATCCACAAAACGTTGTTGTTCATTCAAATTAAAAAAGTTGAGCATTTGTGTTCGACCAGGCGTTTTACTGATTCGCGCCAAACCGTTTTGGCGTGTTAGCGTGTTAATCGCGCTAGATTTACCTGCATTAGAACGTCCGGCAAAGGCGATTTCTAAACCGACATCAGGTGGCGTATCACGTAAACTTGGTGAACTGTTGGTAAAGGTAGCTTGGTAATAAAGAGGGTTCATGGTGTCTCGCGTAGAAGGTTGATTTGGGGTAGAATTTAAGCACACACGCGGGTTTGTGTACACTTAACGCACTTTACCTCATATTTTTCAAGGAAAAATTCGATGCAGAAAAAAAGTCTCGCCGTTGCTTTAACCGTTCTTTTGAGTGGCGGAATTACGTCTGTTCACGCAGAAATGACCCACGCTGACAGCGTGAATATCGGTAAACAAAAATCGATTTCGTGCGTGAGTTGCCACGGCGAACATGGAAATAGTACGATGCCAATGTTTCCCAAACTTGCACAACAAAACGCAGGGTATATCGTGAGTCAGCTTAAAGCGTTTAAAGATGGCATCCGCAAGGATCCTATGATGGCGACGATTGCCATGTCTTTGACCGAGAATGATATGGTTGATATTGCCAACTATTATGCAGAGCAAAAAATAGTAGGCGAACCCGAAGAGACTTTCGATTCTGCTGAAGAACGCGCTGAACACGACACGTTAGTTGCACAAGGTGGTGATTTGTACCGTAACGGAGATTTGAAACGCGAAGTGTCAGCGTGTATTGCCTGTCACGGTCCGTTTAGTGAAGGTG
>JAQTOX010000095.1 GCA_028713055.1 Methylococcales bacterium | reverse complement strand
TTTAACTCGCACTCGTGATGCGATTGTCGCTGATTTTGCGGGTTTAACTCGTGATCGCCAATATGGGCGCGTCAAACACAAAGATATTCGCCCTTGTTTAGTCGTCGATACGGGTGGTATTGCCGATGATGCTGAAGGTATTGAACGTGTGGCGCGTCAACAAGTTCAAGTGGCTTTAGAAGAAGCTGACATCATATTTTTTATGGTAGACGGACGCGCAGGTTTAAGTACCTCCGACAAAGTTATCGCCGATATGTTGCGTCGCTTAAACAAACCCGTAATTTTAGTGACCAATAAAACAGATGGCGTTGATTCCTTTTCGGCGATTTCTGATTTTTACAGTTTGGCATTAGGTGAACCTGTGAAAATAGCGGCTTCACATGGAACAGGCGTTCCTGAATTGTTGCGACTGGCAGACCAATTATTGCCCATTTCAATCGAAGAAGAAGTCGAAGATAAAGACGAAATTAAAATTGCCATTGTCGGTCGTCCGAATGTCGGAAAATCAACGTTGGTCAATCGCTTATTGGGCGAAGAACGTGTTGTGGTATTCGACGAAGCCGGAACAACTCGTGACAGCATTTATATTCCATTTGAACGCGATGGCAGAAAATTCACACTCATCGACACTGCGGGAATGCGCCGCCGTTCACGAATTGATGAAGTCATCGAAAAATTCAGCGTTTTAAAAGCGTTGCAAGCTGTCGAAAAAGCGAACGTTGTCATTTATCTCGTCGATGCTCAAGAAGGCATTACCGATCAGGACGCGCATCTGTTGGGTTTGGTTTTAGAAGCAGGACGCGCCTTGATTATTGGCTTGAACAAATGGGATGGTATTTCGGCTGACCAAAAAAATACGATTAGCCGTCTGCTAGAAGTGAAATTAACCTTTGTTGAATTCGCTGAAAAACATACGATTTCTGCATTGCATGGTAGTGGTGTAGGTAAAATGTTTGACCGTGTACAAAGTTTGTACGAAGCGGCAATGCTCGATATGTCTACGCCGAATTTAACCCGAATGTTAAAAGAAGCAACGCTCGCACATCAACCGCCGATGGTTAATGGACGACGTATTAAATTGAAATACGCGCATCAAGGTGGACGAAATCCGCCGATTGTGGTGATTCATGGCGCACAAACGGACGAATTGCCCGAATCATACAAACGTTATTTGATAAATTACTATCGAACAGCGATGCAACTCAGCGGAACACCGATTCGGATTGTATTTAAATCGCCGGTGAATCCATTCGCAGGTGCAAAACCAAAAATGACGGAATGGGCAGTTAAAAAACGTGAGCGTTTAACCCGTCGTGCCAAAGCGAAAAGCCACTAATTCGACTTCTAAAATCATTGCCCGCGTAGGAAAAACTTATCCAGCTCTTGTGTTGATAATGCAATCCACGTCGGGCGACCATGATTACATTGTCCACCCCGTTCGGTTTGTTCCAATTCACGTAGCAGCGCGTTCATTTCGTCTTGTGTCAGAATGCGATGCGCTCGCACTGAACCGTAACATGCCATTTTTGCCAGAACTTCGTTGTATTCGCTTTGAATGCGATAACTTTCTTCGTGTTCCATCAAATCAGCCAACACATCACGCACCAATTGTTCACCATCTGAATTCTGCAATAATGCAGGTTGTGCGCGTAATAACAACGTGTTAAGTGCAATCCGACTTAATTCAAAACCGACCATTTTAAAAAAATGCTCTGAACTTTCCAGTAGGTCAGCTTCGCTTTCTGTGACGGTGATTTTTATGGGTAAAAGTAGTGGTTGCGTGGCAATTGCGCCTTCTGCATATTGTTCCTTTAAACGTTCGTAGGTAATTCTCTCATGTGCAGCGTGTGTATCGACAAGTACCATGCCTGTCGCCGTTTCGGACAAAATATAAATGCCATGTAAATGCGTAATTGCGTAACCCAACACCATTCGATTTGGATTGGCATCAAATGTTTTTTTATTTTCGAGCGGGAATTCATTCGGTTGAGAATAAAGCGTTTGATACATTTCAGGTTCTGAAAGCGTTAACGATTGTTGCTGATAACGTGGCGAAAAGTGTTGAGTTTGTTCAAATTCACTTTCTGGACGTGGCGGCAATTCATCATAATTTGAAATCATTGGACGCACGTTTGCTAATGCCCGTTTGACACATGACACCATAAAATCATGCACACCGCGATTATCACGAAAACGTACTTCCAATTTTGCAGGATGCGCGTTGACATCAACCTCGGTCGGATCTAGCGTTAAATACAACACAAAAATCGCGTGTCGCCCTGCAAAAAGTACGTCTGAATAGGCTTGTTTGATGGCGTGCGTAACAGATTTGTCTTTAACTAACCGCCCATTCACATAGAAAAATTGCATATCGGTTTGACTGCGTGAAAACGTCGGCACGCTAATCCACCCACTTAATGCCAAACCAGAAATTTCAAAATCTAAACGTAGCGCGTTATTGATGAAATTTTGTCCACAAATCACCGCAATACGTTGTTCTTGTTGAGCAGAATTTAACGCTGGCGCAAGTTTTAAAACTTCTTTTTGCTGATTAAAAAGCGTGAATTCTAATGCAAACCGACTTAATGCCATGCGTTTTATAACGGTTTCAATATGACCAAATTCCGTTTTATCGCTTTTCAAAAACTTGCGGCGGGCGGGCGTGTTATAAAACAAATCGCACACTTCAACCGTTGTGCCTCGCGGATGTGGCGCAGGCTGCACGTCGAAAAATTGTTCTGCACCGTCGCTACACACCGACCAACCGTGCGAACTATTTTCACAACGCGAAGTCAGTGTTAATTTTGCCACGGAACTGATACTTGCCAACGCTTCGCCACGAAAACCCATGCTGGTAACGTGTTCCAAATCATCGAGACACGCAATTTTGCTGGTTGCATGACGTGACAAAGCCAGTGGCAAATCATTTTTTTCAATCCCCACGCCGTCGTCACAAACTCGAATCAAACGTAATCCACCTTGTTCGATGTGAATGGTGATTTGCGTGGCTTGCGCGTCAAAACAATTTTCGAGCAGTTCTTTAACAATCGATGCAGGGCGTTCAATCACTTCACCAGCGGCGATTTGATTAACGAGTTGGGGCGGAAGAATATGAATAGACATGTGTTGTTTTTTCGAGAAATAAAAAAGGCGCGGATGGTCGCGCCTTTGCAATTTGGAAAAGATTTATTTTATAACGCTGCAATGCGTTGTTGTTCGTTTTTAGGTTGTTTCATATAGCTATGAATACCGCGCAAAATTGCAGTGGCAATTTTTAATTGATGCCCTGAATTTACCAATTTCAATTCTTCGGCGTGATTTGAAATAAATGCTGTTTCGACCAGAATGGAGGGAATGTCAGGTGATTTTAATACGGCGAAACCTGCTTTTTGTACGGATTCAAAATGTAATTCCGCTACATTTTCAAAATTATGGAGAACTTTATTGGCTAATAAAACACTCGCTTCTTGTGTAGCATTTTGTGATAAATCAAGCAGCACATTCGTTAAGCCATTTTCTTCATCATTAAGTTGTTCACCTTCAACCAAATCAGCCGCATTTTCGCTGTGAGCGTGCCAATATGCAGATTCACTCGATGCACCACTGGTCGATAACGCATAAACTGACGCGCCACGAACGCCCGTATCTTTAATTGAATCCGCGTGAATTGAAATGAAAACATCGGCTTTGGCAGCACGAGCAATATCCATGCGTTTGCGTAAACCGACGTAATAATCGCCTTGTCTAACCATCACAGCTTTCATACCGGTTTGGGCGTTGACGAGAGCTTCTAATTTTTTAGAAATCGAAAATACAACATCTTTTTCATACGTTCCGCCTGAACCTTGTGCGCCTGAATCGTTACCGCCGTGTCCCGCATCAATTGCCACAATAAAGGGTTTAACACCTCTTGGTTTTAACGTTTCAGTATTTTGGACAGGAATGAATTTTGTGGCACTTTTTTTAATTTCAACCTCTGAAACCGACTTAACAGATTGTGGGACTTTTTCAACAATAGGTACACTTAGCGCGATAGATTTACTTATGGGTTTTGATTCGACTTTGGCAACTTGATTACTTAATCCCTTATCTAATAATTCAACAACAAATCGATTATTGCCTAACGCATCGGTGTGTAACGTGGTGGTTTTCGCTGAAAGTGGTTTTTTTAAATCAATGACGATGCGTAAATCTGTACTATTTTTAGTGCCGATACGAACGCTGGAAAATAACGGATGTGAAGCAGGCGGTTGGGTTAACTCTTTCGTTGCGACCGCGTTAGGTAAATCAATCACCAAACGCGCTGGATTATCAAAAAATTGTACTTTATTTTGACTGGCAGCCGCACTCACGTCGAGAGTGATACGAGATTGATCGGGAGTACTCCAATAACGTAGCGAATTTACACGTAAAACGTCATCGGCATGAGCCAACCCAACCAACCCGTTTAGACTTAGCAGAATAATCAATAATTTCAAATAACGACACATACCATAACCCACCAGTGATAATATGGTTCAGATTATAGCAGTATGTCATTGTTTTTACACGTACTCATTAAGAATTTTTACAGTTCTAGTCCGTCAATTTGAACCAAACGCCCGTCATCTTGGTAAATTAGTGAGATATTCACGTTTGCTTTGGGTAAAACGCCAGCACCTTTACATGACCATTCGATAAAACACAGCGCATTTTCATTTAAATAGTCGTCGATGCCAATCCATTCCAGTTCTTCAGGATCGGCAAGACGATATAAATCAAAATGAAAGATTTTTCGATTTGCCACGTTGTATTCTTCAATTAGCGCATACGTTGGACTTTTGATTGTGCCTGTCACACCCGCTGCACGTAATAATCCCCTTACTAGTGTTGTTTTACCTGCACCTAAATCGCCATGCAAAAAAATCAGCGATTTTTCAGGTAGATGTGACCATAACAACGCGCCAAATTGTTCAGTAGCTTCGTTGTCAAGTAGATGAAATTGCCGTGTCATTTTTACCAAAATGGCGTTAATTCGTTTGCATAGGAATTTCAACAGCAGTACGTATGACGTGGTTTTGATTGTCAAAATACACTAATTTTGGATGGTGTGATTCTACCTCTTGGCTGGAAAATTGTGCATAAGTGCAGACGATAATTAAATC
This sequence comes from Methylococcales bacterium, assembly GCA_028713055.1. GTDB lineage: Bacteria > Pseudomonadota > Gammaproteobacteria > Methylococcales > Methylomonadaceae > UBA10906. The sequence continues at coordinate 5,714 of JAQTOX010000095.1, read as the reverse complement.
TCCAGCACATGCCAATCGTGCTGCCGCGCCATTTACCGAAAATGTTTTTGAACCCGCCTGCGCTCGAATCGCGTAAGTTGTAAAACGTGCGCCGTTGTTCACATTATAAATTTGAATTTGTTCATATTCGCGAATGTTCGCTAAGTCGAGAATATCGCTATCAATAGCGCACGAACCCTCATAACCCAACTCAGAATGGGTCACGGTGGCGCGATGAAGTTTAGATTTTAGTAACGTAATGTGCATGTCTGACTAATTTTAAAGGGTTAAAAATGCGCTGATTATCTATGAATTATATGATGCGTTCAATTTTCATGAAACGTTTTATACCACGTTACAAATTTTTCAATGCCAGTATCCAATGACGTTTTAGGTGAATAATCAAAATCTCGCATTAAGTCACTAATATCAGCATAAGTATCTTGCACATCACCAGGTTGTATCGGTAATAAATTTTTAATCGCAGTTTTACCTAAATGTTTTTCTAATGTTTCGACAAACGTAAGTAATTGTTCGGGCTGACTGTTGCCGATATTGTAAACGCGATATTTCGCTGTGGGTGACTTATCGATTACACGTAATATGCCTTCTACAATGTCGTCAATGTAAGTAAAATCCCGCCGATGATTTCCGTAATTGAACAAATCAATCGGTTTATCTGCAAGAATTTGACGTGCAAAAATAAACGGTGACATATCAGGTCGTCCCCATTCGCCGTAAACCGTAAAAAATCGTAATCCCGTCGTGGCAAAATCATACAAATGGCTGTAACTATGCGCCATCAATTCATTCGCTTTTTTGGTTGCAGCATACAACGATACTGGATTATCTACTTTATCTTCGGTCGAAAATGGCAGTTTTGCATTCGCGCCATAAACCGAACTCGACGACGCATAAATCAAATGTTCGATGTGATGATTACGGCAACCTTCCAAGATATTTAGAAATCCCACTAAATTCGATTCAGCATAAACGTGTGGATTAGTAATAGAGTAACGCACACCCGCTTGAGCCGCTAAATTCACAACGCACTGCACTTTTTCAGTTGTAAATAATTGTTCCATTGCGTCACGCTCGGCGATATTAAGCTGAACAAATTTAAAGTTTTTATGCGGCGTTAATCGCGCCAATCGAGCGTGTTTTAGAGTTACGTCGTAGTAATCATTTAAATTATCTACGCCAACAACTTCATCGCCGCGTTCAAGTAGGCGCAAACTCAATGCTGCACCAATAAAACCGGCTGCACCGGTGACTAAAATTTTCATTCTTTCCTCAATTCCGTGCGTCTGCGTAGAAGCCAACGCCAACCATAAAATTTCGCTAATAAAAAACTACCAATTATCAGCAATAACAAATTTACGCTCATTAACCCTAACCACGCCGGAATCGTTTGTTTTAAGACCCAACTTTGTGACACGCTCAACAAATTGCCGTAACTAAAGTAAATCAAAAAACCGACTAGCATGTTGCCGTAAATTCCACCGCGTGGTGAGAGTTCAGCAAGTGGCACAGCAATAAATCCTAATAATAAAATTCCCAACGGTACCGCAAAACGACGTTGAATTTCGGCAGCATCAATGCTCGTGTCAGATTCCCACAGTTCACCAAACGGCGTGGCTTGTTTCGCAATAATTAACGGCGAAACTTTGGTATCAATTCGAACAGCATAATCATCAAAATGCTCAATTGCATAATTCAATTCCCCTGCTCTACCTTGTACCCGTTCGCCATTTTTCAAAACCATATATTGCCCGTCTTCTAAATCCATCAATCGTCCCGATTCCGCATTGATGACCGCCACCGAATCGGCTTGTCGATGCTGTACAAAAACGTGATGTAATTGTTTGTGGTCATCAATAGTTTCTACATAAAAAACAATATCGCCACGGCTGTATTCACTAAATTTTCCTGCAACCAGCCCACGCAAATCAGCAGATTCTTGGTCGTGATGCGTACGTGCTTCGATTTGACTTTCTGCCCACGGCGAGACGGTTAACGATAAGCCTGTTGCAGCCACACTTAATGGCAATAACACAAAAAAAACAGCGCGGTAAATTGTCCAAACACCACCGCCTGCGGAGGAAATTGCTGCCATTTCTTGATCTCGATACATTCTCCCTAAAACCATTAACACCGCCATAAATGTTGCAGCGGGCAAAAAAGTCACGCACGCAATCAGCATTTTTAAGCCTAAAATCACCATCAATGTGTCGCTGGCAATTTGCCCTTCAATCACTTGAGCAAGTACGCGAATAAATTTTCGGCTCACAATAATCACGACTAACACGGATAACACGGCTGACAAGGTTTTTACCAAATCGCGCATAATCATCTTATTTATTACGCTAATCAAAAAACTGCACTCCTGCAAAACGATATAATTTTTGGCTCGCGCCTTAACGTTAAAAACTGGAAAAATATGGATTATTCTATAGAAACAAATTCGCTTAAAACACTTAAATCCGAAATTGAGTTAATTTTGAAACAAATACAGATACCAAAACCAACAAACGATTCACCCGCAAAAACGGTATAATTTCGGCTTTTAAAATATGCACAAAATTGAGACAAATATGAATTATTCAATCGAAACAAACCCACTAGAAACCTTGAAATCTGATTTGTTAATTGTCGGTATTTATTCAAATCAACAATTGAGTTTCGCGGCAAAAACTTTAGACGTAGTCACAAATGGATTATTAACGTCCGTCGTAAAACGTGGGGATATTGCGGGAAAACTCAATGATACCTTGCTTTTAAATGTCGTTCCAAACAGCAACATTGAGCGTATTTTGTTAGTGGGTTTGGGAGAACAAAAACCGTTGTCAGCAAAAAATTATCGGAAAATTTTAACAGCGACAATTAACGCATTGAAAAAATTAAAAGTGAATTCTGTCGCGATAAGTTTGACAGATTGCGACGTTGAAAAGGTAGATTTGACGTGGAAAACACGCCAAATCGTAGAAATATTTGAGGACGGAATTTACCAATTTACCGAATGCAAAACTAAACCTAGTGACGAAATTACGCTGAAAAATATCGTAATTACCACAACAGATTCTACGGCGGCTGAAACTGGATTAGCGCAAGGTTTAGCCATTGCCGAAGGCGTAACGTTAGCAAAACATTTAGCTGATTTACCCGCAAATATCTGTACACCCACTTTTTTAGCACAACAAGCCTTAACGTTAGCCGGAACGTTTGATGCGATTGAAACCACGATTTTAGACGTTGCTGACATGGAAAAATTAGGTATGGGTTCATTTTTAGCCGTGGCACGTGGTAGCCGTGAACCTGCAAAATTGATTTCACTTGAATATCGTGGCGGTGATAAAAACAGCAAACCCATCGTGTTAATTGGTAAAGGATTGACGTTTGATTCAGGTGGTATTTCATTGAAAGCGGGTGCAGGCATGGATGAGATGAAATACGATATGTGTGGCGGAGCGGCTGTTTTAGGGACGTTGCAAGCGGCAGCACAATTGAATTTGCCACTCAATATCGTTGGTTTAATTCCATCTACTGAAAATATGCCCGACGGTCAGGCGAATAAACCCGGTGATATTCTGACCAGTATGTCCGGCAAAACAATTGAAGTATTAAATACCGATGCTGAAGGGCGTTTGATTTTATGCGATACGTTGACTTACGCAAAACGTTTTCAGCCCGAAGTCGTGATTGATTTAGCCACATTAACAGGTGCAGTTTTAGTAGCATTGGGTCGTGTACCGAGTGGTTTATTGGGTAACGATGACGCGCTGTGCAATGACTTAATTACCGCCAGTGAAACAGCGAATGACAGCGTTTGGCGTTTACCACTTTGGGAAGAATACCAAGAGCAATTGAAATCAAATTTTGCCGATTTAGCGAACATTGGTGGCAAAGATGCTGGAACAATCACGGCGGCGTGCTTCTTAGCAAATTTTGCGGAAGATTTCCGTTGGGCGCATTTGGATATTGCTGGCACAGCGTGGCGCACAGGTTCTGCGAAAGGTGCAACCGGTCGTCCCGTTCCATTGTTGACGCAATACTTGTTAAATCGCGTCCATGCCTGAAGTTACTTTTTACGTTCTAAATAGCGAATCGTTGTACGACCGCTATTTTTTTGCGTGCCGGTTGATTGAAAAAGCGTACAACAACGGCAAATTTTGTTACGTTCTGCTCGATTCAATCGAGCAGTGTCAACGTTTAGACGATATGCTGTGGACATTTCGAGCGGGTAGTTTTATTCCGCATCAAATTTTTACTGGAACGTCGCCTGAAATTACGACGCAAATTTTAATCGGCACGTTAAACGCGCCACCCGATTGGCAAAATGTAGTATTTAATTTATCTTCTCAACTGCCCCAAGCATGGCAACAAACGGCGCGGGTTTTGGAAATTTTAGATAATAGCGAAACGACAAAAATCGCGGGTCGTGAACGTTATCGGACTTATAAACAGACCGGTGTTGAGATTATGACGCACCACATCTAATTTCAAGTTCGCCAAATCAACGTTGCCATTCGTCCTGTTTGTTTATCGCGGCGATAAGAGTAAAAATGTTCTGCATCGGTTACGGTGCAGAACTCACCCCCATAAATTTGGGTAATGCCCAATTGTAATAATTCGATTCGCGCCAATTCGTAAATATCAGCCTGCCAATCTCCCCCCTTTGAAGGGGGGCGGGGGGGATGTGCTTTAAAAGCTATCGAATAATCAGCCGATTTTTTCAAAAAGGTATCACGTACATCGTCGCCAACTTCAAAACATTCCGCCCCAATTGCTGCACCTAGCCAAACGATTAAATCTGTCGTTTTCAATGCGGCAACGGTATTTGAAATAATGCCATTCGCCAATCCACGCCATCCCGCATGAATCGCAGCGATTTGTGTGCCGTCCGTTGAACACATTAAAACGGGCAAACAATCCGCTGTCATGACGGCACAAACCACGTCTTTTTGATGACTATAACTCGCGTCTGCTCTGGGTAAAATTAAATCCGTAGACACTTCTACAACGGTGTTGCTGTGAATTTGCTCCAACCAAAACGGTTCGTTAGGTAAAGACAATTCCGTTTTGAGTAATCGACGATTTTTTAAAACATTTTCCAAATCGTCGCCAACATGTGTGGCTAAATTAAAATCAGCATAACAATTATTTTTTCCCCCCTTTGAAGGGGGGCTGGAGGGATGTGCCTTAATGCGCGTAGTCATCGCCGCATGAACATTCGGTGGGGCATTCCAATTTAGGAAAATAAAATTATCGTTCTTCAGCATCGTTTTTTGCCAACGCGGCTAATAAATTCAACATATCAATCGGCAATGGCTGTTCCCATTCCATATATTCGCCTGTTGTCGGATGCACCAAACCCAATTTTGCCGCGTGCAACGCTTGACGCTTAAAGCCGCGTAAAACTTCTTCTAATGCTTCACCACATTTTGCTGGCATTTTGAAACGTCCACTATAAAGCGGGTCGCCAAGCAATGGAAAACGAATATGTGCCATGTGGACGCGAATTTGATGGGTTCGTCCGGTTTCGAGTTTGACTTGAATATGCGTATGACGTTTGAAACGATTGATAACACGATAATGTGTCACGGCTTCTTTGCCATCACGATTCACGGCATAACGTAATCTATCCGTTGGATGTCGCCCAATTGGGTCATCAATCGTTCCACCCGCAATCATACGGTTATGCGTAATCGCTTGATATTCGCGGTGAATCGTTCTGG
>JAQTOX010000094.1 GCA_028713055.1 Methylococcales bacterium | reverse complement strand
GTGCATTCACTTTTTCACACAATACCTTTGCTGATATCGATACGAAAAATGGTTTTGTCGTGGTTGATACGGGTTCAACAAAGAAAGCAGAAGATTTGCTCAGTGCATTGCGTAAAACTTTGGGCGGTTTGGCGGCAATTCCGTTAAATACTGTTGAAAAACCTGTTTTGACGATGACACAATGGCTATTAAATCAAAATCCACCTTCTGAAATCACCATTGAAGATGAATGCGAATTGCGTGCGCCCGAAGAAGATGGCGGGATTATTCGCTGTAAACGTCACGATTTAGCCGCGCCAGAAATTAAAAATCATTTGGATATTGGCAAACAAGTCATCAAATTAGCATTGACGTGGGAAGAACGTTTGTCGTTTGTTTTGGATGAAAATTTAGGTGTGAAACGTTTAAAATTCCTCGATTTGATTCAAGAACAAGTCGGCGAATCGGAAGCGGCAACCTTTGAAGAAAAATTCGATATTGATTTTTCAATTATGACCGCAGAATTGGCGAAATTTTTGCCAAGTTTGTTAGCAATTTTTGGCGGCGAAAACCGCGCTTAAAACCTTAACTTTTATTATTTTTCGGAGACTTTAAAAATGACTATGGATGACCGCGACGGTTTTATTTGGTTAGATGGAAATTGGGTTGATTGGCGTGATGCGAAAGTTCACGTTTTGACTCATACATTGCATTATGGGCTAGGCGTATTTGAAGGTGTTCGCGCTTATCACGCCGAAAAAGGCACGGCAATTTTCCGTTTGCAAGAACACACGGACAGATTGTTTCGCTCGGCTCACATCATGAATATGAAATTGCCGCACACGAAAGAAGAATTAAACCAAGTTCAAATTGACGCACTGAGAAAAAATAAATTAGATACCGCGTATATTCGCGTGATGAGCTTTTTAGGTTCAGAAGGCATGGGCTTACGGGCAGATAATTTGAAAGTTCACACAATGGTTGCCGCATGGTCGTGGGGCGCATATTTAGGCGCAGATGCTATTGAAAAAGGTATTCGTATTCGCACGTCATCTTATACTCGCAACCATCACAACAGTACATTTTGCAAAGCCAAAGCCAACGGCAACTACATCAATTCAATTTTGGCGTTGCAAGAAGCGCAGGCAAACGGTTATGACGAAGCGTTAATGCTAGATCATCAAGGTTTTGCCGCAGAAGGTAGCGCGGAAAATTTATTCATTGTTCGCAACGGCAAAATCTTTACGCCTGAAACCACATCGGCGTTAGAAGGAATTACCCGTGATTCTGTGATGACGATTGCACGTGATTTAGGTTACGACGTTGTTGAAAAACGCATTACTCGCGATGAAATTTATGTGGCTGATGAAGCGTTTTTTACGGGTTCAGCCGCCGAAGTTACACCGATTCGTGAATTAGATAATCGTCAAATCGGATGTGGTCATCGTGGTGTAATTACTGAAAAATTGCAAACCGCCTATTTTGATGCCGTTCACGGACGTGGCGACAAATACGCAGATTGGTTGACTTACGTTTAACCGCTACTAAAAACCTATGAAAATCCATAGAATCTATGATTTTGTGGATTCATCGATTTATTCACAACGTCAACATCGTTGTCCTCCGCTTTATTCCACAACACGGATTTTCTTTGCCAAACGCGCTTGTCCTGTGTAGCCAAAGTCTGCATCGGTTGTTCTCGCTGAATTGGGAAGGTCTCAATAGCGATATTGAGAATTCTTAGTTTCTTTTAATGACAATGCTATTTAGTTTCAATAAGCACACAACTTCTACACAATCTTTTTCCATAATTATTCCTACTAACTAAAATCAAATTTTGTAGGAATATAACAACATGTTAATTGAAAATGGGTTAAGTTTCGTACTAAACGAAGATTCACGTCAATTGGACGCCATATTTGTCCCAAATAAAACGGATAAGATTAAATTTACTGTTGCTTTGATAAAACAATGGTTAAGCGAAGAAAATTTTCTACATTTATTCATTTCAGAAAGTTCATTATTTAAGTTAGTTCACACTTGTAACACGGCTGTAGAGTCCTTCAGAATCAAACTTGGTGAATTAAAAGATGCTAGTTGTGAGATTACTATTTCTGAAGATGAGATGACTGCAACACTAACATTTTTCCCTGCTTTCGGTGGCAAAACCTTAACACTAGGTGATGTTCATCGTTGTTTACAACAAGCTGGAATTACTTATGGTCTTATATCGGATCAAAAAATTGAACAATTTTTGAATCACAATCAAGCTTCCGAGCTTATTGTCGCAATGGGTTTATTACCAGTAGCTGGGGAAGATGCTAAATTTGAGAGTTTGATTCCTCAACGTGTAAAAGAACCCTGTATTTCTGAACAAGGAACTGTTGATTATCGAAATTTAGGGGAAATTATCACCGTTCAAGAAGGACAATTGGTTATGCGCCGTATTCCAGCAAAACCGGGTCAAAAAGGATGTAATGTTTTTGGTGATTTAATCGATTATTATCACGGTTTAGATATACCTTTTTCCTCAAATAAAAAGGGAGTCTATATTGACCCTAATGATAACAAATGCTTATGTTCTGAATTGATTGGAACGCCTGTTTTAATTCCACACGGCGTCATTGTGTTACCCGTTCTAACCCTAAAATGCGTTGATTTTAAATCTGGCAATGTTAGTTTTTCAGGTGGCGTAGTTATAAAAGGCGACGTAGAAAATGGCATGAAGGTTTATGCTTTGAACGATTTAGTAATAGAAGGAAATGTAGAAAATGCTGATCTTGAATGTGGTGGTTGCCTAACTATTTTGGGATGTGTACAAAATTCTCGTTTAAAAGCGGGTGGCAATATCAATTTATATGGCGGAGTAAATGCCAGTAGGGCAATTTCTCATAGTTCAATAGAAACCATGTTTGCCGAATACAGTGACATTGAAGCTGGTGTTGACATTACTGTTTGTGATTATTCGTTAAGTAGCGGCTTATTTGCTGGAAATAAAATAACTATTGGTAAAAAAGGAAAACGAAAATCACTGGTAGGTGGTATTGCCTGGGCAATGTTAGAAGTTAAAGCGTCAGTATTTGGAACAACTACTGAAACAATTACGCGTATTCGAGTCGGTTCTGATCCGCGTATTCAAAAAATGATCGATGAATTAAATAATTCCCTTGCTACAAATGATAATGAACAAAATCGTATAAAAAAACTCATTGTACATATCGGATCTAAAGAAAAATCTGCTGAATTAACTAAGTTGAATAATCGATTAGACTGTAACTTGCATAAATTAGTTTCTGAAAAAGAGTTTTACGATAAGGAATTAGCTGTTTTATACGATAACTTAGCAATGATTCAATATGCCAAAGTAATTGCTGAAAGTCGGGTAAATATTGGATGTGAAATCCAAATTTCTCAAGCATTATTGAAAACAGATAAGACATTAGGACGGAGTGTTTTTAGAGAATCTCGTGGTGAAATTCACGTGGTTAACAAATTACAGGCTTTACTTAGCAATAAGGCATTAGATCGAAATCGCTAGACTACACAATCTCAAATAAAATTTAGGTGATAATTTCAGAATGATCTACCAACTAATTTAGTTTCAACTATTTAAAAAACAAAAACATGAATAATTTTATTATCGGCAGACAACAAATCTTTGATAGGGATTCAAAAATTTATGCTTATGAACTTTTTTTTCGCGGTAACAATTTAGACCTTTTTGACAATCACGAAGCAACACAGGCGACGCATTCAGTTATTACGGATTCTATTTTAGAAATAGGATTAAACAATATTGTTGGTGAACATAAAGCCTTTATCAATTTCACTACTCAAAATATTTTAGAAAAAACGCCTTTAGATTTACCAAAAAATCGCATCGTAATTGAGGTATTAGAAAATGTAAAAATTGATTTGCGGGTAATTTACAATTTAAGGGAAATGTCTCAACAAGGTTATTTAATTGCGTTAGATGACTTTATCTTCACCGAAGAATGGAGACCATTAGTAGAATTCGCTGATATTATTAAACTTGATGTCTTAGAAATGGGCGAAAACCGTGTTCGTGAAGCGATTGCTCAACTCAAGCCATATAACGCAAAAATTCTAGCTGAAAAAGTAGAAACGAGTCATGAATATACATATTTACTGGAATCGGGTTGTGATTATTTTCAAGGTTTCTTTTTTAACAAACCTAATTTAGTGACAGGTAAACGTATAGAATTGAACCAATTAGCGACGTTGCGTTTATTAACTATTGCTAATGATCCGAATATAGAGTTTGACGAATTAGCTAAAGAAATTTCTCAAAACTTATGTCTAAGTTACAAAATTTTGTGTTATATAAATTCCTCCTTTTACCCGACATCAATAAAAGTACGATCTATTAGTCAAGCGATTGTATATCTCGGATTAAATGAATTGAAACGTTGGATTAGTCTGGTGGTTTTATCGTCGTTATCCACCAAGCCCAGTTTTATCATACAAAATTCCTTAATCCGAGGAAAAATGTGTGAATTATTAGCGAAACTTGAAAAGAAAAATACAGAAAAACATAGTGAGTTTTTTTTAATCGGCATATTGTCCTCGTTGGATAGTATTTTAGATATTTCGCTTGAAAAAGCCATTGAACAATTACCCTTAAATGACTGTATTAAAGATGCCATCTTGTATCATAAAGGTTTAGGTGGAGAAGCTTTAAGTTGCGTTTTAAATTACGAACTGGGGAATTTTGACGACATCACATTTAGCAATGTCACTCTATCTGCCATTGGTGAAGCATATATCGAAAGTCTTAGTTGGGCGACAAAAGTTGTCGAGATTTGACAATACGCTAATCGGAACTAACCTGCGAAATTTTATTTACCTTATCACCATAACGAATCAAAGTTCGCGCTCGATAATTTCATCAAGCGCACAATTTCTGCACAATCTTTTTCTATAATCTGATTTTTTACGTCTTACCGCTTATTTTTTAATAATTAAAAATAAATTTATGAAATCTGAAGATAAAGAAATTGCGCTAGATAATAATTCTATAATTGTGATTCGTACGGATTTACAAGGAATAATTACCTATGTGAATGATGAGTTTGTGAAAATTAGCGGTTTTGGTCGTGAAGAGGTCATTGAACAAAATCACAGCGTCATTCATCATCCAGATATGCCAGCAGGAATTTTTGATGATTGCCTTAAATCACTTGCCTTAATTTATCCATGGAGTGGGTTTCTAAAAAATTGCACGAAAGCTGGTGATTTCTATTGGACACATACCAATGCTATTGCTGAATTTACTAATAAAGGGATAGTTTCAAATTATTTGTTGGTTAGTTTCGCACTTAAAAAAGGTGAACGCGAACAAGCTGAAATACTTTACGCCGCCCTAAAAAACAAAAAAACTTCACTCAAAAAATCGGCAATTTATAACGTTACTTCCGCCTTAAGTGGTATTTCAAAAAACAAAAAATTAGCCTTGTCGCTAACAGGTGTTTTAGTTCCAAGTGTATTAGTGAGCTATGAATTGCTGTTATTACATAATTATTTAGCGTTAGCGGGCATATTCATCTCAAGCATTATCGCATTCATCAATATCAGCGCAGTTCATAGCCTAAATACTATTTTGGACACAAGCACTGCTTTATTTTACCGATTAGCATCTAAAAAATTTGGTAATAAATTTGATTTAAAAAAAGCGGGATTAGTGGGAGATTTCTATCGGGGCTTATTTTCGATGGATGTCAGTTTAAGTTTGGATATTGCTGAATCAAATCGTCGAAACAATGAAAGTTTGCGAATAAGCAATGCGCTTAGTGCAGTACATTCTGCAATTATGGTTGCGGATATGGATTATAAAATCATCTTTTATAATCCAAGCGCGTTACAAGTTTTCAAAAATTTTGAAGCGCAACTTAAACAAAAAATTCCACATTTTGATATAAGCGCGATATTGGGATCTAACATTGATATTTTTCATACTGACCCTAAACGGCAACGTGATTTACTGTCAAAATTGACTGGAAATTACGAGGCAGAAGTGGTACTGGGTGAACATGTTATGAGTACGTCAACCACCACGGTTTTTAATCATCAAGGCGAAAAAGTTGGTTACGTCACAGAATGGATTGATAAAACAAACGAAATTAAAGCCATTCAAGAAATTACTAAAGTTGTGGAAGCTGCTTCGTTAGGAGATTTTGAAATTCGAATTTCTGAAAGCGATCAACGCGGTTTTTTATTAGAACTTTCTCGTAATCTCAATTTACTTCTCGGAAGCGTGAATGATAACTTGAACGAATTGGAAATAATGTTAGATGGACTCGCAAAAGGTGATTTAACCCAAACAATAACTAAAGATTACCAAGGCGTTTTTGGTCGAGTAAAAATTAGCATAAACACAGCGACCGAAAGTTTAAACAATATCATCGTAGAAATTAAGGATACAACGGATATTGTCTCCTCAGCAGTAAAAAAAATAGCCTTAAGTAATAACGAGTTATCTCATCGTACTGAAGAACAAGCTGTCAGTTTAGAAGAAACAGCCGCGAGTATGCACGAATTAACGGCAACTGTTCGCTACAACGGCGAAAATATGCAACAAGCAAATATCCTCGCTGTTAGTGCAACTGAAACAGCAAGCAAAGGTATAGCGGTTATCGAACGAGTTGTTGATACGATGGAGAGCATCAATGAATCGTCATTACGAATTGTAGACATCATTTCGGTAATTGACGACATTGCCTTCCAAACCAACATTTTAGCGTTAAATGCAGCAGTTGAAGCGGCACGGGCTGGCGAATTAGGCAAAGGTTTTGCAGTTGTTGCTATTGAAGTTCGGAATTTGGCAAAACGTGCCGCAAATGCAGCGGGGGAAATTAAATATTTAATTAGCAATTCAGTTGAGCGGGTATCGGGGGGTAGTAAACAAGTCGCCACAGCCGGTATAACCATGCAAGAAATTGTTAATGCTATTCAAGGTGTAACCGGTATTATTTCTGAAATTGCCAGTACATCGAATCAACAAATTTCAGGAATTTTTCAAATCGAACAGGCGATCACAACAATGGATAACGTAACTCAACAAAATGCAACAATGACAACAGAAATGGCGACATCGGCGGAAGCATTAGAGAAACAAACGAGTCATTTGACAACTGAAATGTCTCATTTTAAAACAGACAACGAAACTCTGACATCGAAAAGTTCCAATTCAATGTTTATATTTGAAGGAGAGGAGTATGAATATCTTTGAACAGGCTCACTTTATGGTCAAGGTCGCTTGCAACCAGAGCGAGATAAAAATTACTTAGGAACAGAGCGTGTTGGATTGTAAATAAAATTTACCTCAAATTGACATGAATGAATTAATTTTAATTGTTGAAGATGAACCACTGTTAGCAATGTTATTGGCTAATTGTGTTTCATCGAAAGGATTTTCTAGTCACTGTATATTCGATGGTGCCGATGTTGTGGACTGGGTGAAAAAATATCAACCAGATTTAATTTTAATGGATGTAATGTTACCCAATTGCGATGGTATAACTTTATGTCGAGAAATTCGAAAATTTTCATCTGTACCATTGTTTTTTATTAGTTCTTGTATCAGTGAATTTGATCGATTGGGTGGACTGAATAGTGGAGCAGATGATTATATTTGTAAGCCTTATAATCCAAACGAAGTTTTAGCTCGAATTAACGCAATATTTAGACGAATACAAAATTTTTCTCCAAATCAAACGGAAATTGCAGGTTTCGTCTTGAACAAAGAATCCTTTCAGGCGTACTACAAAGATAAACCGTTGAATTTAACACTAAGTGAATTTCGCATTTTAGCTATGTTATTGAGTAAAAAAGATAAAGTATATTCGCGGTCTATGTTACTTGAGGTACTACATGAAGACGAATACGATGGATTGAATCGTACCATTGATGGACACATTAAGAATATTCGGCAGAAAATAAAAAATATTTCTAACGATCAGGAAGTGATTGCTACCGTTTATGGCATGGGTTATAGAATAATCCACTAGGTTAAAAGTGTGTTACACACAAAATTTTTTAAATTTCAAAATATTATAAAAAATGACTAACTTTATTATCGGTAGACAACAAATATTTGATAAAAATTTAAATATTTCTGCTTATGAACTTTTTTTTCGTGGCAATAATTTCGATCTCTCTAATAATCATGAAGCTACACTAGCTACGCATCAAGTTATGACTGACTCTATTTTGGAAATAGGGCTGAATAATATTGTCGATGAGCATAAAGCCTTTATAAATTTCACTACGCAAAATATTTTAGAAAAAACGCCACTAAATTTACCTAAAGATCGAGTCGTAATTGAAATACAGGAGAATGTGAACATTGATTCGCCTGTAATTTATAACCTACGGGAAATGTCTCAAAAAGGTTATTTAATTTCATTAGATAACTTTTCATTGACCCATAAGCATCAAAAATTATTAGAGTTTGTCGATATTATTAAACTTGACGTTCTAGCAATGGGTGAAAATCGTGTTCGCGAAATAATTACTCAGTTAAAGTTTTACGATGTAAAAATTTTGGCTGCAAAAGTAGAGACCAGAGACGCACATAAATACTTGCAAGAATTGGGTTGTGATTATTTTCAAGGTTTCTTTTTTAATAAACCTAATTTAGTCGCAGGTAAACGTATCGGATCAAATCAATTAGACTCGTTACGTTTATTAGCTCTTGCGAATAACCCTAATGTCGAATTTGATGAATTAGTTCGGGAGATTTCACAAAACTTATCTCTCTGTTATAAAATTTTGTGCTACATAAATTCTGCCGCCTATCCTTCTTCAATAAAAATAAAGTCGATCAGTCAAGCTATCGCATATCTTGGATTGAATGAGTTGAAACGTTGGATTAATCTGGTGGTTTTATCGTCGTTATCTAACAAGCCCAGTTTTATCATACAAAATTCTTTAATCCGAGGAAAAATGTGTGAATTATTAGCAACTCTGAAATTTAAAAATAAAATACGATGCGGTGAATTTTTTTTAATTGGCATATTATCTTCGTTGGATAATCTTTTAGATCTTCCACTGAAAGAAGCTTTGGAACAATTGCCATTGAGCGACTATGTTACAGATGCCATTTTGTATCATAAAGATTTTGGTGGAGAAGCTTTGCGTTGTGTTTTAAATTACGAATTTGGAAATTTCGACGAAGTTACATTTAGCGATGTCCCTCAATTTATTATTGGAAATGCCTATATCGAAAGTCTTAGTTGGGCAAGAAACATAAAGTTCGAACTTTAACAGAAGCATCCCGCTTACTTTTCCCCACACCTTTCGGGCGATCTAAAATTTGGGAAGTCCTTATCTGGACTCGACACACGTCACTCATGACTTCCACGAAAATCTCGTGGGACTTTGATGACGTTTGTTTAAACCTACCCAATTTTAGAAATTCCTTGACGGGAATTTTTCATGTGTTTTGTACGTCGACCCCTAATACTGAGTACAGTCAGCAACGTTAATTTCTTAATGTTAATGATTCTTTAATGATTTTTGCCAAGTGCTTCACGCCAGGACCGACAAAGTCTGGATTAGCTAAAATTAAATACAGTGGCACTTCAACAATCCCACCATTTTTTAACGGTAATGGCACAAGCACTCCCATTTTGAGTTGTTTGGCAATATGCTCCTCTGGCAACCATGCAAAACCAAGTCCCATGCTAACAGCTTGAATTGATGTGCTGATATTACTCACTGTCCATCTTTGATCTACTTCAACTGATATCGTGTGTCTGTCACGCTTACTCCCCGAATCCCTTACCACGATAGACGATGTGCTTGTAAATCTCGGCTAGTTAATTCTCTTCCATAATGATGCAGAGGATGATTCACATGAGCAACAGCAATTAACTTTACCCGTATTAACAATTCACCTAAAAAACCTGCTGGTTGATGCGGTGAAATCACTAAATCCGCCTCTCCTTTCAATAACGCATCCGCTGTACCGCCTAACACCGATTCAATCAACTCAACCCGTGTTCGAGGGCTATCCTGACTAAAACGATTTAAACACGTTAGTAACAATTCTGATGGAAAAAGAATTTCAGCAGCAAGATGAATTTCTGCCTCCCAACCTGCTGACAATTGATGTGCGGCTTTCTCTAAATCGCTGGCTTCACCCACTAACGCCAACGCACGTCGATAAAGCATTTGCCCTGTAGGCGTTAATTGTGCTTTGCGTCCTTGAATTTCAAAAGCTTTTACGTCAAGTAATGATTCGATCTTTTGTATTGCATAAGTCACTGCTGATTGGCTTTTGTTGAGAATTTCAGCAGCTTGAGCGTAACCCCCTGCATCAATGACTGTAATCAACGCTCGCCACTGTCCAAGTGTAATCTGAGGATTCATAAATTATCTAAAAATAAGATTGTTAATAGCGGATTATTATACTTTTTTATTTATCTAATTGACTGTTTAATGTACCCACTTTCAATCAACAGAGGAACATTCGATGAAAAAATTATTACTCATCAATTCAAGCCTATTATCGTCAGGCAGCGAATCTAGCCGGCTTACTAATAAATTCGTTATGCAATGGCATGAATATAATCCTAACGCACAAATCGCTATTAGAGATGTTGCAGCTAATCCCATTCCACACTTAGATGCTGACCGTATTGGTGCTTTTTTTACTCCAGCAGAAATGCGAACATCAGTACAGCAACAAATCGCCGCTCAATCTGATGCGCTAATTGAAGAAGTTAAACAAGCTCAAATTATTGTTATTGGCTTGCCTATGTACAATTTTGATATTCCTTCAACGCTCAAATCTTACTTCGACCACATTGCACGAGCAGGTATCACATTTAAATATACCGAAAATGGTTCTCAAGGATTACTAGATGGTAAGAAAGCCTATATTTTTTCAACTCGTGGTGGAATGTATGCAGGAACACCTCTTGATACTCAAACTGACTATGTTCGAAATTTTCTG
>JAQTOX010000093.1 GCA_028713055.1 Methylococcales bacterium | reverse complement strand
TCGCCAGCGTATTGAGTAATTGCGCCTCGGTGAAGTTCATCTTTCTAAGCTGCCTATTCGGCAGATAAACTCGTTCAAAAGGTGTACTAAACTTGAATCGCTTCGATATTCCCGTTTCCACTGATGCGAACTGTCAGGATACTTATTCATGAGGATTAGCCGATTAAGAGAGGAATTTCCTTGATTAAATCACGAAAATAATCGAGAAACATTTGTAGCATTGCGGGTCCCATAAATAACAACACGGCTCCTATCACCACAACTTTCGGCACAAATGTTAAGGTCGATTCGTTGATTTGTGTCGCGGCTTGAAACATCGCGATGATTAAGCCAACAACCAGCGTTGGAAGCAATAAAGGAACGGTGAGTTTGACCGCCACAACCATCGCGTTTTGTGCGACGGTATAAATAATTTCGGGTGTCATGATTGTGACGCTCCGTTAAGTGCCAACAAAAAAACTCGCTGCCAGCATTTCCATAATCAGCGACCAACCGTCCGCGAGAACAAACAGCATAATTTTAAAAGGTAACGAAATAATCATCGGTGACAACATCATCATACCCATTGACATCAGTACGCTAGCAACTACTAAATCAATAATTAGAAACGGTAAAAAAATTAGAAAACCAATTTGAAACGCGGTTTTAATTTCACTCGTCACATAAGCGGGTAAGAGTAATGAAAAGGGAATTTCTTCGGCAGTGTTTAATTCACTTTTGCCCGAAATTCGCACGAAAAGTTCTAAATCACTTTCGCGCGTTTGTTTGGTCATGAATTGGCGAAATGGAATCGAGGCTTTTTCAATCGCTTGCATCGCGTCAATTTTTTCTTCCATGTACGGTTGCACCGCTTCGATATTCACTTTGTCGATAACGGGCATCATGATGAAAATAGTTAAAAACAGCGACAATCCGAGTAAAACCTGATTACTTGGCACTTGTCCTGTGCCAAGAGCTTGGCGCAATAAACTGAACACAATCATAATTCGCGTGAACGAAGTCATTGTTAGCAACATCGCGGGTAACAGCGTCATCATCGTCATTAACGCTAAAATCTGCAACGTTACGCTGTATGTTTGCCCACCTTTCGGATTCGAGGTCACTGTCAATGCTTCAATTCCCGATGGCAATGCGAACGCTACGCCGCTCAAACCGAGTGCGGCAAACGTGAGCAAAATGAAAATCACGGTACGTTTACGCATCGACTTTTCCTTTTATCGCTTGTTTCAATTTATAAGCAAAACTATTTTCGGGCGGTTCAAACGTGGCTTTATTCAAACAATCGTCACCTTCCAAAACATGCAACATCTCGATACGAGTTGGTGTCACACCTAGAATCAATTGCTTTTTTCCTGCTTGAACCAACACCAATTTTTCACGCATTCCGAGCGATAAGCCGCCGACAATTTGCAAACGTTCACCACTATTGAATTGTTGACGCTGTAATTGTTTAATCGCCCACACGCAAAGCGCAAAAATGGCTAAAACAATCAGTAACCCGAATGCCCAGCTCGCAAAATCGGTACTCGAAATAATTTCGTTTTGTCGCATTATGCCAATCGTTTGACGCGCTCAGACGGACTAATCACGTCGGTTAAACGAATGCCGAATTTATCGTTAATCACGACGACTTCGCCGTGAGCAATCAACATTCCATTTACCAACACGTCTAACGCTTCACCCGCAAAACGTTCCAATTCCACCACTGAACCTTGGTTCAATTGCAAAAGGTTACGAATGCTGATGTTGGTACGTCCGATTTCCATCGAAATAATAACGGGAACATCTAAAATGACATCTAAATTAACTTCTTCAGTATTTAATTCTTCGTGATACTCTTCGTGATCTTCAAATTCTTTAAATGCCACGGTTTCAACATCGTCGTTCATATTATCTCTCTCGCTCAAATTTGTTAGTTAAGAATTCTGTCTGTAATTTGAATAGCGTAATTTCCATCTGAAATCCCTACTTTTCCCGTAAATACCGGCACATGAGCGGCATTTAAAGACACAAAATCTGGCAAATCAATGGGAATCACATCGCCTTTTTTAAGTTGTAACACACTACGAATCGTCATATTTTTTTCAATCAACACACTGTTAATAGGTACAGCAACACGCATTACTTCACGATAAAGCGAGTCATACCAGTTCTCGTCTACATCATCTTGACTGCTGTTAATAACATCAAGTAAATCTCGAATCGGTTCCAACATCGTATAAGGCAACGCAACATGAATATCGCCACCGCCGCCTTCTAAATCAACGTGAAATGTCGATACCACAATCAATTCACCTGGCTCGATAATGTTGGCAAAACGAGGATTGATTTCTGAACTTAAATACTCAAAATCTAAGCTCATCACGGGTTTCCACGCTTCTTTCAGGTCTTTAAAAATCAGCTCGACAATAATCATGACGATCCGCATTTCGGTCAATGTAAATTCTTTTCCTTCTGAGGGTGCATTTTCAAAAAATCCACCGCCACCAAAAAAGTTATCCACTGCCGTAAAAATCAAACTCGGCTCCATTACAATTAAGGCTTTGCCGCGCAAGGGATTTACCCGAATCACAGTCAAACTGGTAGGGACGAGCAAACCTTGTGTAAATTCAGAAAATTTTTTGATTTGAATACCGGAAATGTAAATCTCTGCGGATCGGCGAATAAATTGGAAAATTGAAACGCGTAATAATCGTGCGAAACGCTCGTTGATCATTTCTAACGTTGGCATTCGCCCACGTACAATGCGTTCCTGATGCGCTAAATCATACGATTTAACAACACCACGCTCTTCCATTTCTTCAACGATTTCCTCGGAATAAATACTCGAATCGTCATCGTCACTCGAATCAAACTCGTCGCCGCCACCACCCATGCCATTGAGTAAGGCATCAATTTCTGCTTGTGAAAGTAAGTCACTCATAACGTTATTGCATAATAAATGAAGTAAAAAAGACTTCTTTGATTTCCGCACCTGGCGAGGTTTTTTCAAGCGTCGCAGTTACGTCGTCAAAAATAGCATTTCGCAAGGCAACCTTGCCATCATGCGTTTTTAAACTATCGGTATTTTGTGCGCTGATGAGCATCAATAAATTATTCAATAGCATTGGCTCATTTTTTTTCAAAATGGCAATAGTTGCTTCATTTTCTGCTGCCATCGCCAAAGTCATTTTTACCAGGCGAATAGACGAGCCTTGTGGAAAGTTCACGATTAACGGCTTCGATAATTCCGTATATATTGTGGTAACTACAGGCAAGGGAGGTTCAGCACAAACGGCTTCAATTTCACGAGGCATTATTATCTGTTTCATATAAAAAAACATTCCACCTGCACCGACAGCCAAAGAAAAAATGATTGCGAGTACCAAGATAATAAGGGGTTTTTTGGATGATTTTTTTACTTCACCCTCTTGTTTAGCTTGAGCCATATCGAGAACCTATACGTTTTTAGTCATTAACTTAGACACCAGTTGTACTGGCAATTATACCGATTATTTAATAACAGCTGATGACGTTATTATTGTTGCGTTTTGAAATGCAGTAATTGTGCCAGAAATCAGTGTCATGTGAGTTGTGCCGACTTATCCTGGTTTTCTCTGACAACATCAATTTCACAAACCGTGGCATAATAACTACACCGTAATTTTGCCATTTTTCTTATGAAAATCCATGATGATGCACTGCGAGAGTTAGGTCTTGCGGTTGTTCAAGTTGAAGCTCAAGCCATTGCTGATTTAGCCTCACGCATTGATGCCAATTTCGTGGCAGCGTGCAAAATTCTATTCGCCTGCCAAGGTCGAATTGTCGTCACAGGTGTGGGGAAATCGGGACATATCGGTGGAAAAATTGCAGCAACTTTAGCGAGTACAGGAACGCCTGCTTTTTTCGTCCATTCGGGTGAAGCTAGTCATGGCGATTTAGGGATGATTACCGCGAAAGATGTTGTGTTAGCGTTATCTAATTCGGGTGAAACGACTGAAATTTTAGCCATTTTGCCGTTGATAAAACGCCTCGACATTTCGTTGATTGCGTTAACTGGAAATCCACAATCGACATTAGCAAAATTCGCCACGATTCATTTAAATGTATCCGTCGCTCAAGAAGCGTGTCCGTTGGGTTTAGCTCCAACCTCAAGCACAACGGCGGCGTTGGTGATGGGTGATGCGCTGGCGGTTTCGTTGCTCGAAGCACGCGGTTTTACACGCGATGACTTTGCATTTTCGCATCCAGGTGGACAATTAGGACGGCGTTTATTGTTGCGAGTAAGCGATATTATGCACACTGATTTGGCGATTCCGAGCGTTAACGAAAACACGTTAGTCAGTGGCGCGATATTGGAAATGACAACGAAAAAATTAGGAATGACAGCCATTGTAAATTCTGAAAATGAATTACTCGGTATTTTTACTGATGGCGATTTGCGGCGACTACTCGGTAATAATTTAAGTGTGCCGAATTGTGAAATTCGTGACGTGATGACTAAAAATAGTAAAGTGATTCACGCCGATTGTTTGGCGGCAGAAGCGATGCAAATTATGCAACAACAAAAAATTAGTGCTTTGTGTGTGGTAGATAATCAGCACAAAGTGTGTGGCGCGTTAAATATGCACGATTTAATTCGTGCGGGGATAGTTTAGATGATACCAGTTCGAGTAATGGAGCAAGCCCGTCAAATTCGACTTTTAATTTTAGATGTCGATGGCGTTTTGACCGATGGAAAATTATTTTTTGATGGTTTAGGTAATGAATTTAAAGCCTTTCATGCTCAGGATGGTCATGGCATCAAAATGTTGCAACAAACAGGCATTGAAATCGCGGTAATTTCGGGACGTGAATCGTCAATTGTCTCAAAACGAATGGAAGAATTAGACGTAACGTTAGTTTATCAAGGTCAAAAAAATAAACGGGCAGCATTTCAAGAGTTGTTGCAAAAACTCAATTTGAAACCCGAACAAGTCGCGTATGTCGGTGATGATGTGGTTGATTTGCCGATTATGACGCAAGTCGGTTTAGCGATTGCGGTGGCAAATGCAAATGAAGCAGTGACAGCCTGTGCTGATTGGTCTACGAAGTTAGGTGGTGGACTTGGTGCGGTGCGTGAAGTGTGCGACATGATTATGCAATCGCAAGATAATTACGAACTGATTTTGGCAGATTACTTAGAATGATGCCAAAACATAACGCTTTTTATGGTTATGTAATTGCGTTGGCAATCGTGAGTAGTTTATTGGCGAAATGGCTGGTAAATGATGACGTTGAACGTCGTGAAGCTGTTGCACACAGCGCGGATTTTTTCAGTGTCGGTTATCAGAAATGGCAAATGAATGAACAAGGTGATTTAAGTTCACATTTGACTGCCAATAAAATGGCACATTACAGCGACGACGGCACGATACATTTAGAAAATCCGTTGATGTTTTTTTATAACGCGCCAAATCCCGCGTGGCAAATTCACGCTGAAACGGGCGAATTATCAAAAGGTGGCGACACGTTACTATTAAATGGCAAAGTCGACATCGAACGTGCCGCGAGTTCACAAGGACGCGAGTTAATTATTCACACCTCAAATTTAACGGTTTCGCCTCAAACGTCTTACGCACAAACTAGCGAATTTACAGAATTACGCAGCGGTAACAATATCACGACAGGTTTCGGGATGAAGGCGACGTTTAGCGCACCTGTTCACTTAGAATTATTGACAAAAGTACATGGTAATTATGACAAAAAATAAACGACTTTGGCTCTTCGCCGCCCTCATTTTCAGTCCGCCTACTTTCGCGTTAGAAAGCGACGCGAAACAACCGATTACGATTGATTCAAATGGTGCGACGTATGACGAAAAATCTGAACTCAGCACGTACACAGGAAATGTGATTGCCACACAAGGCAGTATTCGCGTGAATTCCGATAAATTAGATGTGCATTTCAAAAATGGTGAAGCGGAAAAATTAGTATTCACTGGCAAGTCTGCAAGATTCAAACAAACGCCAAGTGCGGGCGGCAAAGATATTACCGGTCAGGCTTCAACGGGTGAATTTTACCCAAAACGAAATTTGCTAGTTTTAATGGGTGACGCGACGGTTTTGCAAGGTAATGGAACATATTCGAGCGATTATATTGAGTACGATATTAAAACTTCGCTCGTGAAAGCAGGTGATAAAAGTGCATCTACCGATAATAGCAAACAGCGTGTCCACGTTGTGATTCAGCCTAAACAATAAGTTATGATTCTTGCGGCGAAACAATTACAAAAAAACTATAACAAACGTCCCGTAGTCAATGGAGTGTCGTTACATGTCAAAACAGGCGAAGTCGTCGGTTTACTCGGTCCGAATGGCGCGGGGAAAACAACGAGTTTTTATATGTTGGTCGGTTTAGTGAAAGTCGATGGCGGTGAAATTACTCTTGATAACAAATCAATTACCGATATGCCGATGCACGTTCGCGCCACAAATGGCATTGGTTATTTACCACAAGAACCCTCAGTGTTTCGTAAATTATCGGTGGCAGATAATTTACGCGCAGTTCTTCAATTGCGTGATGATTTAACGAATGGACAAATCGAATTACAAATTATGGATTTAATGGACGAATTCAGTGTGACGCATTTAAAAAATCAACTCGCGTTGAGTTTGTCGGGCGGCGAACGGCGACGCGTTGAAATTGCTCGCGCTCTCGCCTCGAATCCAAAGTTTATTTTGCTTGATGAACCGTTTGCAGGCGTTGACCCAATTTCGGTCGAAGACATTAAAAAAATTATTCAACATTTAACCGAGCGCGGTATTGGCGTTTTAATCACGGAACACAATGTTCGTGAAACTCTCGATATTTGTGATCGTGCTTATATTTTGAGCGATGGCAAAGTCATTGCAGAAGGCAATGCCGAAGAAATTGTTGCCAACAAAGAAGTCCGTGACGTGTATTTAGGTAAAAACTTTAGTTTGTAAATCTTATTTTTCGACAACTTTTCAAACAGGAATCACACCATGTTAAAAAAATTAACTCTAGCCACAACTATCGGTCTCTTACTTTCAAGCAATGTTTTCGCCGATGGCTTAACACTGACCGCTGGTGATTTTGTTCAAAACAACGACGGCACAGTCACACACACACCAACCGGTTTAATTTGGCAAGCCTGTTCCGTTGGGCAAACTTGGGACAGCAATACTGGCACTTGCACCGGCGAGGCAACAAATATGAATTATTCCGATGCAATCGCCCTAACTAGCAATTTCGCAGGACAAACCGATTGGCGTATTCCAAATATCGCAGAACTTCATTCACTTGTTGATTTAAAAAAATCTCAGCCAGCCGTTAATAAATCACTTTTCCCTCAAACTCCACAGGATTATTTTGTATCGTCTTCGACATATACGCCTAATTCCAGGTATCAAATACGTGTAGGTTTTAGTTATGGCGATGATGGTTACAACAGTTCCGGCTATATTCGATTTGTGCGTGGAGCAACAGTTTCGCCAGTTATCTCATTAAAAGATTTTGTTGATAACGGTGATGCTACCGTGACACACAACAAAACGGGTTTAACATGGCAACGTTGCGCGGTTGGACAAACTTGGAATAATGGTAGTTGTGATGGCAAAGCAGCAACATATAAACAAACCGATGCTTTAAAACTAACTGCAGACACTGGTGGTAAAACCGATTGGCGTTTGCCAACATACAAAGAATTGCTAACGATTGTGGATTATTCTGCTTATAGCCCTGCGGTGAATGTCATTGTATTTCCTGATGCGCCAAGCGTTCAATTTTGGACAACTACGCAAATGGCAGGTGACTACTATACGTCTAATTCTTGGTATGTTAATTTTGACAATGGTCAAGGCTCTTACGGAGGCAAAAGTAATAATTATGCTGTCCGTTTAGTTCGTGGTTCGACGGCAATACCGCCTATTACAACGAGTAGTGTAGATTTAGTTCCCACGATTACAGCAACACCAAATCCTGCGACGGTGAATGGCAACATTACGTTTACCGCAACGTTGGCAAATAAAGGCAGCGGAACGGCAACGGATGCAAAATTGAGTTTTGCACTTCCCAAAAATACGGTGAGTTTAGTGACAAAACCGGATGAGTGTATTTTTACAGGTTTGAGTGTGGTGTGTTCGGTGGGAAATTTAGTGCCAAATGGTTCAATCACGAAAGCGGTGACAGTTAAAATGACGAAAGCGGGTGGTTTGAGTTTTGGCGTAACGTCGTGGTCAGCTGAAAAAGATGTGAATCCAAAAGATAATATCGCACGAGCGACGATGGCGATTCGGAAGTAATTGTGTGCGACAACCTTTCACGAATTCGTGCATTTGCCGCACAAAATTCTGATATTGCCATTGTTTGGCTTTATGGTTCACGCGCCAAAGGCAATGCACATTTGCACAGTGACTATGATTTAGCAGTCGCGTTTACGTCATTTATTAAAGATGACCCGATTGAAAAACGGTTGCGTCCCGAATGTTTAGCAATTGATTGGCAACACGCATTAAATTTGCATGATTTTGAATTATCGATTGTGGATATTAACCAAGCTAGCATTCCGTTAGCGTGGGAAATCATTCAACCAGATTACGTTTTATTTTGCCGCGATGAAGCGCGTTTATTTCAGGAAATACGCCGAATTCACAGCCGCATGGAATTGGATTATGCCTAAAAATTATCTTATTGCCATTGAACAGCATTGCCACGAATGTTTAGAAGATTTGGAACAACTCAGTCAAACCGCACAACAAAATGTGTTAAATCGTCTTGAACGGCGTGCGGCTGAACGGTCGTTGCAAGTGTTAATTGAAGCCTGCATTGGCATGGCGAAACATTGGCTAAAATCAGAGCAAAAAATTCAACCACTCGATGCTTACGAAAGTTTCAATAAGTTAGCAGAACTGCAAAAAGTGCCTCTCGCTGATTTAAAACAATGGCGAAAAGTCATCGGAATGCGTAATGCGCTGGTACATGATTATTTAACGATTGATGCCGAATTATTGCAGACGTTACTCATTGAGAAAGCCTATTACTTTTTGAGTGACTTCATCACAACAGCCAAAAATGCAATTTTGGTAAATACCCCCAATCAAATTTAACCTTTGGATAACCCACAATGAGCAATTCAAACAATCAATCGCCAATTGGCAATCCAACTGCTACGCTTCAGAATGGCAAACAAAATTCAATTTACACCTTCAATGCCGCCGATTTATTGCAAGGTTTCACCGACGCGGATGGCGATACATTGAGCATTGTTAGTTTGTCTGTAGATAATGGCGACGTTGTTTTTGACGGTGAAAAAGGAACAGTTGCGCCAGCAACCGACTTTAACGGCGTGGTGAATTTGGATTATGTAGTCGGTGACAATTTGGGGGGCGATATTTCAGCAACACAACAATTTTCAGTAATCGGCGCAACTGTGAATCATGCACCGACCGGAAAATCTACCGCGACACTCGCTAATGGCAAACAAAATTCATCCTACACCTTCAATGCTGCCGATTTATTACGAGGTTTAACCGATGCGGATGGCGACACATTGAGTGTCGTTAGTGTGTCGGTGGATAATGGCGAAATTGTTTTTGATGGTGAAAAAGGAACAGTTACACCAACAACTGATTTTAACGGCGTGGTGAATTTAGATTATGTAGTGAGTGATAATTTGGGCGGTGAAATTTCAGCAACACAAACTTTTTCATTAGTGGCTAATTCAATGATGAATCACGCACCAACTGGCAACTCCACAGCGACTCTCGTGAATGGGAAACAAAATGCAACTTACACGCTTAACGCTAGCGATTTATTACAAGGTTTTAATGATGCGGATGGCGACACGTTAAACGTTGTAAGTTTGTCGGTGGATAATGGCGAAATTGTTTTTGACGGTGACAAAGGAACATTTACACCAACAACTGATTTTAACGGCGTGGTGAATTTAGATTATGTCATCAGTGACAATTTAGGTGGTGAAATTTCAGCGGCACAACAATTTTCAATCGGTGACGCGCCAACTATCATTATTCCCAAAACCAATGTCCCACATGCCGGTGATGTTTCGATTATTGGCGATTTAATGCAAAACAAAACGTTAACCATCAATAACACGTTAGCAGATGCTGATGGTTTAGGAACGTTCACTTATCAATGGCTGAAAAATGGCGTACCCATTAGCGGTGCAACACAAAATTCTTACACGCTGACCGAATCAGATGTTGGCAAAACCATTAAAATAACAGTTAGTTTTATCGATGGTGGTAATACGTTGGAAACGGCAACCAGTAAAGCAACTGACGTAATTCAAGCTATAACACCTTCAAACGGTAAAATTGAACAAGGTGATTCTGGCAATAATCTTATTATCGGCACGGGAAAAAATGATCAACTTTCAGGATTAGCTGGTGCGGATACATTGCGCGGCAATGCAGGCAACGACATTTTAGACGGTGGTTCGGGTAATGATTTGTTAGAGGGCGGCAATGGTGACGATGTTTTAACGGGTGGCAGCGATAACGATAAACTTCTAGGCGGTAGTGGCAATGATAGTTTAATGGGTGATGCGGGAAATGACACGTTAGAGGGTGGAGCAGGCAAAGATACCTTAAATGGTGGCGCGGGCGTGGATAGCATGACAGGCGGTGACGGCGATGATTATTATTTTGTCGATAACAGCAAAGACCGCGTTATTGAAACTAATAAAAGTGTGATTTTAGGTGGCAAAGATACGGTTAAAGCAACTTCAAGTTATACGCTTGGCGAAAATATCGAAAATTTAATTTTGGATGATCCAGAAGGTAAAGGTTTTAACGGTACAGGCAATAAATCTGACAATGTCATCGTAGGCAATATCGGCGATGACGTTCTTAATGGTATGGCAGGTAACGATAAATTAGACGGTGGCGAAGGTGATGATACGCTCGACGGCGGTTTAGGTATCGACACGGTAATTGGCGGGAATGGTTCGGATGGTTATTACATGAATAATTTAGGCGATCAAATTATCG
>JAQTOX010000004.1 GCA_028713055.1 Methylococcales bacterium | reverse complement strand
TGTCACGGTCCGTTTAGTGAAGGTAATAAACCGGCGGCATTCCCGGCACTTAAATCACAACACGCTACTTATTTAGTTAAAGCGTTAACCGATTTCAAATCTGGCAAACGTAGTAATTCCAATGGAAATATGATGCACATGATTGCGATAAAAATGACAGATGCCGAAATCAAAGCTGTTGCCACACGCATTTCAACAATGAGATAAGAGAGAATTAAAATGTCTACAAAATTTATCAAACACAGTTTATTTGCGTTATCACTCGCTATTGCCGCCACATTTAATCCTGCACACGCTGCGCCAGAAGCAGTTGGTTATGAACTTGTGACTCCCGTTCAACCAACGCACGATGTGAACAAGGTCGAAGTGATTGAGTTTTTCTGGTACGGCTGTCCGCACTGTTTCGATTTTGAACCGACGCTCGCAAAGTGGGTAAAAACCTTACCGAAAAATGTCGAGTTTATTCGTCAACCTGCCGTATTCAGTGAACAATGGGGCAAACACGCGAAAGCTTATTACACCGCCGAAGCCTTAGGCGTTGTTGATAAAATTCATACGGATTTTTTTGACGCAATTCAAGTCAAAAAAGAACATTTGGAAACCGAAGAACAACTCGCTAAATTTTTCGTCGCACATGGCGTGAGTGAAGCAGATTTTAAAGCGGCGTTTAATTCGTTTTTAGTGGATACCAAAGTCCGTCAAGCGGGTGCATTAGCTGCGAAATATGGAATTACCGGTGTGCCTGCGATTGTGATTAACGGTAAATACAAAACCAGTGGACCACTTGCAGGTTCTCACGAAAAAATGATTGAAGTTATGGATCGTTTAATTGCACAAGAAAGCGCGGTAAAAAAATAACTCCGCATTTTAAATTTATGTCGTCGAAGAGAGAACACGAATAATTATGGGCTTTTTCAGTAAACAAAATGAAGATTTAGGCGAACAATGGCGAAAAAAATACCTTAATCTTTTCGACGAACAAAACAAGGCTGAACACGCGCATCACGAGAAGGAAAAGTTATTACGGCAGTTTATTATTCAACTGTCGATTATTGCCGAAGGGCATGATAAAAATCTCGATCCAATTTTACACCACGTCCGTAATCACGTTAAAAGTGAACTCGACTCAGTCGCACTGAAAACTGAACTGAAAAATTTTAACGAATCCGTTAAGAATCTTCCGCTCAAAAAGAAAACCATCAAAGCGGATGTGTTGTTTGAGTTTTTAATGCGTCAATATCCAGATTCAACGCAACAAACTGCTTTGCATGAATTGCAAAAACTGGTCAACAGCGAAGAAACAACGATTGAACAAACTAGTGAGTTGTTCATCGAAATTTTAAACATCATCGAACCCGAAGTGTTACCAAGTGTTGAATCGGATGAGATTATTGAGCCTATTGTATACGTTGATGTGTATGTGGTGAGCCAGCGGCTATTGCAGTATTTTTCAGCGTTAGCGATTCCAGCGGTTTTTGAATCTCAAACATTGTTGCTCAAAGAAGCATTACTGAATCCTAATCAAGCCACGATGCCGTTTGAAGACGTGTTAGATGACTTAGTGCAGCTACTACTAAAAATCAAAGAATATGGCGAAGCAGAACAACAAGACATTGATCAATTTTTGCTGCACATTGCGAATCAATTATCTGAATTGAACGGGATTGTGTCTGAAACTAATGCCGCCGCAAATGATTCTGCGAAAATTCGTAATAAATTAGATCAATCCGTTTTCACGCAAATTCGAGAATTACAAGTTGAAGCAATTAAAACTACGTCGTTGGACACGCTCAAAGAAAATGTGAATCAATGTTTTAAAACCATTGCCTCTGAGATTAAAACCCATCATCAACATGAGAAAGAACAACAACTCAAGTTTCAAGATCGGATGGCTGAATTGGTCAACAAAATGATTTCGCTGGAATTAGAAACCGAAAATCTCAAAGTAGAATTAAAAGTCATTCATACACAAGCGACACAAGATGCACTCACGGGATTACCGAATCGCAACGCTTATAATCAACGTTTAAAAGATGAGATAGCACGGTATAAACGTTATGGCACACCGCTCACAATGGCGATTTGGGATATTGATCATTTCAAAAAAATTAACGATACATTCGGGCATAAAGCGGGCGATAAAGTTCTCGCATTGACGGCAAATCAGTTACAAGAAAGTACGCGCGATACGGATTTTATTGCACGTTTTGGCGGCGAAGAATTTGTGATGTTGCTACCTAATACCGATTCAACGTTGGCATCAAATTTAGTGGAAGATTTACGTGAATTGATTGCAAATACTGGTTTTAATGCGAATGGTAAGGCGGTACCCATTACGGTTTCGTTCGGATTAACGGAATTTACCGAAAATGATACCGAAGACAGTTTCTTTGAACGTGCCGA
Source organism: Methylococcales bacterium (assembly GCA_028713055.1). Classification (GTDB taxonomy): domain Bacteria; phylum Pseudomonadota; class Gammaproteobacteria; order Methylococcales; family Methylomonadaceae; genus UBA10906. The sequence continues at coordinate 45,106 of JAQTOX010000004.1, read as the reverse complement.
CAAAGCCCTTTATGGAGCTAAAAATCAAGGACGAAATCGCTGCTGTTTTGGTTAAAACGTCACTTTATTTCATTACCAAGCCCGTTTTACACGGGCTTTTTTTATAGGATATTTTATGTTTTCAGATTTTACCACACCGCTCATTATGGGCATTTTAAACGCTACGCCTGATAGTTTTTCAGACGGCGGCAAATTTAATCAACTCGAAAATGCTTTAAAACACACGTTTCAAATGATTGCAGATGGCGCGACGATTATCGACATCGGTGGTGAATCCACCCGTCCAAATTCCGAACCCGTTTCACCAGACGAACAAATTAAACGTGTCGTGCCAATTATTGAAGAAATTAGAAAACACAGCGATGTTTTAATCAGTATCGATACGACGTTAAGTGTTGTCGCTGAAGCCGCTTTGAACGCGGGTGCAAATATCATTAACGATGTTTCTGCGGGACAAAACGATGCAAAAATGTTTGCTTTGGCTGCTCAACGAAATGTGCCGATTATTTTGATGCACGCGCAAGGCACGCCTCAAACGATGCAAGTTAATCCGCATTATGAAAACGTGGTGTTAGAAGTGATTGAGGCATTAAAACGTCGGGCGAATGAAGCAATGCAGGCGGGGATTAAAAAAGAAAATATTGTATTAGACGTGGGCATCGGTTTTGGCAAACGCAAGCAAGATAATTTAACGTTATTGGCGTATTTGGCAGATTTTGTGGCGTTAGGATTCCCCGTTTTATTAGGAACAAGTCGCAAACGATTTATGGGTACGATTTGTGACGTTAGTGAACCCGCAGAACTTGTCACTGCAACGGCTGTCACTACTGCACTGGGTGTTATGGCTGGCGTGCAATTGTTTCGTGTTCACGATGTAAAAGAAAACAAGCAGGCTCTTGATGTAGCATGGGCAATTAGGTCGGTCACGCAATAATCAAGTAAAATTCCGCAATTACTTTCTTACATTTTGGATTATTTTTTTATGACACATTTTTCTTTAACTGCCATTTCACCGATTGACGGACGTTACGCTGACAAAGTTGATTTATTACGCCCCATTTTTAGTGAATTTGGTTTAATTCGGTTTCGCGTCCAAGTCGAAGTACGTTGGCTTCAAGCCTTAGCCAATCAAACTGAAATTGTTGAAGTCGCGCCATTTAGTGACGAGGCAACTCAACAACTCGATGCAATCATTTCGCAATTTTCAGAAATCGATGCTGAACGTGTGAAAACCATCGAAAAAACTACGAATCACGACGTAAAAGCCGTTGAATATTTTTTAAAAGAGAAAATCGCTGGAAATGTTGAACTTGAAAAAGTGAGTGAATTTATTCATTTTGCTTGCACGTCGGAAGATATTAACAATTTGTCTTACGCGCTAATGTTGAAAGCGGGACGCGAAGTCATTTTAGGTCAAATTGAAGCGGTGATTTCGTCACTCACAAAATTAGCAAAAGACACTGCCGCACAACCGATGCTTTCGCGTACTCACGGACAATCTGCTACACCGACAACCGTTGGAAAAGAAATTGCCAACACAGTGGCGCGTTTGAATCGTCAAAAAAACCAACTCGAAAAAGTTGAATTACTTGGCAAAATTAACGGCGCGGTGGGAAATTACAACGCCCATGCGGTGGCGTATCCCGAAGTGAATTGGGCAGATTTCGCCGAAAAATTTGTCACGTCATTAGGCTTAACGTTTAACCCGTACACGATTCAAATCGAACCACACGATTACATAGCCGAATTTTTCCACACGCTTTCACGTTTCAACACGATTTTGCTCGATTTCGACCGCGATATTTGGGGTTATATTTCGCTGGGTTATTTCAAACAACGCACGATTGCTGGCGAAGTCGGTTCTTCAACGATGCCGCACAAAGTCAATCCGATTGATTTTGAAAATTCAGAAGGTAATTTAGGATTGGCTAATGCGTTGTTTGGCTTTTTGGCAGAAAAATTACCGGTTTCACGTTGGCAGCGCGATTTAACCGATTCGACCGTGTTGCGAAACATCGGTGTCGGCGTAGCGCATACCGTGATTGCAATTCAAGCGACTTTGAAAGGCGTGTCGAAATTAGAATTGAACGCGGATGCGCTCGAAGCCGATTTAAACGCGAATTGGGAAGTTTTAGCTGAACCGATTCAAACCGTGATGCGTCGTTACGGTATCGAAAAACCGTATGAAAAATTGAAAGAACTCACACGCGGTCATCGCATTACGCCAGAACAAATGCGTCAATTTGTCGAAACGTTAGAGATTCCCGCTGAAGCTAAGACGCAGTTATTAGCGTTAACGCCACGTAGTTACATCGGTTACGCTGAACAATTGGCACGCGAGATTTAATTTTCAGAATAAAAAAACCGCCCTTTGAGGAAACTCAAAGGCGGTTTTTAAGTGTCAAATGGACTCTAAATAAATGGTATCGGGACAAAAATCAATTTCATTTAACCAACAAATCGTGCCATGTTCGGCTTTAGCAAGTGAAAAATAACCCTTGTTTTGTAGCTTTTTAAAAGCAGGTGCATTCAAATAAGGCGTTACATCAAAAATTCGAATTTCTTGATTGCTAAACGTTACGCTCAACTTGTAATCATCTAAAACATTGACTGCAATCGCGTGAGGATTCATCGGCAACATAATTTTTCCTAGCGCAATGGATCAATTCTAAAAATTTCGCCACCTTGTGACGCAATTCGCCAATCCGCTTCCAATTCTTCTGCGTGAATATCAATCCACGTTTGTACAAGTCGTATTTTTTTGGGTGGCAATGAACCCGCTAAAACATCTCCGTCTGGCAAACTAAAAACCGCAGACATTCCCGCATATTCAACATGAATGTGCGGTTTGGAATGTTGTTTTGTATCATAAGCATACATATAAATAATCACGCCATAAAACATACTAATAACGGGCATTGCACTTACTCCTGGAATATAAAAAATGAAATTATAACTCAACAAAAAAACCGTCCCTCGCGTTTCCTCAAAGGGCGGTTTTTCATACACGACTAAAGCACATCCCCCTACGGCTATCGCCGCTCCCCCTTCAAAGGGGGAAAACCATTAAAAATCAAAAGTGGTTGCTTTTTACTCTTTCGCCCCCTTTGAAGGGGGCAGCCTGAAAGGCTGGGGGATTTGCTTTAAAGCCCCTACTTCGTCAAAATAAAATTCGCCGCCGTCAAATTCATCAAACCCGTTAAACCAATTTCGGCTTCCACCGTTGAAAAATCACTGTCCAAATTGATTTGAACTAGGGTTTGTATATTGTCAAAATCTGTTTCATAACGAACCTGATTGATGGCGGTAAAAGGTTTTGCTTCTATAAAAGTAAGCGGTACACCATAACCCGCTGAACCCGCCACTGTCGCGCCAGCCAAATCGATTTTGTCATATTTCATGTAAAAATCTTCAATCACATCGCGTGCCTCACCAATGCCAGTGTCGCCTGCTCCGAAAATAAAATAATCTGACCAATTACCATCATCACCAACTAAGTGATCAATTCCAGAGCCACCGATAAGATAGTCGGAAGAATTATCACCACCATAACTAGCACCACCCTTCAATAAATCATTGCCAGCCCCGCCAACCAGAGTATCCGTGTAGTTTGCACCAGTAATGGTATCGTTACCACCACGTCCGTCAACCCATTTACTAGACCAATTAGGAACTGTTATTGTATCCGCGTCTTTTGTGCCGTATTGCACTTGTGACATATCGATACTGATTAAAATCTTGTCATTTGCCGAACCTGTTGAAGTGGTGGGTTTCGGTGTAATTGGCGTAACAGGTACTGGAATAACAACGACTGGAGTTGGTACCACAGGCTCAGGAACAACGGGGTCAGGCGTTGGTTCAATGACTTCTGTGGTTGCCCCATCAACAACCGTTTCAGGCGTTGAATCTTGCGCCCACGTTCCATCTAAAACAGCAGCGGCATTGATGGTTGAACCGTCCGAGAATTGAATGGTTTCGATGTTCGACAAAATATCAGTACCTTCATCCATGCCACCACTTTCAGCATCACCAACATATTTAACGACAATTTGCGGCACGCCAGCGGCATCGGGATTGGTGTCGATTTGATAATTTGATTTGAGGCTGTTGTAGATAGCGGTATCGTTGCCGTCGCCGCCATCTAAAACGTCATCACCTTCGCCACCATTTAAGGTGTCGTCACCGCCAGCACCGTCGAGCGTGTCATCGCCTGCCATGCCGTTGAGGGAATTAGCGACGGTGCCGCCTTCTTTTTCTTGAATCAGATTGTTCAAGTCATTACCCGTGCCGTCAGTGGCTTTTGCACCAGACAATTCGAGGGCTTCGACGTTTGGTGCGGAGTTCAAGTTAAATGAAACGGTGGCACTAACTTGGTCTAAATCGCCGCCGCCTTCATATTCGACAATGGTGTCTTCGGTGTTGTTCATGAAATAGATGTCAGAATCTGAACCGCCTTCAAGCGTATCCATGCCTAAACCGCCGTCGAGCGTATCCACGCCTTCGTTGCCAACTAATGAATCATTGCCTGCGTCGCCTTTCAAAAAGTTGTCGGCTAAATTGCCCGTGATGACATTGTCTAATTTGTTACCTGAGCCATTACTGAGTTCAATGCCAGCTAAAACTAAATTTTCGACATTTGCAGGCAGGGTGTAATTGAGTAACACGCTTTCGACGGTGTCATTGCCGCCAGTGGTAGCGACTTTGTTGGTTTCCGTGACGGAATCTTTGAGATTATCGACAAAATAATAATCGTTGCCGTCACCGCCCGTCATAGTGTCAGCCCCCGTGCCACCGTTTAACGTATCGTTTCCTGCGTCGCCAGAAAGTTTGTCGTTATCTTTGCCACCATCCAATTTATCGTCACCACTGCCACCGTTTAAGGTGTCTTTACCATCGCCGCCAACTAACGTGTCATTACCGTTTTCACCGTTGAGCAAATCGTTATCGACACCGCCGTCGATAAAATCATTACCTGCGCCACCGTTTAAAGTGTCACTGCCAGCTAGCCCTGAAATTGAATCGTCAGATGCTGAACCATTGATTTTTTCTTTTTTGTTTGTACCTGTTTTGACAGCCATTGTTGAATCCTCTTGTGATTAAAAAAATAATTTCGTTGATGTTACGTTTAAAGCAAATCCCCTTCTGCTCTTCGAGCCTTCCCCTTCAAAAAGGGAAAAACCATTAAAATCAAAATCAAATGCTTTTTAATCTTTCGCCCCCTTTGAAGGGGGCAGCCTGAAAGGCTGGGGGATGTGCTTTAGTGCTTAAACTTCAGACAATAAAAAACCCGCGAATGCAATGCACTGGCGGGTTATCGAAAAAGAAAAATTTGACGCAGCTTAAAGCGGCAACATAATTTTTATGCTTGCTTGCTTGCTTGCTTGCTTGCCGTGGTCATATTTGTCCTAAATTTATGTTTGAAGTTCAAACTAATTGTAAATTTAATTGGCAATTTCAACTGTATTTATTTGCGCCGTGGAACAAGAAAATATCAATTGCCTGTACAATTATCATTTTTTAAAACTATTAACAACACTATGTCCACACGTCTTAGAAAAATCACGCAACAAGTTTTAGTCGGCAATGTCAAAGTTGGTGGCGGCGCACCGATTGTGGTGCAATCGATGACAAACACTGACACCGCTAACGTTAAAGCCACTGTTAATCAGATTATCGAACTTGCGACCGCAGGTTCAGAAATGGTACGAATTACGGTCAACTCCGAAGAAGCCGCAGCTGCTGTTGCATCGATAAAAGAACAATTGATTGCACAAAATTGTTTCGTCCCGATTATTGGCGACTTTCATTTTAACGGGCATAAATTGCTTGAAAAATATCCCGATTGCGCGGCAGCGTTAGATAAATACCGCATCAATCCAGGTAACGTCGGACGTGGCAAAGCGCGTGACCCACAATTTCAGCAAATGATTGAATTCGCCTGCCAATATAACAAACCCGTACGAATCGGTGTAAACGGTGGCAGTTTGGATCAATCAGTTTTGACCCGCTTGCTTGATGAAAATCGTCAACTCGCACAACCTGAACCATTAGCCGCCGTGGCACGAAAAGCGATTGTGTTATCTGCGTTAGAAAGTGCCGCGAAAGCTGAAGAACTAGGGTTAGGCAAAGACAAAATCATTCTGTCGTGCAAAATCAGCAACGTTCAAGAACTGATTTCGATTTATGAAGATTTATCAGCACGTTGCGATTATGCACTGCATTTAGGATTGACCGAAGCCGGTATGGGTTCAAAAGGGATTGTGTCTTCGGCGGCAGCGTTATCGGTGCTGATGCAACAAGGGATTGGCGACACGATTCGAATTTCTCTCACCCCAGAACCTGGTGCGTCTCGTACCCAAGAAGTAATTGTCGGACAAGAAATTCTGCAAACAATGGGATTTCGGGCATTTACACCGATGGTGATTTCTTGCCCAGGCTGTGGACGAACAACTAGCGATTATTTCCAAAAACTCGCCTTGAACATTCAAACCTATTTGCGTGACCAAATGCCTGTTTGGCGCGAAAAATACGCCGGTGTTGAAACCATGGAAGTCGCTGTAATGGGTTGTGTCGTCAATGGTCCTGGCGAAAGTAAAAACGCCAACATTGGTATCAGTTTACCTGGAACGGGCGAATCACCTGTTGCACCCGTTTATGAAGATGGCGAAAAAACCGTTACCCTAAAAGGCGACCACATTGCCGAAGAATTCCAAGCAATTGTGCAACGTTACATCGAAACACATTACGCAAAATAATGTTTTAGACGTTGAAGTGGCGTGAATAATCATCAATACATTTGTTCACGTCACCCTCAATAATCGAATGGAGAAACACGTGAAAGAAAAAAATTATCGCAGTTTTGGCGCCGCTATCATTTTAGGTTCTGTTTTATTAAGTGGATGTACTACACATACGGCAACAACAAGAACAATACACACGCATTCTGATGATTCCGAACCCTATTACAATCGCCAGCAGTACCCAACACCTCGGTATGAAACAGAAGAGCGAGAACATCATCATCGTCACCCCCAAAATCCTCGATATGAGCAAGAATCCGAAGAAAACAATTATAGATCGTATTCAAATTCACAGAATGAGGAGCGACTACGTCAAGAACAATTGGAATTAGAACGGCAAAGAATTGAGCTGTTACGTCAACGGCAACAGCAGCGTCACGTTATAGAGCAAGAGTCGTCATATCAAACACAACCAGCGGTGAGACGACCACGAAATGTTGAGCCGGAATATGCCCCTCAAACGCCTACGCCAGCAGTGAGAACACCACGAAATGTTGAGCCAACGTCTTCACCCGTAGTCATTTCACCACCTGTTAAAAAACAAGACGTAGTGGAAGTTCCGACACCTCAAACACCGCCACCCGCAGTAAAAACGAATAATGCAAATGAGCCGTTATGTAGTCGTAGAACAGGATGCGAAGATTCTAAACCTGTGAATACAGAATCTAGTCGCAGAGAGCGGTAAATAATTACAAATAAGCAGGAATACAAAATGACTAATTCAACATTCAATTTAGTGGGTAATTACGTTACCAGCGATTTTAATTATGGCGTAGCAATAGTGGGTAATAACGCCTATTTAGCTACCAATAAAAGTGGGCTTGTTATTTGTGATATTAGCAATTCCGCCAAACCTAAACAGTTAGGAAGTTACGACACGTCAGGTACCGCATTTGGAATAGAGGTGTCTGGAAATATGGCGTTCATTGCTGATGGAAACAGTGGATTGCAGATTATTGATATTAGTAACGCTGCAAATCCCACATTCATCGGCAATTACGCGACAGCAGGTTATGCAACGGCGGTGAAAGTAGTTGGTAATAAAGCCTTTGTTGCCGATGAGAGCAATGGATTACAAATTATTGATATTAGTACGCCGTCATCTCCAGTTTTATTAGGCAGCTATTATGGCGCGTCAGAAAATATAACGATTAAAGACAACATTGCGTTTGTCGCCGATTGGTACGAAGGTCTGCAACTTATCGATATAAGCAACGCGGCGAATCCAACGTTAATCAGCAGTTATAAAACGGATGGGTATTCTGTGGATGTAGCGGTTGTTGGGAATACAGTTTATGTCGCAGACAACGATAGCGGTTTAGAAATTATCGATGTTAGCAACCCGTCACAACCGAAATTGCTTGGTAATTACAACACCACTGGTGCAGCCGAAGCCGTTACCGTTTCAAATAATGTGGCTTATGTCGCAGATAAAGATTCGGGGTTGCAAGTAATTGACGTAAGTAATCCACGCAATCCAACGTTGATTGGAAACTATGATACTTCTGGCTGGGCTTACGATGTCGCGGTCAATAATGGTAACGCTTATGTTGCAGACAAAGATAAAGGGCTGCAAATTTTTCAACCCATTATTCCAGCAGTACCCGCTAAACCAATACCGCCTATTCCAATACCAGTACCGCCTAAACCACCAATAAAGCCATTTTTTGATGGTTTGACACTCACTGCGCCGTCAAATGCTGCAAAACTACTTATTGGCTCTGAAAAAAATGATTCGATTACGGGATTAGCGGGCGCAGATACTTTACGAGGTAATGCGGGAAATGATCTTTTAGACGGTGGTTTGGGTAACGATTTAATTGATGCTGGCAATGGCGACGATACGTTAATCGGCGGCAAAGGTAATGACAAACTTATCGCTGGCAGTGGCAACGACAAACTAGATGGCGGTGAAGGCAACGACACGTTAGATGGCGGACTTGGCAAAGACACGTTAAACGGTGGTGCTGGTGTTGACAGCATGACGGGTGGCGATGGCGATGACAGTTATTTTGTTGATAACAGCAAAGATATTGTTACCGAAAGCAATGCAAACATTACCATCGGTGGCAACGATACGGTAACTAGCAAGTCCAATTATGTGTTGGGTGCAAATATTGAAAATTTGATTTTGGATGACGCGCAAGGCAAAGGAAATAGCGGTACAGGTAACAAAGGTGACAACGTTATTACGGGTAGCATTGGTGATAATTTACTCAGTGGAATGGCAGGAAATGATTTGTTAATTGGCGGCGATGGCGCGGATACCTTAGACGGCGGTTTAGGAATGGACACGTTGATTGGTGGCAATGGTGATGATGTGTACATTATGCAAAATACGCAGGACGTAATTGTTGAAGAGAAAAATGGCGGCGAACAAGATCAAATTATTTCGTCCGTCTCGTTTGATTTGGCGCAAAGTGAAAATGTGGAATGGCTAACATTGTCGGGTGTGAAAGCCATTGACGGTATTGGCAACGAGTTAAACAATTTGCTTCAAGAAAAATCAGGCGGCACGACGAATAATAATTTTGAAGGCAGTGGCGGTAATGACACGATTAACGGTGAGGGCGGTAACGATACGTTAAATGGTGGCGACGGCGATGACGAATTGAATGGCGGTGATGGTGTAGATATTGCCGTTTTTACTGGCGCGTATGAGGATTATCAAATTACGTTAAATCCAGATGCCAGCGGTGTTGCTCAGTTAGTTGTTGAATACAGTAATTCAGCAAATACCGGTATTCTCGATGGCAGAGATATTTTAAATGATATTGAAATTCTTGAATTTGCCGATGGCGACAGACACAACAAAGCCGATGTTTTAAATGATATTAACGCGGCAAACGTTGATTCAAGTGCGGCGTTAACCATTGTCGGAACAGTTTTATGATTTCTCGTCCACCACGTATTGTTTTAACCGCCGGTGAACCGGCTGGCATTGGCGCAGATTTGTGTATTCAATTGGCTCAAGAAATTTTGCCAGCTTGTGAATTAGTGGTTTTGGCGGATGCAGAATTGTTACAACAACGCGCTAAACAATTGGATTTACCGCTTACTTTGCATCATTTCGATTCAAGTGTACCGCGCCATCACTTACCAAAAGGACATTTGACGATTTTACCTGTGGCGTTAAAAGCACCTGTGCAAGCTGGCGTGTTGAATCATGAAAATAGTGGCTATGTCCTCGAACTTTTAGACCGCGCCATAGACGGTTGTTTGAATAAAAAATTTGCCGCGATGGTGACTGCGCCGGTGCATAAAGGTGTAATTAACGAAGGTGGTTTTGCGTTTACCGGTCACACGGAACACATTGCATTGCAAACTGGCGGTCATCCCGTGATGATGCTCGCGACTGAAGGATTACGTGTGGCGTTAGTGACAACGCATTTACCACTTTCTGAAGTGAGTGCGGCGATTACGCCAGAACGTTTAGAGATAGTTATTCGAATTTTGCACCGCAATTTAAAAAATCGTTTTCATATCGAACAACCCAAAATTTTAGTGTGCGGTTTGAATCCACACGCCGGTGAAAGTGGTTATTTAGGACACGAGGAAATTGACATTATCAATCCGACACTCGAAAAGTTACGTGCCGAAGGCATGAATTTACAAGGGGCGTTGCCTGCTGATACGTTATTTACAAATAAATATCTTCAAACGGCTGACGCAGTTTTGGCGATGTATCACGATCAGGGGTTGCCCGTTTTGAAATACAAAGGTTTTGGGCGAGCGGTCAACATCACGCTTGGTTTGCCGATTATTCGTACATCGGTGGATCATGGCACCGCGTTAGATTTAGCAGGAACAGGACGCGCCGATTTAGGTAGTTTGCAATACGCACTACAAACAGCAATCACAATGAGTAATTCTTAATGGCACATCAAGCACGTAAACGGTTTGGACAAAATTTTCTGCATGACCACAACATCATCAATAACATTATTGCGAGTGCGATGATTCAGAGCGGTCAACATTGGGTAGAAATTGGCGCGGGGCAGGGCGCATTAACTGAACCGCTACTTAAAAAAGTGACGCATTTAGACGTGGTAGAACTCGACCGCGATTTAGTGACCTGGTTGGAATATAAATTCGCGACACAAACAAATTTGAAAATTCACAGCGCAGACGCATTGCGTTTTGATTTTGCCGCGCTTGCACCAGAAGGTGAAAAACTGCACATCATTGGTAATTTGCCTTACAACATTTCCACCCCGTTGATGTTTCATTTGCTCGAAACTACCGACTGCGTTGCGGATATGATTTTCATGTTGCAAAAAGAGGTGGTGAATCGAATTTGTGCGATGCCGAATGGTAAGTCTTATGGGCGGTTGAGCGTCATGATGCAGTATTATTGCGCGACAGAATGGCTATTCGATGTGCCGCCAGAAAGTTTTAATCCTGTGCCACAAGTCATGTCTGCAATGGTGCGTTTAGTACCCTATTCCAAACCGCCTGTTGAAGTCGATGACGTGCAAACGCTCAGTAAACTTGTTACCGAAGCCTTTTCACAACGTCGTAAAACATTACGAAATTCATTGAAAAAATCATTATCGGAAACTGAAATTACGGAATTAGGAATTGACGCTAATTTGAGAGCTGAAAATATCAGTTTGAGCGATTTTGCGTTATTGGCGAATGCTCTCAGTCGAAAACCAATCAACGTTGAGTGAAACCAGCGACAAATTGTCGCGCGACAATTTGTCATATTTTCAATGTCATAATTTGCCGATAAAATGTAGCCACTCTTCAAAGTATCTTCCCCATATTCGTGGGGGTGTTTCAGTCCTCTAGCGTTGACTTTGAGAGTCTTATATCCCTTCTCTGTTTCAATGCAGCATCGACTATTTTGATGCTGCATTTTTTTTGCCTTGAATTTACAACTCTCGCGTTGAACTAAATTTAATATCGGGATAACGCTCTTCGGCAAGTTGTAAATTTACTCGACTATTCGCTACATACACCAAATAACCACCACCATCTTCAGCCAAATTATCAAAGGCTTTGCGTTTGAATTCTTCAAGTTTTGCTGAATTTTCAGAACTCACCCAACGCACTGCGGAAATCGGAATCGCGTCATAAACGCATTCCACGTTGTATTCACTTTTTAAACGATACGCCGTTACGTCAAACTGCAACACGCCGACCGCTCCTAAAATTAAATCGTTGTTTTTGAGCGGACGAAATAATTGTGTTGCGCCTTCTTCGGTCAATTGAATTAAGCCTTTTTGCAATGCTTTCGCGCGAAGTGGGTCTTTCAAAACCACCCGACGGAATAATTCAGGCGCAAAATACGGAATACCGCCATATTTCAAGGTTTCACCTTGCGTAAACGTGTCACCCACTTGAATCGTACCGTGATTGTGCAAGCCGATAATGTCGCCAGCATAAGCTTCCTCAACTGTATTTCGGGTCGCCGCTTGAAAGGTAATCGCGTTAGGCACGAGAATACTTTTTCCTAATCGAACGTGGTGAATTTTCATTCCTCTTTCAAATTTTCCCGAACACACACGCAAAAATGCTACACGGTCACGATGTGATGGATCCATATTCGCCTGAACTTTAAACACAAATCCGGTGAATTTTTCTTCCGATGGCGACACGTCGCGCTGCACGGCTTTTCGTGCTAAAGGCGAGGGCGCGTATTCGGCAAACGCATCGAGTAATTCTAAAATTCCAAAATTATTTACCGCTGAACCAAAAAATACTGGCGTTAAAGTACCTGCTAAATACGCATCCAAATTAAATTCGTGGCTTGCACCTTTCACTAAATCAATTTCGTCGCGTAATTCTTGGGCTTGGTCGCCGATTAACTCATCGAGTTTTGGATTTTCTAAGCCTTTAATCACTTCAGCTTCAGCGATTTTTCCGCCGTGTTGTGCGCTAAACAAATGGATTTCGTCTTTGTAAAGGTGGTAAACGCCTTTGAAACGTTTACCCATACCGATTGGCCACGTCATCGGCGCACATTGGATTTTTAAAACGTGTTCGACTTCGTCTAACAATTCAATCGGTTCGCGTCCTTCGCGGTCTAATTTATTGATAAACGTTAAAATCGGCGTGGTTCGCAGACGGCACACTTCCATCAAGTTAATCGTGCGTTCTTCAACGCCTTTTGCCACGTCAATAATCATTAACGCCGAATCGACTGCCGTTAACGTGCGATAAGTATCTTCGGAAAAATCCTCATGCCCCGGTGTGTCAAGCAAGTTAATCACGCAATCTTTGTGTTCAAACTGCATCACAGATGTGGTGACGGAAATCCCACGTTCTTTTTCCATTTCCATCCAATCAGATGTAGCGTGGCGTGCGGCCTTACGTCCTTTGACTGAACCGGCTAATTGAATTGCCCCTCCGAATAAAAGTAATTTTTCAGTAACAGTGGTTTTACCCGCGTCGGGGTGAGAAATAATCGCAAACGTGCGACGGCGTTGTAATTCACTAAGGTTTTGGGGCATTTATAAACTCTAAAAATAAAGAAATGAAAAGGTGAATTGTAACGGGTTTAAAACAAACTATCTTGTTTCACACCACCTAAATTCGATTTCACAACTGGCTGTGAAACAGGAACTGGCTTCACTGATTCAACCACTTTTACGTTCGATTCTAACTGCACGTCGTTTTGAATGACGTTTCCAATAATTCCCTCGATTGCCCCCAAATTATGTGACGTATTTAGCGATAATTTTTCAATTTGTTTTTCACGCTGCGCCCATAAACGCTGCATTGAAGTACGTTCTTTATGTAAATCTTCGCGCATTTGAGAAAAGGTTTCGTTCATGGCATCAATTTGTGATTTAAACGCATTACTCGTCACGAAGTTGTACAACATTTCCTTTTTTTCACCTTTGTTTTCTTGTGTTGCAACAAGACTGCTAATTTGAATCACCGATTCGCGTAACACCGCGCTCAAACCCTTAAATTCCTCAAAGGTACAAACCCAAATTCCTTCGTACAAGCCCATGCGATCGAGTTCTTTTGGCATCGTTTTTGTGACTAATACACTGATAGTTGCATTTTCAGAGCGTGAATCTGTTTTAAGTTTTTCAATCCAATCTTTGTTGAAGTGTTCTGTGCGTTTACTTTCGTAACAAATTTTGCCGCACAATACCCGTGCGCGTGAATACACAATTTGAATACAATCCGCGCCACGTTGCCCTTTTTTGATTTCAATAATTTCGTCGTCTCGAAACTTATCACGTAACCATTCTTCAATGGCTAATTCTTGAACTTCACCTTGTGCTTGATTTGAACCTTGTTCCGCAACTCGTTGTGCTTCTTGAATCTGGTGTTTTAGTTTTTCGATCTCGTACTCTTTATCACGCATTTTAAGTTCTAAACCACTTTCAATTTTTTGCCGTTCTTCGCGCAAACGTTGGCTAAGTTTGAATTCGGCTTCGGCTTCAATGGTTTCTTTTAATTCAAATTTTTCGCGTGTTAAACGTTCAATATCGGCTTTAGCTTTATTGAATTCGCGCAGTTGTTCGGATTTTTGATTTAACTCATCACTCATGGCTTGCATTTGATCACGCGCTTCGGCTTCGAAATTGGCTTTGAGCGATTGCTCTAATTTTTGCCGTTCTTCTCGCAAACGCTGATTTAATTTTGCTTCTGATTCGGCTTCGAGTGTTTCTTTTAATTCAGATTTTTCGCGCATCAAACGTTCAACATCGGCTTTGGCTTTGTTGAATTCGCGCAATTGTTCAGATTTTGCATTTAGCTCATTTCGCATAGCTTGCATTTGTTCACTGGATTCTGCGGCTAAACGCGCTTTCAAATTTTGTTCTAATTGTGCTTTTTCAGATTTTAGCTGGTGTTCAAATTGGTTTTGTTTTTCGGCGAGTCGCGAGGTAAAGGCTTGATGTAATTCTGCTTCAATTTGGTTATGCAACAACGCACTGACGTTGATTTGTTCTGCACATTTTGGGCAAGTCACAAGCTGTTTATTTTGATTCGTATTCATGATGGTCTGCTTGAAAGAAGTTAGTGGCATAATGACAACGGATTAGCGTATCAGGTTTGCCATTCAAAAACACGTCTAAGCCGCTAATCATCCAAGATTCGTGACTTTTTAAAACGATAAGAATAAAAAAGTCACCGCCCACACATTTATTACGAGGTGTAGTTATGAAGATTGGTATTCCCAAAGAAATTCACGACGGCGAAAAACGGGTAGCTCTCACGCCCGATTCCGCTAAGCATTTAAGCAAACTCGGTTTTACATTAAGCATCGAAAGTGGCGCAGGTTTAGGCGCAGATATTTCTGACGACGCTTATAAAGCCGCCGGCGTTGAAATTGTCAAAACGGCTAAAACGCTGTGGAAAAACGCAGACATTATTCTCAAAGTGCGTGCACCGGAAGGTAACGAAGTTGATTTACTCACCAGTGGCAAAACCTTAATCAGCTTTATTTGGGCGGGACAAAATCCCGAATTACTCGAAAAACTCGCGGCAAAAAATGTCACTGTTTTAGGCATGGACAGTGTGCCGCGCATGTCACGAGCGCAAAAATTGGATGCGCTTAGTTCGATGGCAAATATCGCCGGTTATCGAGCGATTGTTGAAGCAGCGCAATATTTTGGGCGTTTTTTCACGGGACAAATTACCGCTGCGGGGAAAATTCCACCAGCGAAAGTATTGGTTATCGGCGCAGGTGTGGCGGGTTTAGCCGCAATCGGCACGGCAAAAGGTATGGGCGCAATTGTGCGAGCTTTCGACACGCGCCCCGAAGTCAAAGAACAAATCGAAAGTATGGATGCTGAATTTTTGATGCTCGATTTTTCTGGCGAAGAAGGCGGTAGTGGCTCAGGCGGTTACGCTAAAACAATGTCACCCGAATTTATCGCCGCTGAAATGGCGTTATTTGCCGCGCAGGCAAAAGAAGTCGATATTATTGTCACTACGGCGTTAATTCCCGGCAAACCTGCGCCGAAATTGATTACCACCGAAATGGTGCAATCAATGCGAGCAGGCAGCGTGATTGTCGATTTAGCCGCAGAACAAGGCGGCAATTGTGAATTAACTGAAAAAGATAATGTCGTCGTGAAACATGGCGTGACGATTATTGGTTATACCAATTTGCCAAGCCGTTTAGCGAATCAATCGAGCCAACTTTATGCCACGAATTTACGCCATTTACTCACTGAATTATGTCCACAAAAAGACGGCACGATTTACGTTAATTTTGACGATGAAGTATTGCGGGGCGCGACGGTAATTAAAGAAGGCAAAATCACTTGGCCGCCTCTACCACCAACGTTATCCGCCGCACCGGCAGCGAAAGTTGAAACTGTTGTTGCACCTGAAAAACCACCGTTAATCCCCGTTGCATTGAAACAATTTGCGCCGCTAATCGTTGGTGTATTTGCATTATTTAGTGTTGGCTCGGTTGCACCGTCCTCGTTTATGTCGCATTTCACGGTATTTGTGTTGGCGTGTTTTATTGGTTATCAAGTGATTTGGAATGTGAAACCATCATTGCATACACCACTGATGAGCGTCACAAATGCGATTAGCGGCATTATCGTCATAGGCGCGTTGGTGCAAGTTTCATCGCCTAGCTTTGGCATTAGTTTGCTCGCTGGTTTAGCGATTTTGATTGCCACCATCAACATATCTGGCGGCTTTTTAGTCACGCGCCGTATGCTCGAAATGTTCAGAAAATAAGGAGAAAACTATGTCACACAGTTTAGTTACGATGTCTTATATCGTCGCCACGATTTTGTTCATTTTGAGTTTGAGTGGGTTAAGTAATCAGGAAACCGCGCGTAAAGGCAATTATTTTGGCATGCTCGGCATGGCGATTGCGATTGGCGCGACTGCGTTGAGCGCGTCGGTGTCGTCGTATGTAATTTTGGTAATCGCGCTTTTAATCGGTGGCGCAATTGGTACGAAAGCGGCGTTAAAAGTTGAAATGACGCAAATGCCCGAACTCGTTGCCATCATGCACAGCTTAGTCGGCATGGCGGCGGTTTTGGTTAGTTATGCAAATTTTATGGATGATTCGGCGAGTTTGGAAGGCGTTGAAAAAACCATTCATGAAGTCGAAATTTATGTCGGCATTTTAATCGGCGCGATAACGTTTTCAGGGTCAGTGATTGCATTTGGCAAACTCAGCGAACGTATCAGTGGCAAACCGTTGTTACTTCCGAATCGTCATTTTTTGAATTTAGGATTATTGGTTTCAGCAATTTTGCTGGGCAGTTGGTTTCTGAGTTCTGCCGAAACAGGCGGTGGGACATTTCCGTTATTGCTCATGACGATTGTGGCATTAGCGTTTGGCGTTCACATGGTGATGGCAATCGGTGGCGCAGATATGCCGGTTGTGGTGTCGATGCTGAATAGTTATTCAGGTTGGGCAGCGGCGGCAACGGGTTTTATGTTGAGCAACGATTTGTTAATCGTTACCGGCGCGTTGGTCGGAAGTAGCGGTGCGATTTTGAGTTACATCATGTGCCGCGCGATGAATCGGCATTTTTTAAGCGTGATTGCGGGTGGTTTTGGGACAGCTTCAGGTGGCGAAGCGGCGGAAGTGGTTGGCGACGTGCAACCGATTGGCGCAGAAGAAACCGCGCAATTATTGCTTGCCGCAAAATCTATCATGATTATTCCTGGTTATGGAATGGCGGTCGCACAAGCGCAACACACGGTTTATGAAATGACCAAATTGTTGCGCGGCAAAGGTAAAAAAGTGGGATTCGGGATTCATCCCGTCGCAGGTCGAATGCCTGGACACATGAACGTTTTGCTTGCCGAAGCGAAAGTGCCGTATGACATTGTTTATGAAATGGATGAAATTAACGACGATTGGGGCGAGGTCGATGTATCGATTGTGATTGGAGCAAATGACATTGTGAATCCGTCGGCGTTGACTGACCCGAATAGTCCGATTGCGGGAATGCCTGTGATTGAATGTTGGAAAGGCGAAACCACGATTGTGATGAAACGCTCGATGGCTTCGGGTTATGCGGGTGTGGGGAATCCGTTATTTGTCATGGAAAACACGCGGATGCTTTTTGGTGATGCCAATGCGACGTTGCAAGCGGTTTTGAAGGCGTTGAATGGGTAGTTGATTGTTGGGCGCAGGGTTTAGTTTGAATCCTGCGTTTTTTGAAAAAACTTACGAGGAGATATGATGCCAACATGTTGGATAATCGCAGGTGTGAATGGTGCAGGAAAAACAACTTTCGCGTTGGAATATCTACCAAAAATTGTAGATTGTAAAAATTTTATTAACGCAGATTTAATTGCAGCAGGTTTATCACCGCTCGCACCAGAACGTGAATTAGTTTCAGCAAGTCGAATTTTTCTAAATGAAATGGAAACACGCATTCAACAACGTGAAAATTTTGCGTTTGAAACCACATTATCGGGACGTGGTTATTTGAAATTGATTAACCGATTACAAGCTGATTCGTGGCAGGTTAAATTGCTGTATTTGGCATTACCAAACGTTGAAATGTCGATAAAACGTGTTGCTGAACGAGTAGCGCACGGCGGTCATAATATCCCGATTGATGCGATTCAACGTCGATTTTCACGGAGTTTATTTAACCTATTTTTTGAATATCGTCATCGTGTTGAACTATGTCTTTGCTTTATGAACAACGAGGAAAAACCTGAATTAGTTTTTGAACAGCAACAACAAGAATGCAACATTGTTCATGACAATTTTTATCAATTACTTATCGAAGGCGCGAAATTATGAATGTTTATCATCGACCACCGAGTGAAGAAGGTTTAGCGGCTCTTGCTGCATTGCAATCTGCCGTGACGCAAACCTTAGAAAAAAAGAAAAAATTAGGACATTACGCTGTTGTTTGGAAAAACGGCGAAGTGTTTTTAGAACGTTTTGAGAATAAGAAGGCGTTGAATGGGTAGTTGATTGTTTTGTGGCGCAGAACGTTTTAAGTTCTGCGTTTTTTGAAAATATCAAAATTTTAAGAGAGGCTTTATGAATATCGAACAGGAATTAGAAGAATATCTAAATAAATCCATTCCAGATAAGCGGAAAAATAAATTAAGAAATATAAAAGTAATTCTTTGCTATTACGGTTTTGGCGATTTAGTACGTCCAACACTTGACGAAATAGGAAGTCATTTTTTATTAGGAAACCCTGATGGCAATAAAAGAGAGTTACCTAGGCAAATAATTGAGAAATTCAGAAAAATTGCTAAATTGGTTGATTTGCCAACTAGTAAAAAAATTTTTGAGATTATTGAATCTCATGATTGCATAAGCACTTCTGAACTCCAATCGGAGCTAATTAGCAAAGGATTAGCGTCTACGAATACGACAATTAGTGGATTACTAAATCTCGCCGAGGATTTTAACGAATACAAAGGTTCTAAAATTTATAACGTAGAACTCAAAGAATTGTCTCGCTCAGATGATGAGTCTAAGGGCGAATTTTACTTAATTGAATCTAAGACCCATGAGAGATTAAAGGCAATCCTTAAAAACGCACGCACATTACCTGGTCAACTTGGTTTAGCAAATTTTGATTACCTTACAGAATTTGGTGACGCTACAGATGTTGAACATGTAATTAAGCTCATTCGATGCACATCAAATATGTGTGTAGTTCAACATGATGATAGTGAATGGTACATTTATGAGGAGGGGTATAACACTCTATTGAATAGTTGCGGAAAAATTTTTTCATTAACAAATGAATGTGATATTTCAATTCTGAGTTCAACACTGGAAAATTCTCTTGAAAGGACTAACAAGAATGAATATCCCAGTTCATACGTTATCAAGAAATGGATTGAACAATCCAGATTGTTTGAGATTAAGGGTGAAGGAGTGACATTTTTAGGGGATAGACATGAACCCACAGAAATTGAACAAGCTGCCGTCAATTATCTCCAGTCGGTAGAAAAATCAGACTTCTCTAACTTCAAGGCATACTTATTAGGCAAGGCATACTTATTAGGCAAGGCATACTTATTAGGTAAAGAGTCTGTAGACAAAATCATATTTTCCTCACCTCTTGTTACTGTAGATAAATCAGGTGGTCAGGGGAATTACACATATCAGCTTATTTCAAAAGCCGCCAAAGTTGAACGTCATTCTGTGGTTGATTTGAATAACTGCGATATTGTCCCGAACGAAGGTGATGTTGGTTATCCTGAAGAAATTACGAAATATATCGAAGGGGCGACAAAGCAAGTGTATGTCAATGTCTATGAAAGAAATCCACAAGCAAGGCAGGATTGTTTAAAGCATTATGGGTTAAATTGTACGGTTTGCGATTTTGATTTTGAGAGTAAATACGGTTCAATTGGAAAAGATTTTATCCATGTTCATCATCTGTTGCCCTTTGCAAATATAGGAACAGCTTACACTATTAATCCAATTGATGATTTGCGTCCAGTTTGTCCTAATTGCCATGCGATGTTGCACAAAAGTAATCCACCATTTTCAATTGACGAACTCAAAGAACTGGTTGCGCGAAAAATTTGTAATTGATTTGACTGTGTTAAGGGCGTGATTTCTGTCACACCCTCTTTTATTTTTAACTATTTTGAAATACTACCCATGAGATTCGTAGACCCCAAAACCGATATTGCCTTCAAAAAAATTTTTGGCAACAACGCACACAAAAGCATTTTGATTGAATTTCTCAACGAAATTTTAGAACTCGACTACCCGATTGAAAGCGTTGAAATTGCCGACACTTATCAACCGCCGAAAATTTACGGTTTAAAAAGTACCAGCCTTGACATCAAAGCCAAAGACCAATCAAAACGTGAATTTTTAATTGAAATGCAAGTTGCCAAAGAAACGTGGTTTTCTAAACGTGCGATGTATTACAGCAGTAAAGCCTACAGCCAACAATTGCCAATTGGCGGCAACTATCAGGAATTAAAGCCTGTTATTTTTCTGGGGATTTTAGATTTCACAGCCTTTGACCATGAAGCGCATTTATCACGGCATTTGCTGTTGAACAAAGAAACGAAACAGCATGATTTGAAGGATTTGGAATTTAACTTTATCGAATTGCCCAAATTTACCAAATCTGAACGAGAACTCGAAAGCGTTGCGGATAAATGGATTTATTTCATTCAACAAGCGATTAAGTTAGACCACATTCCAGAAAATACCGACACGCCTGCTTTAAAATTAGCTTACGAAGTTGCCGCGCAACATCAATGGTCATCCGAAGAGCTTGAAGTTTATGAAGCTCAAGAAATGCAACTTCAAATCAGTCAGAATGTACTTGAAACAGCGCGAATGGATGGACTGGCACAAGGCAAAGAAGAAGGTCTTGCACAAGGCAAAGAAGAAGGTCTTGCACAAGGTAAAGAAGAAGGGCTTGCCGCTGGACTTGCCGAAGGTGAACTAAAAGCCACTTTCGCCATCGCAAAAGGAATGCTTGCTAAAAATATTGATGTAAAAACGATTGCTGAATTAACAGGCTTAACGTCTGCCGAAATAGAAAATCTACGCTAAACTCATCATTCCTTTTAAAACGTATTTCACAAACCAAACATTATGAAAAAACAACTTTCTTTTGTAGCACTTACTTTGCTGCCCAGTCTTTTCTCACCTGCATTTGCAGCAGATTTGCCACTCGACACGCCCACCGAAGATTTTACTATCAACAACGACGGTACCGCGACGCACACAAAAACAGGTTTGTCGTGGCAACGTTGTAGCATTGGGCAAACATGGAACGGTTCAACATGTGATGGCACAGTTCAAAACTTCACTTGGGACGATGCCATGACAAACTACAACACCGATTGCAACGGTTGGCGATTGCCGCGTATTGACGAACTAAACACAATTACCGAACACGGTAAATTTAATCCAGCAATCAATAGCACTATTTTTCCGAATACGCCGGCAGTCTTTTATTGGTCAGCATCATCCGCCGATGCTTATTATCCAAATTATAAATGGATTGTTCATTTTTATTCGGGTAATGCTACCTACGATGATAAAAGCAGAAATTATTCAATTCGCCTTGTAAAAAGTGGCAATGCTTGTTCATTTGATACTTTTACGCCAGCCAGTGATTTCACCGATAACGGTGACGGTACAGTCACACACGCAAAAACAAATTTAATGTGGCAACGTTGCTTACTTGGACAGACTTGGAATGGCAAAACTTGCTCAGGTTTTTCGACCATTTTTAATGGCGGTGAATCAAAAAACCAAACGGACACCTTTGCAGGTTATAGCGATTGGCGAGTACCTACGCTTAATGAATTAAATACGGTTGTTGAATACAAAAATTATTTACCTACTATGAACAAAAACGTTTTTCCAGGTGCAGAATCAGGTGTTTTTTGGTCATCGTCAATTGGTGCGAATAATTCAAATTTCAGTTGGATTGTGCATTTCGATTCTGGAAACACGAGCAGTGGTGATTACAGGGCAAATGGCGGAGCGATTCTTTTTGTGCGCGGGAAATGGTCTTCACCTGCTTCAGTAAAACAGGAAACCGTTGATTTGAGTGCCACTGTAGCTGGCTCACCTAATTCTGTGTTTGTGAACAAAAATTTAACATACACCGGAACAGTCAAAAATAATGGCAACACAACAGCAACGGATACGACTTTAACTTTTACGTTAGTTAAAGGGTCGATGTCATTTGTCTCTGCACCGAAAGATTGTGTCAACAAAGATTCGACGGTGGTTTGTTCTATTGGAAATTTAGCGGCGACTAAATCCATGACGAAAAAAATTATCGTGACGATGAAAAAAGTCGGGGCGTTGAGTTTGAAAGTCGAGGCGAAATCAAAAGAGACCGATGTTGATTTGTCGAATAATAAAGCAACTAAAACGGTAACGATTAAAAAGTAGAATTTTTTGGGCGTGATTTTTGTGATTCGGATTGCGTGATTAACGCAATCCGCATTATAGGATTTGGTTATTTCAAAATTTCCTGCGCTTTAGCAAACGCATCACGAAAATCTAAATACACTGGTTTTTCAGTTTCTAACATCGACGCTAATAGAGCGTGTTGAACTTGATATTTCACATTACCAATTGCCAATGCACCAACACCAACCGCATTACAATGTGTTGCATGAATAAGTGGTGTACCAGAATCGCCACGATCAATCCCTTCAATCCCAGCAGGTGGCACTGCGTTGACATCACCAGCGACTTTTAATTGTGTAACTTCTTTTAAAATCGTGGCATTTAATACTTGAATCCCTGCTTTTGCGGTGCAGAAAATCACATCTACATCTTTCAATAATTCAATTTTATCTTTATCAAAACTGGCAACAGCCGCTTTCAAAGTACAACCAAAACGACGATTGTAGAGTGACGCAGTATCGGCGGCAGTTTCTAAATATAAATGATCTACAATAGTCGTGTCCGCCCCAGCCAATGACGCAATAATTCCCGTCGCAATCCCAACAGGTCCTGTGCCACCGAAAACAACTGCTTTGCAACCTGCTAATTCTTTGCCATGTTTTATCTTCAACTCTCGCTCAACGCAGGCTACTAATGCCGCCGCTGTGGTGAATGCGCCGCTCGGATCAGCAAATACTGAAATCGCAAACGGTGGCACCATTGCTTGTTTTGCGGCTTTAAACATATCGATTGCCAAGCCTAAATTTCGACCCCCAATAAATAATCCAGTACGTTTCAAACCAGCGGGGCTACGTGAAAAAACTGCATCTTGCGTCAAATTATGCACGCTTTCTAATTTTACATTGTTATACGGCATCAAAACTTCAAAACCCGCGTCTAACGCCATGTTAATGTCGAAAGGGCTATTATTAGGCATGGGGTCAAGCATGTGGAGAATACTGCGTTTCATAACATTCCCGATTAAGACGACACTTTAGAAGACTGGATATATTCACGTGCAACTTCAAAAGCGTGTTCAAAATGCAAATACACTGGTTTCGCGCTATGAATCATGCGTTTTAATAATAAGTTTTGCGTTTGATATTTCACGTTACCAATTGCCAATGCGCCGATACCGACTGCGCCACTGATTGAACTTTCGATAGCTACACCATCATGAAACGCATCAATGCCTGCAATACCTGCGGGTGGAACGGCGTTGACATCGGCAGCGACTTTTAACTGTGTAGCAGAGGCAATCAATTCCGCACTTAATAATTCGATACCCGCCGCACCTGTCGCAAAAACTACGTCCGCTGTTTTAATGTATTCGGCTTTATCGGCATCCGCGCCCGCAGTGATGTTAATTTTCCCTTCACCAAATTCGTTATTGCACAAATCTGCAATATGTTGCGCTTTTTCTAATTGACGACCAATAATTCGTACATTCGCGCCTGCTTTTGCTGCAATAACCGCTGCGGCTTGACCGACAGGACCTGTGCCACCCAACGCCAAAATATTTTTGCCTTCAAGTGTTGTGTTAAATTTCACTTTTAATTCGCGCTCAATGACAGCAACCATCGCCGCCGCCGTGGTAAACGCGCCACTTGGATCTGCAAAAACAGATACTTCAAACGGCGGAATCATCGAACGTTTGGCGATTTTTAACATATCCATCGCTTGTTTCGTATCGCGTCCACCGATGAAAATACTCGTACGTTTCAAATTTTTAGCACTACGCGAAAAAATTGCATCTTGTACTAATCCTTGAATTTCGCTGGCTTCGATATTGGTATATGGAATTGCAGAAACCCAACCCGCGTCCATTGCCATATTGACATCAAACGGGCTTAAATTTTTTGCGGTGGTAAGCATGTGTAAAATAAATGGCTTTTCCATAAAAACTCCTTCGTTAAATGAGGGTACAAGTATAAGAGAAAAAATCATGGATTAAAACCGATTGTGATTGCTGGCGAATGTTGAAACGAATGGGCTAAATGTTTCGATTTCCAAAGCTCCGTTATGCCTTTTTACAACCTCGATCCTATGAATTATAGTTTTCACAATTTATGCCGATAGCGGGGGCGGATGTTTTTTTGAAATTTACGATAACTCCGACAACAAACAATCAACCACGAGATAAATAATCATGTCAGTTTATACAATCAATTCATCGCCAACGGGGTATCAAGTTCTAAAAGTTGCAAATGCTAATATGCCAGTGCAAACAGATAATAATGTTGATAACAATGTTAGTCCTGAGCCTTCGAGTGTCAGTAGCAACAGTGAATCATTTGTGCAGAGCGTCCTTCAATCGCTACAAGGTTTAGGCTTGAATACATCCGATGTGGGAACTGGCGCATCTATGGATGGTAACGCTCCATCATCAAATGCAACTGAAGCATTACAAGTCTTCGTACAAGATTTATATAAAGCATTACAAGATGGCGGTCAATCCGTATCAACTAATGCTGCTAATACGCCATCTGCTGAAAGTGGCACAGTAACGTCGTCAGTGGAAATTGCTGACAATATAGCATCTACCGGGAATAGCACAGTGCCACCAACTAAAATTTCGGGTGGAACGAATTTTAAATATACCGTTGATTTTAGTCAGGCAGATTTAGGCGATAATCTTGCCAATGTAGAAGCAAACGTCAAAACGGCTCTGGACAATATCGGTCAATACATCAGCTCAAAAGTCGTTTTTGATTTAAAAGTTCTCACTGAAACTGCCGATCCTAACAAATTAGCCGAAACAAATTCTTCACTTTTGACGAGTACAAGCAGTCAAAATGGTGCGAATGCCGATACCACGTTTGTTACTGATTCAATTCATGGAGTCAATTTTTATCCCGATGTACCGGACGCAACGCTCCGTATCAATCTAGCCTCGCTTGATCAAATGTCATTCAGTGGTTCGCCGACTCCTGACAAATATGATTTAACAAGCATTCTTACGCATGAAATTTTGCACGGTTTAGCATTTACGGGCAATTTAGGTGGGAATGCGACTGCTGCTTTAACCACAACGTATGATTCATTGGTAACAACACCAGATACCATACCTACATTTGTGGGTCATCATGCTGAAACGGCGAATGCGGGTAATCCCGTACCGCTATCGCCTTCAAGTTCAGGGGCGGGGTCGGCTTATTACCATGTTGCCATACCAAATGATTTAATGGCGGAATCAATAGGTAAAGGTGAAGTTAGAAAGATTTCTGCGTTAGATATTGCGATGCTTGAAGATATGGGAATTACCGTGACGGGTGCATCACCTGCACCGTCAAAAGTACAAATCGCGTATAGTAATCCGACGACTAACTTACAAAACTTAATGAGTTCATTGAATAATGACAGTGGGAAAAATAGTGTGTTACAAACAGATTTTAGTAATCTTGTCGACTCGCTAGGAGGAACAACCCCATCTCCGCAGGTAAATTTACAAGATTTTTTAACACAATTGTCAGTAAATACGACAAATGGTGATTTACTTCAAAAGGATTCGGGTTCTTTTTTCTCTGCCACTGCCTAAAATAAAAAATGCCGCATTATTAAATTTT
This sequence comes from Methylococcales bacterium, assembly GCA_028713055.1. Lineage (GTDB taxonomy): Bacteria > Pseudomonadota > Gammaproteobacteria > Methylococcales > Methylomonadaceae > UBA10906. The sequence goes on along the minus strand of JAQTOX010000004.1, from coordinate 18,923 downwards.
TAATGCGGCACGGGTGTTTAGGATAACAAATTCAACAACAATGAATGCAATACTTCAGATTGACGAGTTTGCTTTAACCGATTCGCAATAACGATACTTTTTAGGGCATTCAAGGCTTCGCTAAACTCATCATTAACAATTAAATAATCGAATTCTGGATAATGACTCATTTCCGTGACAGCATCTTTCATGCGCCGTTCAATAACTTCGGCATTATCTTTTCCCCGTGCGTCTAAACGCTGGCGCAAGGTTTCAATCGATGGTGGCAAAATGAAAATAGAAATACTGTCGGGCATCAAACGTCGTACTTGTTCCGCACCTTGCCAATCAATTTCCAAAATTACATCTACCCCTTGCTCGAGATTATCTTCAACCGTTTGTTGCGCGGTGCCATAAAAATTGTCGAATACTTGAGCACATTCTAAAAAGGCGTTTTCGCTTTGCATTGTGCGAAAGGTTTCAACATCTACAAAAAAATAATCTTTGCCATGAACTTCACCTGTTCGAGTTTGGCGCGTGGTATGTGATACCGATACAATTAGTCTGTCAGTTTTCGTAACTAATTTTTTTACTAAACTCGTTTTTCCTGCGCCTGATGGTGCAGAAATAATATAAAGCGTGCCTTTATTCATAAAATTTTTTAGGGTTGTGAAGTTAAAATTTGCACGCATTTTAACAATCTTCAATTTAATTCAAAGAGGAAACAACATGACCATCCGGAATTTTAATAATGAAACGCCACAACTCGGTATGAATGTGTACATCGACGAAAGTGCAATTGTAATTGGCGCGGTGACGTTAAGCGATAACGTTTCAGTTTTTCCAACCGCCGTAGTGCGGGGCGATGTTGAAAAAATCACGATTGGCGAAAATACGAATGTTCAAGACGGTGCGATTTTACACGTTTCACATCAAGGAAAATTTTCAGAACGTGGGCATCCATTAAAAATAGGGCAGGGCGTAACTATTGGACATCGTGCAGTGCTTCACGGTTGCACTGTTGGGGATTATTGTTTGATTGGTATCGGTGCGATTGTGATGGACGATGCAATTTTGGAAGATTATGTGATGTTGGGGGCGGGGTCATTAGTACCACCCAATAAAAAACTTGAAAGCGGTTATTTGTACGTGGGTTCACCTGCAAAACAAAGTCGGGCATTGACCGAAACTGAAAAAGAATTTCTGCGTTATTCGGCAGAGCATTATGTGAGTTTGAAAAATCAGTATTTGTTGCCTTGAAAACTTTGAATTTACGATAGACTGCACAGCTTCTTTTCCATTTTTTTTCAAACGAAAACCCGTGAAAACAAAACAATCTCAATTTTTAGTCGGTATCGATTTAGGCACAACGCATACGGTTGTTGCTTATGCTCACGTTGCGACTGCACAAAACATTCAATTATTTCCCATTGAACAGTTGGTTGATGTGGGACAAGTTGCCGCGTGTCCACTTTTGCCATCGGTTCGTTATCATCCAGCTGAGGGCGAAATTGCGGCGAATAATTTAGCTTTTACCGCAAATGACAATGCTGTTTTAGGCGAAGCCGCTCGGGGTTTAGGGGCAAAAACCAAAGGGCGTTTTGTGACTAGCGCGAAAAGTTGGTTATCGCATCCATCTGTTGACCCAAGTGCAGCAATTTTACCGTGGGGTGCAAGTGATGACGTGTTGAAAGTTTCGCCGTTAGAAGCCAGTGCGAGTTATCTCGCCCATGTTCGCACCGTTTGGTTGCATCAATTTCCTGACGCGCCACTTGAACAGCAAGATGTTGTCATTACTGTCCCCGCGTCTTTTGATGAAGGCGCACGTTCGTTGACGTTGGAAGCCGCCAAAATTGCGGGTTTACAAAATATCCGTTTGCTCGAAGAACCCCAAGCTGTTTGTTATGACTGGTTGCGTTGCAACGCTGGACAATTAAAAGAAAAACTCGCCGACGTGCATTTGCTACTGGTTTGCGATGTAGGCGGCGGCACGACTGATTTAACGCTTATCAAAGTCGAAGCAGGTGAAAAAGAACCGAAATTAACCCGAATCGGTGTCGGTGATCATTTGATGTTGGGCGGCGATAATTTAGATTTAGCGTTAGCGCATACCTTGGAATCACGATTAACTAATAACGAAAAACGTTTATCTGCCGCCGAATTGTCTCAATTGCTCGAACAATGTCGCCAAGCCAAAGAACGTTTGCTTGTCGAAGATGCGCCTAAGTCCGTCAAAGTCACATTACTTTCTAGTGGTTCAAAATTATTTGGTGGTACACGCTCTGCGACGTTAACTCGTGATGAAGTCAAAACTATTGCACTTGATGGTTTTTTCCCATTATCAAAATTGAACGAATTACCCGATAAAAAACGTAACGGCGTAGTGGAATTTGGTTTGCCGTATGCTGCCGAACCCGCTGTGAGTAAGCATATTGCAGGATTTTTAAAACTTCATGAACACGCCGCGCAAGACGCTTTGCAAATCGATTCGATGGTTCCCGATGCGTTGTTATTAAATGGCGGTGTGTTTCGTAGTCAACCCATTACGCAACGTGTGATTGGTTTACTCAGTTCGTGGCGTGAAAAACCGCCTATCCTTTTAGAAAATCAGCATCCAGAATTAGCAGTCGCGTTTGGTGCGGTAAGTTATGCGTTAGCACGTCGTGAGAAAAAATTAAAAATTGGTGGTGGCGCGGCACGAAGTTATTTTCTGTTGATTGATACGAATGAAGCCGAATTATCTCAAGGCATTTGTATTCTGCCGCGAGGTAGTGAAGAAGGTGAAGAAATTATTTTGAAAAATCATCGTTTTTCGTTGCGATTAGGAACGCCTGTTCGTTTTCATTTGGCTTCGACGATTGGTGACAGTATTTTTAAGTCAGGCGATATTGTCGAAATTACGGACGATTTTCATTCTTTGCCACCACTTGCTGTGGCGTTTGATAGCGATTCAAGCAGCGAAGTTTTGGTTGAATTAGCCGTGATGCAAACCGAGGTCGGAACGCTAAAAATTCAATGTGTGTCGATTGAGAATCCTAAAAAACGTTGGGACGTAGAATTTCAATTACGACGTGGCGCAACAACGGTAAATACGTCTGATGAATTACCAAAGAATTTGCCTGTGCTGTGTGAAAAAATCAGTGATATTTTTGGCGCAAAATCTAAACAAATTGACCCGAAAGCGGTGAAAAATCTGCGTGCCGATTTAGAAAAAATGACGGGCTTGGATAGAAGTGAATGGAATTCGCCGCTTTTGCGAACGTTTTTTAACACGTTATTAGAAGGGGAAAAATATCGCCGTCGTAGCGAATCACATGAGCGCGTTTGGTTTAATTTAATTGGCTATTGTTTACGCCCAGGTTTTGGTTATCCGTTGGATGATTGGCGCGTGGAACAATTGTGGAAAATTTATCCTCAGGGCATTCAATTCGTCAATGAAAGTGCATTGTGGGCAGAATGGTGGACGTTATGGCGACGCATTGCAGGCGGTTTGTCAGCGATAGCGCAAGAAACGATTTTTACTGATATTTCAAAATACATTGACCCTGCAGCTGCTCGGCAGCCAGGTGTTGCAAAACAGCTCAAAATTCGCAGTTACGATGACATTGTACGATTGTCGGCAGTTTTAGAACGTTTACCCGTGCAGAAAAAAATCCAACTTGGCGATTGGTTATTAAAACGATTAGAAAAAGCTAGCGAATCCAATCAAACGTGGTGGGCAGTTGGACGAATCGGCGCACGGATTCCGTTTCATGGCAGCAGTCATAACGTTGTTTCAGCTGAAACGGTTGAGAATTGGTTATTGAAATTACTCAATGAAGATTGGAAAAAAACACCTCAAATTGGTTTTGCTGCCACGTTAATGGCTCGAATGAGTGGCGATAGAGCGCGTGATATTAGCGATGCAATGCGTGTGCAAGTTTTAGATAAATTAAAACTTAGCAAAGCACCTGTGTCATGGTTAGAAATGGTCGAACAAGTTAAAGAACTTAGCGAAAAAGAAGAAAAACAAATTTTCGGTGAAGCGTTGCCGTCAGGATTGAAACTGGTTTCAATGGAGCTCGAATGATTCATTATTGGCGAGCGATGATGGGAATTGTGGGACGCGAGTTAAGTCGCTTTGTAACACAACGTGAACGGTTTATTTCGGCGTTAGTCCGTCCATTGGTGTGGTTATTCGTTTTTGCAGCTGGTTTTCGAGCGGCTTTAGGACTGGCGATTACGCCGCCTTATGAAACGTATATTTTGTATGAAGTTTATATCACGCCTGGTTTGATTGGTATGATTCAATTGTTTAACGGAATGCAAAGCTCGTTGTCTATGGTTTATGACCGTGAAATGGGCAGTATGCGAATTTTGCTCGTGAGTCCGTTGCCACGTTGGTTTTTATTGTTGAGTAAATTATTGGCAGGCACAGGCGTTTCGATTTTACAGGCGTATATCTTTTTAGCGATTGCGTGGGGATACGATATTCGTGCGCCATTGGAAGGTTATTTGTGGGTGATTTTTCCACTAATTTTGTCGGGCTTGATGCTTGGCGCGTTAGGACTTTTGTTGTCGTCATTTATTAAGCAACTCGAAAATTTTGCGGGTGTCATGAATTTTGTAATTTTTCCACTGTTTTTTATGTCTACGGCGTTATACCCATTGTGGAAAATGAAAGAGTCGAGTGAGTTTTTATATTTGTTGGCGAAATACAATCCATTTTCACAAGCGGTAGAATTGATACGTTTCGCACTGTATGGACAATTTAATTCGTTTGCATTTATTTATACAGCGGGGGCATTTTTGATATTTATGGCGGCGGCGATTGTTGGTTATAATCCGTCGAAAGGAATGATGACGCGCAAGGGTTAATCCAGGTAAAATGCTTTCACGCCTAAATGGGCGGCTTGAAATAATAACAATCAAAAATAAAAAAGTGAGGATACGATGAGTGAAGCAAATTTGAATGAAACAGTTGAAACTCCAGCTGCCGAAACAGCTTCTTTGGAAGTCGACAAGGTTGAAGCGGTTACTACAGAACCAAAAGTAAATCCGCTTGCTGGTGCGTTAGCTTCTGCAATGGCATTGAAAGAAAGTAATGCGAAAATGTTTTATGGCATTGTTGGTGGTGTAGGTGTAATTGTTGTTACGTTGTTAGCATTGGGATTGGGTGGAAATAATGAAATTTTGAAGAAAGCAGAATCGAAAAGTTTAGCTGCAGGTCAAAAATATACTCTAAAAAGCCCGAATGCTGCAGAAGGAGGCGAGATTCTTACTGTTCGTCTTGTATCCTCACCAGGCGCAATCTCTGCGTTTGATGACGATGAAAATAAAACCGAAGAGTGTCGTAAATTTCCTGTCGGGACGAATGTAACGGTCTTGGACAAACAAGAGATGAGTAGCGTAGTGTATGCGAAAGTTCAAATTGATGAAGGTAGTTGCAGCGGAACAATCGGGTGGGTACTAGGTATTAATCTTTAAAAATTTTGTAAAAAAGGTTGACTATTTAATTAACGATATTTACAATACCCGAATCGTTTCAAGTGTTGAAACGCGGGAATAGCTCAGTGGTAGAGCACAACCTTGCCAAGGTTGGGGTCGCGAGTTCGAATCTCGTTTCCCGCTCCAGTTTTTAAGCCGCGAAGTTCGCGGCTTTTTTGTTTATCTAAACTTAACGGCTGCGTAGCAAATCGGTTATGCAGTGGCCTGCAAAGCCATCTAGAGCGGTTCGACTCCGCTCGCAGCCTCCAGTTTGCCGATGTAGCTCAGTTGGTAGAGCAACTGATTCGTAATCAGTAGGTCGTGCGTTCGACTCGCATCATTGGCTCCATATAAATCAAGCCCTGCAACGGATTACGTTAGCAGGGCTTTTTTGTGGGTGCATCGATTTTGCATCAACGTTACTCGCGTAACCCGATAAGTGCAACGGTGATAAATGCGCGTAACGCTTAACCATGTCCGAATCTGACCAGCCACCCAATTCTTGCAAAATGTGAATCGGTGTACCGTTTTGAATATGCCAACTCGCCCAAGTATGCCGTAAATCGTGCCACCGAAAATTCTCAATTCCAGCCCGTTTTAAGGCTGCCCACCACGCCTTTGTGCTTTGTTGTCCTAAAATTGGATTGCCTTTGTAAGTAAAAACAAAATCAGGGTGCTTGCCAATTTGAGAACGGATAACAGTTAAAGCATCATTATTAAGCGGCACAGCAATCGATTTTTTGCCTTTTGCTTGATCAGCATAAATCCACGCACAACGCCGCTGCATATCAATTTGTGACCATTCCAAGCCGCTAACATTGCTTGCACGCAAGCCTGTTGCCAGCGTAAAACGCGCCATTGCAGCAAGGTGCTCTGGTAATTCTGCAAGCAATCTTTCAGATTCTTCAAACGTTAGCCAACGCACACGACCTTGTTCTTCGGGTAATAATCGAACGTGTGGTGATTTATCAATCCATTCCCACTCTTTTTCAGCACGATTTAAAACTGAACGCAACAGCGCAAGCATTCGATTAACGGTCGCATTGGTTACACCTGTATCGATTTTAACTTGCTTGATTTGCTCAATTTTTACTTTCGTAATCGATTCGAGCGTTACACCGTGTAAATAATCATGCAGCCAGTTAAAAATACGTTTGTCATCAATCAGGCTACGTTTATGTGATTGTTCGGTCATCCAGCGAATTACCGCCTGTTCCCAACTGTATTTTGGTTTTTCACCCAACTTACTTTCACGCCACAATTGTGCCTTTAGCGTGTCGTGCAGTTCTTGGGCTTGCTGTTTGTTGTCCGTCCCAGCACTTTGTTGTATTCGCTTACCGTTTGGTAACGTGACTTGGATAATCCAGTTTTTACCGTTTGTTCGTTTAAAGATTGGCATGACTTACCTCCATCAATGACACGAAGCAAACGCCCGTGTGAATTATCTCGACCGCTGACAAAATCAGCAAGATGTTCTTTTATGAATACCCAGCATTTTCCTGGTTTTCCTCCTGGTATTTTTCCCGCTTTGGCTTTACTCCGTAATACTTCTGCATTCATTTTCAGAAAATCTGCGGCTTCTTCAAGGGTTAAACTTTTCATTTTTTACTCCAAAATAAAAAATCCCTCGAACCGTGTGGCGCGAAGGATTTGATTAAAAAAAATTACAGGACATGACTAACATTTTTCGCCCAATGAAAGGTTAAGGAGGTCTCGCTGCCCTGATTGCGCGAGGTTTTTCAGTCACAACCACTCTCGCGCTTGGTTGCCAACGCTTCTACGCTTTCACGTCCGCAACGTCGCGCGGTTATTGTGTGGTCATAAAAAAGCCCCGCAATCTTTCGAGTGCGAGGCTTATGGTTAAAATTGTTGTGCCACGTCCTTATGGCGCGTGAAAGGTTAGGCTTTTAACACGCCTTTCATTTTATCGACTTCTGACTTTGTTAAAACTAATCCGCCAGCCTGTTCGACAAAGAATTTTAAATCAGCAAGTTGAAGCGGTAACGCCATTTTCTTAAAATCGATAAGTTGTTCTATGCCAATTAACACCATGTTTTTTGGAATTGAAGGCATAAAATTTAAACCTATAAGATTTTGTAGTGCTTTAAATTCTCGTTTCGATACAACCACCATATCATCAGGGATTTTGGCGTTGTCTAATGCTTGAAGCAAGTTTTCCAGCTCACTTTCGGCAATTAACACCATCCCTTTAGGCGGTTGATATTCGACGGCAACAGGTTCAATCAATTCACCTTGTAACGCCTTTTCGTCGGGTTCGCAATTCAAAAAGTCACAAACTTCGGCGTACTTTCCAAGCGGGATATTTTCACGTTTGTTCACGTTGAATTTTTCTAAGATGTCACCACCCAACGCTTTGTAACTTGTGCCAACTTGATTTTTAACGAGCCATGCAACACGTTTGTTAATGTGACGTAGCATCGCAGGGGTTAAGGTTTTCGGTGTGGCTGTTGGAAGGTCACGCAAAGCGTAGGCAGGTTTAGAAACAATCGCATCATAAGCACGAATCACTGACAAAAAGAATTTCGCACTTATCCAAGTCGCGTAAGCGTAGACGAGTTCCTTATCCGCGTAAGTTCCACGCAAATTACCACCATTTATCGTTTCAACTGGTTGATTTTGTTCCACTCCCTGAATTCGGGGAGTGCTTTTTAACTCTTCAATCAATTCAATTGTTTGTTGAATAATTAACCAGCGTGAAGGTTGATGACGCTTTTCACCACCAGCAGCTTTGTGTAAATCATTTAAGCAAAAACGACCGTGTGAATCTTGTTTGATTGAAATGCCAGAAATGGCTAAAATGTTTGTGTTCATATTGAACGATTCCTATTAAAAAAATTAGTAAATCGTCGCCATAAAAGGTAAGAGAGTTATGGTGACGGACTTCAATCACGAGTTAGCCTTACTGGTGTTTCAACAAACCAGCCCGTATTTCTACGGCTCAAAATCAAAGCCCATCATATAAATTTTGGACAAAAAAATAGAGCTTACGCCCTTTGGCGTTGAAGACTTCAGCGAGAGGCTAATCCCGACTACCTTTTTTTGGCAGTGGCGAAAGCATACACCCGCAAAATTATCCACGTCAAATTATTTATTACGCTCTAGCACATCGTTAATTTTTTGTAGCATCTTGGCAATGTGTTCTGGATGCTTGAATTTTTCTTTGTCGATGCTGATTTTCAAACTGTTCAACGCAGCTTCATATTCGGTTTTAGCAATCATTAGCTTGCCGCAATTTTCGCACTTTGCTTCTTTTTCAAGCTCTCGACGTTCGGCAGTCAAATGCAGTTTTAAATCTTTTCGTTTTAGTTGCCGTGAATTCAGCGCGTTCAATAGTCGTTGATGGTGATACAACATTTTCTTCAACACGGCGCGACCTTTTTCAGGTAATTCATTTTCGTCTGGTGTCATCGAACCAAAACGCGCAACGATAGCCTTTTTTGATGCTTTCAATTTTTGTTTGATGTCGTCCATTTCGACTTCAACTTTATCAAACAAAATTACTAGCGGTTTTTCAGATTCCGTTTTCACAGGTTCTTCAACAGGCTTTGAATTGCCATTGACGTTAAGCGTTAATTTCATTCGGTTTTGAATGAACGTGGTGTTGTAGTTGGTGGTACTCATGAGTTAATTCTCCAAATAAAAAGCCCCTTGCGGGGCGGGTGAGTTTTGTCAAAAGTTATTGCGTGGCTTTGGCGATGGCGGCACAGGCATTAGACAAATCAATGCCTTCTACCGATACTCCATCCGATGCTTTAACAATATCAACCAAAGCCGCCAGCAACTCAGGCGCGGCGGCGAAGAGTTTGGCATTGGCTTCTTCTGTATCCCCTTCGTCTTCGCAGTCAGAAAGCCATTTAACTTCGGCAATCTCCAATTCTGAAACGGTCGCGATTACTAAAAGTCGCCCAAATTCATTTCGCACTCGCCAAGGCGCGGGTGTGTGTTGTGGTATGAGTTGTTCGATCATGCGTGCGCCTCTTCAGCGTTTTCTAAGATGGTTTCAAGGTCAACCAAATCACTAATAATCGCGCTACTTTCAATCGATTTTTGGTCGAGCCAGCTTCCAATTTGTCGCTTAATTTGTGAAACGGCGTAATGAATAGCTTGCCAATCGTTCATTACTTCGACTGGAATGCACGCAGTATCAAACGCATCAGTAAAACAAGCCGCTAAAAACGTTAAATTCTCTTTAACGTCCTTAATTGATTTTTTGTGAATCGCCAACGCACCCACTTCAGCGTTCAGTTCAGATTTTGTTTTTTTAAACGATTCAATATCCTTTTCGTGCTGCTCGATTTGGTAACGTTTCTGGTCGATTTCAGTTTGTAACGTATTCAATTCGCGCGACACACCATCTTTAATCGCTTTGTCTTTTTCTTTTTTGAACCGTTCAAGCTGATCAGCGGATTCTTGTTGCAGACGTTCAATGGTGTCTTGTGCGTCATCAATTAGTTTTTGTGCATTCTGCAACGCATTGGAATTTTCAAGTATTAACTTAGCCTGTTCTTCACTAACTTTTGCGTTAATTATTTGCGCTTGATTGTCACGCAATTCGTCACGTTGGCGGCTCGATTCGCTGTACATGGTTTGGTAGTTTTCAGCCGATTTTTTTACTGATAGCAAATCACTTTGAATCGCTTGTTTTTCTGCCAACAAATCAGCCGCTTCTTTTTTCAAACGTTTAATTTCTTTGATGGTTACGTCTTCACCAGCTTCAATTTTTGCTACAACAACTTCATTCACGTTTTCGTCTGCTGATAACAATTCAATCATTTGTGTGACGGATGGCAAAAGGGCGTTTAAACGCCCTTTTGAATCATCAAGTAATTCAGTACGATTTGCCGCTAATTGCATATATTTTTTAGCCATCGAATAAGGGATTTTGCAATTCTCATCAAGCCACGATTTAAACTCACCGTGATTGCATTGCGCTTTTGCCAGTAACAATTTTTGACCGCTTTTTGCTGCATAAATCACGGCTTGATTGGCAAAGATGTTGGCTTGTTCGTTCAATGCGTCTATTTCAACGGCAAGCGTTGAAAGTGCTGTTAATTGGTTCATTACAAACCTCCTAAAACTTGTTGTTTTAATTTGTACGATTCATGCGCGATTTCACACAGACGATGCACGTTCTTTCTTATTTGTTCGCGGGTTAATTTCGCGTTGATGCCCGTTTGATGCGCCATAGCAATATCAATGTCTAGCTGTGTAATCACCGATAACATCAATTCGTCGGTAATTTCGTCTTTTGACAGCCCAAACAATTCTTTTATTTTTCGATTGATGCCTGCGTTGTACATGGCAGGATTGCTAGAGGCTTTGCCGTTTCCATCAACATAGTCGGCGAATTTCGTGACGCTTTCAGTACGCTCACGATTCGCTTGTGTTGACAGGTATTTTGCTACCCCGTGCTTTTGAATTTGCGCGAGGGCTTTTTGATGGTCTGTTGTGGTGAGGTTTTTAGTCATCACATCCACCATGATTCGTATCTAAACGTAAAAATCCAAAAACGATAAAATTTCCACGGTCGATTGATTTGAAGAATTGGTTTTGTTGTCAATCTCCGTAAATCAAACCCGAATTTCAACGAGCATCCGCCCCAACGTGAATTTCTGTACTTCATAAATTTTCTTTCTCGCATAAAAAAACCGCCTTTCATTTCTGATTGGCGGGTTTGTGATTACCTAGTTTTGTCTAGTTTTTAGTAATTGATTTGTAACGCACCCAACTTTCCAGTCGATGCCAATTCAACGATATGAACAGCGGTATCAAAATCAAAGCGGTACGACATCAATGCTTTAACGATTTCGTCATCAACAGAAATTCGATGCTCAATCCGCTGTGATTCTTCGTATTCTTTGCGTTCTTTTTCGAATTGTTCGTGGATGATTTTTTCACGTTCAGCTTGCGCGGCTTGTTCGGCGCGTTGTTCTGCGGCGATACGTTCACGCTCTGCACGCTCAAGAGCTTCTTTTGCCTGACGGTCTTTTTCAGCTTGTTCACGTTGAGCGCGTTCTTGTTCTGCTTTGACTGCATCCGCAACGGCTTGTGCTTCACGTTCTTTGCGTTGTTCTTCTGCAATGCGTTCGGCATCAGCCTTATCACGCGCTTGTTTTTCGCGGCGAAAATCAAACAATTCATTTTCTGTAATCGCCAATTCATGTGCGGCTTGATAATCTATTTCAGCTTGAATATCAGCCGCTTTTTTGTCTTCAATCGCCTTAGCTTCAGAGGCAATACGTTCCTGTTCACGTTCCCACTCAGTCAGCGGTTGGCGGGTACGTTCTGCAACTTCACGGATACCCGATTCAAAACCTTTACGAAATAACAAATCTTTTTCGATGACTTTTTTTGCATCCGCCGCCAACATTTTCGAGGCGTTCAAAGCAGGTGCAATCGTTTTAATAATGCTAGCAGAATGCGAGCGGCATGCTTCACGCCCTTTGCTGACACTGCAATCAAACACAAAATTACCCGCCTTTTCTGCCACCAAATTAACTAAACAGGTCGGATTATCGTGATAGGTGGCGACTAACCCAACATCTAAATCAACTGTAGGTAATTGTTTGATTTCAATAACTGGTTCAACACTTTCCTGAAATGCTGCTTTTTTCGCGTCTTCTGCCTTGAGTGTCGAAAGATAATCTTCAGCAAGCGCGATTCTGTTTTTTAAAAACGCAATGTCTTCACGCGAGATAAAAATAGTTGTCCAGTGCAGTTTTTTAGTTTCGTGACGTGGGTCAAATGCGACGAAATAGCTTTTGAAACAATCCGCTGATAATTGTTGCGCGACGATTTGCCAGTAATAATTTGGCGCAATCGCTTTTAAATCCGCCGCGCCTTTGATGTCGAAATAACTCTCGAAAATTTCACCATTAAACGGACATTTCACTTCCACCAAAAAATCTAATTCACCGTTGATATAGCCCGTTGCGTCAGGATGAGACACGAGATATTCGCCATAAGTGAAAGCCGCTTGATTGTCGCCCGTGTTGGAAAGCGTAAAACCCGATGCTTTGGCAAACGCATCTAGTGCGTGTTGCTCGTTTTCGTTCCCGTGATTACAGGCTTTGTTTGATTGGCGCACAATCGGTGCGTCATTGAATTGCGCTTTAAAACCTTCTTCAATAGCAAGCATAGCAGTGGTGTTTAAAAACCCCGCATCTTCTCCAGTGCAAATTTTGTGAATCCGACTGGCAGAAAATGGGTATTTTTTGTGCGACATAACAATTGAGTTTTCGTCTTCAATCGCTGCTAATGTTTGTGATTCCGTTGCATTGGCAAATGATGGCATAACGGGTAATTCTGAAAAATCTGTGTACATAATTTTCTCCAAGAAAGCGCGAGTATTACACTCGCGCTATTTCAAAATTAGATGATGAGTGTTTTCACTTCAAACGTGTCGGATTTGAAAGAATTGGTACTGTTTTTAACCTTTCCTAAATACTTGATTTGGCAAGCGGTACGCATTGGAGTGATTGATCCACTTTTAATGCTTTGCTCGATTGTCGCAACCAGTCTTTTGCTGCCATTTGAAATTTTTGACCACGATAAATCGGCGCGTTGCTCTGCAAAAACAACGACCGGCAAATTCAATACAGAAAATTCCCCCGTCACTTCGTCTACTTTTTCGTACTCTTGAATCTCAATACCGCAAACAATGCCACGCTTAAACTCGCCAACATCCACTGGAGTCCAATAATTTGAGCCGAGGGCAATATCGCCTTCAACTGCATCTTGCAAATTCGGCAGGGTTGGTAAAGAAACCGCATGACTCGCTTGAAAATCTACAAACTCTTGTTGTTTGGTGTTGATAACTTCGTTTTCCATGATAATTCTCTTTGTTAAAGTAAAAAAATGCCCCGTTTAATTGCTCAATACAGGGCGAGTGGTTGCGAAGGTAAGGTCGCGTTAAATTTTATTCGCACGGCATAAAGCCTGGTGGGTCGCAGCGGTCGCAATCGAAATTTCGACCGTGCCGTTCTTCTTCATCGTCGGCGTAATAATCACAGCCGTCAAAATCGTCGTCATCGTCCATAATGTCCTCCATAACTGTTGGTAATCGTTTGAATGTCCGCCATAAAGTCGCGGGTCATTTGACGCATCCGACCGATTGCTTCGGTCATTTCACGACGTGATTTGTATTGCAAGATGATTTTTTTGTGTTTTTGTGACATGATTTGCCTCGATATTTTGTTAAGTGTTTAGCCGTTGTACTGCGTGAACAGCACAACGGCTTTTTACTGTCTGTTATAGCGTTTCCCGCTTGTGTTGCAGCAATTTCAGTTTCTTTTCGCATAAAAAGATTTCAGCGTTAATCACGGATGCTTCGAGCTTCTTTTCTTCATTCAAATCTACCAATCCGTAACGCTTAGCGTTGTCTAGTAAATCCCAATACGCCAACTTTGCCGATTTGTAGATGTTTTGAATTTCATCGTCTGTAAAAGCATCTTCCATTGCTTCCGCCGAATCATCTCGACAAAACGTTTCAGTAAAATGCGTGTGTTCGGCTTGAATGACGTACTGCAAAACTTCAATTAAACGTCGATAAGTGTTTGGTTCGCTCATGCTGTCGCTCCTATCACATCAAGTGGATTTCTGAACTGAAATTCCTCTATTTCAAAAATCAAACCGTTTTTTAGTGTGTCCAACGCACAGTAATTGCGTGAAGCATCGCCTTCCGTTTCATGATCGTATTGCATGACGACTTTCAAGTTCAGTTTCATTGCCGCCTCGATTAACACTAAGCGTGCGAGGTATTCGTAAGTTTTCATGCTGCTTCCTAAAGGCGTTTAGGGGAGTGTTGGTGACACAAATGCACCGGGTATATAAATTCTTTCGCCATGCGTGAGCATTGCTTCCCATTTTTTGTTTTCGCGGAACATCGGTTATGCCTGATATTCATGGTTTTTCTCCTGTTAAGTAATAACCGCGTTGAACTGGTAAAAAATTGTTACCAGTTCAAAACGCTTACAACTTATTTTTGAATTTTTGGTAATGGAAACGGGATCGAGTCGTCACATTTACCATCTTGACCTGCGTATGAACGCTGTTTGAAATCAATGTCCGTCATACATCCCGTAGCGGCTGAAACGGTTGAACATTTCAATGGAATTTTCTTTCCTTCATCGACCTTTACTAAATCGATGCTTGCCCAACCATCACCTTGACCACATTTGGCGGATTGTGTTGAATCACCACGCATTGAAATTGAATAAGCCGCATATTCAGCGTGTGATTGACGAAATGATTTAGCATTGAATTCACTATTTTCATTCGCTTGAACACGCGCAGATTCGACAGAATCAAACGACAATTCATCTTTTCCACTACAGCCAATAACGGTAAGAGCGAAAAGGCTTAGTAACACGGTAATAATTTTCTTCATGAATTCTCCAAAATTTACGACTGCGAAATTGCAACCGCATTGAGCTATCATGAAATTCCGAATAGCTCAAAACGCTTGTTACTTCCTTTCGTCATACGCCTGTCGCTTATTGGTGCGAGACCTTATCAGGTGGTTTGGGTTAATTCCCCGTATGACTGCCAAATTGTTAAAGAGCGTTTGTAACTGATTTAAACGCTCGTTGAACGCTTAAATAACTTACTTTTTATATGGTTTTAGGCGCGGTGATTTCCTGTTGGATTGCACCGCGTTACTGCTTTTTATGTCACAAAATCAATAGTTACGATATTCGCCTGTTACCATGCGAATAAATCTTTCAAATCCCATGATTCGAAGAAGTACCGCCATCATTACATTCTTAATTTCTTCCACTTCGTGACCACCAATTGCCGTTGAAATTTTCTGTTCCAGCGTGGGCGATTCCTGCGCTAATTCGGTTTCACCCTTTTCGTTTTTTGTCACTTTGAACGATTTAATCAACGCTGCTGCTTTGTTAATCTGTTCATTAGTTGTTTCAATACTTATCTCATTTCCCCTTGTGGTTGTGTAAATTTGTTTGTGCCACGATATGACCCCCAGTTAAATCGAACTGTGGTAGCGACTTCTTTTAGCCTGTCGTAAGTTCGTTCACCTAAAAACGTGCGTAAATTTCTGCCATCTCCGCTGTCTAACACCAAGTTAGTTAAAATAATCGTCGTCTTTAAATCTAAAATTCGCTTGTTGATGACTTCAAACAAATGGTTTTGCTCAGATTCTGTCCCGAACTGCACGCCTACTTCATCGATAATTAGCAAATCAACATCAGCCAATTCATACAAAACTTGGTTTTCTGTTTTAGTGCTGTTGCGTGACCATGTTTCACGGATTGCGCGAATAATGTCGCTAGCCATCATGTAGGCGACGGTGTAGCGTGTTATCACGCTATGTGCAACGGCAATAGCTAGATGCGTTTTACCTGTTCCTGTCGCGCCATACCCAACCAAAAAACCGCAAGTATCTACGTTAATAAATTGCGCGTACGCTTGAAAAGACTTTTTTGCATTTCGCGCTTCGGTGTTAAAAGAATCGTCGAAAGCATCAAAGTTTTTTTGTGCGTAAAACTTCGGAATGCCAGCCGCATTTAATTTTTTTTGCACGATGGCTTGTCGTTGCCTTGCTTCTTTGTCCAATTCTTTCTGCTTTTCAAGCTCTACACACGCCGAACAACTCGAATAGATACGTTTCTTGCCAAAACTCGCAATAACAGTCGCTACACGCTCACCGTGTGAATCGCACGTTATATTTTTTTGTTCTCCGACGTGAGCATTGATTTCACCGAAATAATTTTTTAATACATCACCCACCGATTGCATCTTTTCAAGGCGTTCAGAGGCTGGTTCTAAATCCTTCCGAAATGTCGTTATCGTAATAACTGGGGTCACTGTAGTGCCGTGTGTCTGGTGCTGCGTTAGATTTACCATTATTTTTTACCTTTGTTGGTTGTTTAACATCGTTGCGCCGTTCAAATTGCTGACGTAATCCGTCTGGTTTTTTACTGCTGTATAACTTCAAAAATTTACTAATCGATTCGTGAGCAACAAAGTTCCAAAAGTCATGTTCCTTTGCCCACTCAAAACACGCTTGCATCTCTCCGCCTAATTTCTCAACCGTCAATTCACATTCGTCTGGCGGTACAAATTTTTCAAAATCTTGCGTGGGCGTAGTAGTAATTTCTTTAGGTTTACTATCTGTGTTTAATATCTGTTGTTTACTATCTGGTAATGGTTGGCAATTTTTGCCTGTCCATTGGCAATTTTTGCCTGTCCATTGGCAATTTTTGCCTGTCCATTGGCAATTTTTGCCTGTCCATTGGCAATTTTTGCCTGTCGTTGAATCTTCTGGCTTGCAAGCTAAATCAACGGAAAATTCAAGCGGTATCGTGTACCAATATGTCTTATCAATTTTTAGCTTGTTGTAATTGCCAGTTTTTAAAATCCCGTTATCGCACAAAGTTTTTAGGTAGTTAGAAATCGACCTGCGTTTCATGTAAGGAAACAAATTTTCGTAGGCTTCTGCACTGTTGTATGTCCAGTAAAAACCATCATAAATATGCACACCATTCGCTTTGTTCTTTTGAAGCCAAAACCTAATGTTCGATAACAAAATAGAACACTCGACCCCATACTTAACCGCCTCATCGACATCGAAATAATGTTGCGTTGCCATTTACTTTCCTTTCGATGCTTCTTCAGCAATTTTGGCGATTTCTTGAGCTTTTTTGCCTTTTTTAATCCCTAAAATTGATTTCCTTGTATTGGCATAATCAAATCCTTGTTGCTTACAAAACGCATTCAAACTTGAGTCGTTATCTAAAAATCCTGAACGAATTTTTTTGAGCCGTTCTTTAAAATCTTTTTTTGCCTGTAGCCCTTGTTTCTGTTGCATTTACCACCTTTAAGTTTATGATTAAGTGATACCTAATTTGGGTACGTTGGACATAGTCTAAATACGATTTGTATTCAGGTCAACAGGAGAAATATAAAATGTATTCTGAAATAAGCGCAGAAAACGTAATAACCCGTTTAAAACAATTACTTAACGTAAAAACAGATTTAGAATTAGCTGAAATTTTAGGCGTTTCTAAGCCGACTATCAGCGCATGGCGACAAAGAAATTCAGTTCCGCATACGATTTGTATTCAAATCGCCCAAGAAAAAAACGTATCTTTAGACTGGCTCTTAACAGGCGAAGGGACGATGTTGAAGGGGGGCGGGGCGAATGATTCGATACTGGACGGCAAGGCAAAGAAAATGCTGGAGATGTATTTAAGTTTGGACGACCGTCGACAACAGGAGGTTTTTTCTGCTGTTGAAGACAAAAAGTTCATCTGTGATATGCAGCGGCGGTTCGGAGAAAACATGAATGATATGAGACAGGCGGCTTGATGCTCGAATGGAACGACGAAAAACGTCAGCTCACACTCGAAAAGCGCGGATTAGATTTTGCGGATTGTGAGCGGGTGTTTTTAGGAAAAACCTTAGACATTGAAGACACCCGTGAAGATTACGGCGAATGTCGAATCGTGTCGTTTGGATTATTAGACGACCGCATGATGGTCATAACGTGGACACAACGCGGCGAAAATCGCCGAATAATTAGCATGAGAAAAGCCAATGAACGCGAAATTACAAAATACAGCCCTTTCATTAGATGATTGGATAGATGACGATGACACGCCAGAATTTTCAGATGATTATTTGAATCAGGCAACGGTTAAGTTAAGCCAAAACGGTCAAGTGATAGCACAAGCCAAAGGGTTAAACGCATTGCGTAAAAAATTAGTGCCGTTTGATATGGTGAAATTGCTCGATAGCAATGAAGCCATTACCGAATATCTCGCGCAAGTTTTAGAAGACGGCGACAAAACCGAATTGATACACGCCTTGGGTTACATTGCAAAGGCAAAAGGTGTGGCATTTAAACGTGAGCGTTCTGTGTCCAAGCAACAAGGTGATTTGAGAATGGCGGCTTGATATGTCTATTCCTGTAGTTTTTTCACTCTTTCAGCAAGGTGTTATTCAAGCAGGTTTCCATAACAGAACGGACATTTCTGATTGGTACTTGCTTGATTACCTTTTTCGAGGCAGAAGCGATAAAAATGCGCCGTTTGATTTTGAAGAATTTAAAGCGAGCTGTCCGTTAATGAAATCGCATCATCCAAGTCCAACAATTGCACGATTTCAAAATTTAGATGAATTGGGATTGATTAAAATTGATTGGGATAGAACGCCCGTGACCTATTACATTGAAGTCACAGAGCTTTATTACGAAACCGTTATTGGTGGATAAAATGGATTGCCTTGCAAAAGAAAGAGCGGCAAATGACTGTCTCAGCGAGATTGTAGAAAAGTACGGTGATTTACTTGGTTTCATTTGGGGAAATGGGGACGGTTACGGCGGGGCGGTTTTTGAGATTCTAACCGATGAATTGTTAAAACAAGGTTTTATCAGACCAAAGCCTGTGTATAAAAGTTCGCCCAAATCCAGCACAAGAAAAATCACCCCACGAGTG
>JAQTOX010000185.1 GCA_028713055.1 Methylococcales bacterium | reverse complement strand
CTGAATTATTGGCGTTAGCTGAATTACTCGCGCCTACTGAACCAAAAGAAGACGCATTGATTAACGTGCGTCCAAATAAAACGTTAAATCGCTGTGAAGTTTCGGTAGCGGGCTTAAATAATATCCAAACTGCATTTGCTCAATGCTGTCATCCGGTCGCAGGTGACAACATCATTGGTTATATTTCACCTTATAAAGGCATTATCGTACATCGATGTGATTGTCATAATGTCGCGGAGCTGAGTAAAGAAAAACAACTTCGTTTAGTTTCTGTCACGTGGGGTGCAAGTAAATCTGTGCATTCTGTTCCAATTGTGGTGCGTGCATTTAATGCTCAACATTTATTGACTGACGTATCTCAAGTGCTTGCAAACGCAAAGATTCATATTTTTTCAGCATCCTTAGAGCCACAACCTGATTTTTCTGCGGTATTAAATTTGACGTTACAAATTACCAATATCAAACAGTTAAATGACGTATTGAAAAAAATTAAGCAACTGCCTGCAATTGTTGATGCTCAACGAAAAATGTAGTCATCTAAATACCGTATAACTTTCGTTTACGCCAAAAGGTCGCACGACTCATTCCCAAACGTTGTGCGGCAGCATTCACATTTTTACTTTCCTTTAACGCACGTTCAATTGCACTTTTTTCGTCTTCGACGGGCATCGATTTATTTTGAATAATTGGTGAGGGCGTTTCACGAAATTCGGGTGGCAATTCAGTCGATTTCAAAATCGTTCCGCGCCCAACAGCAAACGCATATTCGACCACATTTTGCAGTTCTCGAATGTTGCCACGCCACGAATAATCCAACAACAGACGCATGGCTTCGGGTTCAATTTTTTCGATTTTACGACGATTTGCCGCATTGTGTTGGTCGATAAAATGCCAAATCAATACGCTAATATCTTCGCGGCGTTCACGTAAGGGTGGTAAATAAATCGGCACAACCCGCAAGCGATACATTAAATCTTCTCGAAACCGCCCATTTTTTACTTCTTCTCGTAACGCTCGATGCGTCGCGGCAACTAAACGCACATTCACCGGCATCGAAGTCACACCGCCGACCGGTAAAAAATTACGTTCTTGAATCACCCGCAACAATTTCGCCTGTAATTCCATTGGTAATTCGGCGATTTCATCTAAAAATAACGTGCCACCATGAGCGCGTTGAAACAACCCATGATGATCTTTTATTGCGCCTGTGAACGCGCCACGCACATGACCAAATAATTCGCTTTCGAGCAAATTACTCGACAATGCCGCGCAATTTACCGCTAGAAATGGTGCGTCACGTCGTCCACTTAAATCATGAATGGCACGCGCGACAAGCTCTTTGCCTGAACCACTTTCGCCACGCACTAAAACTGTCGCCTCTGTTTCGGCGGCATTTTGAATGATTTGAAACACATCACGCATCGCGGGTGAACGACTGATTAAACCGTGAAAATTTTGAATATTGTCGAGTTGCATTTTTGTCCTTAAATATCCTTGAAATTAAGATTACTGCTACACTTAACGGGCAATTTAACTCACTCAAGGATAATTTTATGTTACCTATCAAATCAAAAAAAATGACATTGCCATTATGTTTTTGTGTCATGTCAATGTTGTTATCGCCAGCCTTAACGCAAGCGGCATCCGAAACAAGTAGCATTGCTGCGGGTCAAGCGGCGGATCAAAAAGCGGCATTAGCAAAAAAAGCCGCTGATAGACAAAAAGCTGCCGAAGAAAAACAAAAAGCCGCGCAAGTACAAGAAACCGAAGCACTAGGTGTTGAAGCACCAAAAGAAAAAACAGGCGAAAAATAATTGCCGTAGTAGGGGCGAAAGATTTTTCGCCCTTACATTTCACCGACAATTTTCACCGTTTCAACTGAAACCATACAAACCTACTTCAACAGGAATACCACTTAAACTGGTGTTTTCGTCTAATTCAATCACGCAATAACTCTTCTCACAATAATGATTCAATAAGCGTTTAATCGCTTAAATGGTCATAGTAAGGCATAGAGCAAATAATTTAGGCGATTGTACACATATTTTCATTGATAATGGTTTCATAAACTCGTTTCACTAAAACATTATTTTTGTTTCATTGAAACATGAAATTGACTCAAGACAAAAGATGCAATGTTTAAAAAGCGCGGTATGATTGCACTTAACGTTGTTGGCATACGCCCTGCAATGTTTAGTTTTAAAATCACTCCGTTAGAGAACGCATCCATGAAGAAAATTCTTTTATTACTCAGTTCATTACTTGGCAGCTCTGCTCTCTTTGCCGAATCTGTACCCGCTGTTTCACCACAACAAGCTGCTGAAATGCAAGCTCAACAAAAAGCGGTCATTATTGACGTTCGTGAAAATGACGAATGGAATGCAGGACATATTGCAGGCGCAATCCATATTCCGTTAGGTGAAATTCAAGATCGTGTTACCGAATTAGCGAAGTACCAAAACCAACCTGTCATCACGCAATGTCGCAGCGGTTCACGTTCTGCGAAGGCAGCAAATATTTTGTCAAAAGCCGGTTTTAACAATGTTCATAATATGGATGGTGGTATAAATGCGTGGCAAAAAGCTAATTTAAAAATTCAACAAAACTAAAATTTTCAATTCAGGACATTAAAATGAAAACAATTGTTTTATTTATGTTGGCTTTAATTTCAACAAACGTTTTAGCTGTCGAACCTGCAAGTGAAGCGCGTTTGAATGAAGTTGTCGCGCGCGGCAGTCATGTAATGCCATTTGATTTGGAAAAAACGACACACATCTTCTCAAAAACAGAAAAAGGCGGTGTGCAGCAAGTAATTGTTAAAGACA
>JAQTOX010000092.1 GCA_028713055.1 Methylococcales bacterium | reverse complement strand
AGGTAGTTCTAGTTTTTTTGACAGCAACATTGGCAATGTCACTACAGCTAGCACAGATACTTTCATTGATACCGAAAACAGTGGCATAAATTTATCTGGTTTAGTCTCTCCGTATTTGAGAACTTACCATGTCGATGCGAATGCAGATTCGAATCAAGGAACTGATATTACATTGATAATTGGCGATGCGAAAAATAACAAACTTGAAGGTGGTAGCAACAATGACGACCTTTCTGGTTTGGCAGGTGCAGATAGTTTGCAGGGTAACGCTGGGGATGACATATTGGACGGCGGCGAAGGTAACGACCGTTTAACCGGTGGCGCAGGTTTTGATGAATTGACGGGCGGAAAAGGTGCAGATAAATTTGTTTATTCCAGCATCACCGATGCACCACTTGACTCACATTCTACAGAAGTCATCACAGATTTTTCACACAACGACAAAGATAAAATTGACCTTTCTGCGATTGATGCGAATACAAGCGTGCCAAAAAATCAGGCATTTTCAAAACCTGTTATGGGTTCAGAATTTTCAGGGGTATTCGAGAAAGCAGGGCAATTGTTTTTTGAAACTAGCACGGGCATTTTGTACGGCAACGTGGATGTAGATGGCGTAGCAGATTTTGCAATTCAACTTAGCGGCGTGAGTAGTTTGGTTGCGAGTGATTTTGTGTTGTGATTTAGACATCATTAGTAGTGTTGATTGGAAAGACATTTCATGGTGTACATGTTGTAAACGTCTTTTTTATTGCCGACCCTAACAAAAGGAAATAATTCCCATGAAAAAAATAACTTCCACCTATCTATTCGGGTGTTTTTTACTGCTCACAGCAGCCAATAACGTTATGGCCGCTGCCGGTCAAGCCAGAATCGGTTTTTCATCAAAAACAGCAGGATTTAATGCAGTCAATACGCGCACTGCCGGAACGAGCGAATATGTAGAAATTGCTTTTATCGGCACAGATGGCATCGAGGATTTATCCGTACCTGTGACCATAGACAGTAGCGATACGTCCTTGATTACTGTCAGCAATGCGCCTGTTGGCAATGCTTTGGGTAATTACAAGCTCTCAGTTCCTGCCAATGCCACGCCTGGTGCGACTGCCTCAATCAATATCAGTGCTATTGTTGGCGGCGTAAACTACACAAGGACGCGCGGCTTTGTTGTCGCCGCTGCTGTTCCACCAGTAACACCACCATCACTTAATGGATCACCCACTTCTAATGGATCACCCATTTCAGTCAGAGCTGCAACACCAACGACCGGTGCAGACCAATCGGGTTGTGCGGTTATCAATTATTACGATGTTGGACCTGGCAAGGCTTATACCGCTTTTGCCGAACTACCTTGGAGCCAGTTGAAAGGTTGCGATACGGTCAGAATTTACCCGAAAATCAATGATGCACCTTACAACGAAATGATGCTGATCTCCGCAGGTAGCGATCTGACACCAACCGCACCCGACAAATTTATGCGAGTGATTGGTGTGCCAGACCCAGTAACAGGCGTTAAGCCCATCATTGATGGTAGCAATGCCACGCAGTTAGAAACATTACCAGGGCAAGCCCCCCGTTCGCTTCAATATTGGGAAAACAACAACCCTAGTCGTGCTTTGTATCAAAATGGACTTGTGATGGTCTCGCGGCAAGCGGGTTCTAGCTACAGCTTTGGACCAGCCGGTTATATCAGCATTGAAAATCTGGATATTCGCAACGTCTTTTATGATGCACCATTCACAGAGGCGTTAGGTAATACAACAACTGCTTACACCAATTTCTCAGCCTGTCTCTATGTTGAAGCAGCGGCACATTTGGTCATAAAAAATAATACCATTCACAATTGTGGCAATGGCTTGTTCATCAACTCCAAAAATCAAGCCTTAAACGAACTATCTCAAGATGTGCTAATTGACGGTAATAAATTTTACAACAACAGCAATCCACCGTTGACTAAAGTGATTAACAATGTACCTGTGACAATAAGTAATGGTTTTCACGAGCATCATAGTTACACAGAAACACGTGGCATTACCTTTCAATACAACTATTTCGGCGATAACCGCCCAGGTGCGTGGGGTGATTGCATTAAAGACAGATCGTCGGATTTGATTGTGCGTTACAACACTTTTGCGACGGATTGTTCAATACCTGTAAATATGCTTGATCCTGCAACGGGTGGCGGCAAGCTGATTTCTGGTGATGCGGGGTTTGGTAAAACTTACGTCTACGGTAATCTTTTCGAATTTACGCCAACACTACCGAAAACGAATAATAATCTTGTTTGGTATGGTGGCGATACCGGTGATCTAACACAATATCGTCAAGGCACGTTGTACTTTTATAACAACACCATGATCGTTAAAGGCAATGCGACACACGGAATTTATCCTGAAGTCTCACTGTTTTATTTGAATATGCCAAACGCTGTTGCCGAGGTAAGAAATAATATCTTCTACACCGCGCCAACAACGTCAGGATTATCTGGAAAATTGGCGGCAATGACGTATGGACATGGGACGCTCAATATGACCGATAATTGGGTATCGCCCACTATTTCACAAAATTTTCTTGGTCATGTGCTTGATGGTGTCGTCACTGGTTGGAACAGTAATACAGGTAAGAATAACAAACCTATGTTCGCCAACATGGCGCAGCATAATTATCACCCGCTTGTCGGATCGCCGTTGATTGATGCAGGTAATGCTCTGAGTGACCTTAATACCAGTTATTTGCCGATTGCCGAGCCAAGTCCGATTTCCATCCGAAAACAAGATTGGATCATTGATATTGGAGCGTTTGAATATTGAAAAATAACGGCTGCACTTCGGGTTGATTCTCGTCGCAGCTAAGTTCCTCTTACGCCACGCAATACTATTTTGCGTGGCGTTTTTTTATTTTTGAACCACCAAACGTCGAGGTTCAAAAAGCATCACAACCAACAAATACAACATCATCAATTCGGTAGCCAAATATCCAATTTGCCAACGCAACAAGGGTTGCAATTGAACATTCGCAAAATATAAACCTACGCCCAAAGCCAAATAACCTAAAACACTTTTGACATCGTAATCGACACGATAAAACTTTTGCCCCAAAAGATACGATAACAATGCCATCATTGCATAACACGCTAACGTCGCATAAGCTGAACCCGTGTAACCAAATTTTGGAATCCAATAAATGTTTAAAACAATCGTCAAACCTGCGCCAAACAGCGAAACACCTGCACCCATCAGTGTTCTATCGCTGAGTTTGTACCAAATCGATAAATTAACATAAAGCCCTAAAAACAAATTCGCTAATAATAAAATCGGTACAACATGCAATCCAGCGCGGAATTCTTTACCGATGAAGTATTTGAAAAAATCTAAATACAGCGTCACCAGCAAAAAGATAAATACGCAGAAAATACTAAAATAATGCAACACGCGAGCATAAATCAGCTTTGCGTCACTATTTTTAGCATATGAAAAAAAGAATGGTTCAGCCGCATAACGAAACGCTTGAATAAACAACGTCATCAAAATCGACAATTTATAACACGCGCTGTAAATGCCCAATTGTGCCAAATTCGTCGCTGTGTCGTAAGGCAACAGGTATTTGAGCAATGCACGATCAAGCATTTCATTAATAATTCCCGCGAAGCCAATGACTACCATCGGCAAAGCATATCGCGCCATGCGTTTGAAAAGTTGCCAATCAAAACCCGCGTTTAAACCTTTCAGTTGTGGCATCAAAAATAAAAATTTACTGCCACTGGCGATCAAATTCGCTAAAAAAATATAACCTACGCCAATTTCAGGACGATAAACGTAATGTAACCATTCGATGTTTTGCGTTTGTAATTTTGGGCAAAGTACGATGAAAAATAAGCTCAACGCGACTGTGAGTAAAATTTCAAAAATTTTAATACTGGCAAAACGCAACGCTCGATTTTCAGCACGAAGTTTTGCAAACGGTAATGCTGCAACAGCGTCGAACGTTAAAATTAACGCAAAATATAAAATATATTCGGGATGGGTGGCGTAATTTAATGTGCCAGAAATTGCGCTATTAAACGTGGTGAGTAACGCGAAAATACTGAGGTTCAACAACAAAACAAAACTCAATGCAGTCGAATAGGCTTTGTCATTATCGCTACGGAATCGAAAATAGCCCGTTTCAAATCCGAGCAGCAAAAACACTGATAAAAAGCCAGAATACGCATAAAATTCTGAAACAACGCCATATTCTGTCGCGGTGAAATAGTAAGTGTAAAGTGGGACAAGTAAATAATTTAGGAAGCGTCCAAAAATACTGCTCAAACCATAAATGGCTGTTTGTGAAACGAGTTTTTTAAGCATTATGTTTGACCACTTTGCTTTTCATAAAACACCACACCAACCCGTTCAATATGTTCACACAGTTCTTTATGGTTTAATTTGTTGAAAATTGATAAATCGATAGTGTAAGGCAATAGCAAGTCATCCAAAGTCTCTGCAATATCATTAAGTAAATGCAGCGATAAATTCTCACCGTAAAGCGTTAAATCAATATCCGAACCCGTTTTAAAATTGCCTTTTGCGCGTGAACCGTACAAAACAGCCTTTTCAATTGCTGCAACACCTTCAAAAACACCACAAATTTTTTTTACTGTTTCACTAGTTAATCCGTAATTCATACGTCATCTTGCTCGCGCAGTTGCGTGAATTTTTGCGCCATTTTTTCAAAAGCAGGGTAAAACAATTGCAAAATATCCTCCACGACCTCTTCAGCAAGTTCTGGGTTGTAAGTATGTAAAAGCTTTAATCATTGCCATCCAAACATCACCGCCTGCAATCAATCCATTTTTAAATGCTGTGCGCGTCGCATCGCGTGAGCCAGTCAAATCCACGAAACCTTTATGTTCTAAATAGTCTTTCAAAACATTCCACGCCAATTCGTGCGTGAACTCGAAACCTTGTTGTTCCAATTTTGATAATTCACGAATTTGAACAAGTTCTACGGCTTCAATTAGCGTTTGAAAGGCTTTGAGGTAATTGTGAAATCGTTGTTTCCAGCGAATGTCTTGGTTTGAGTTATTCATATAAATTTTGTTATTTTTCAAAATATCATCTATGCGAATGGTGGTTGTTATGGTTTATTTTCCAAAAATACTTCTTCTAATTCCAACAACTCGCGTTTGCGTTCGCTAATCCGTTTCGCAGGTGAACCTGAATAAATTCCAAACGCCTCACAATCTTTTCGAATCAAACTCAACGCACCAATCGCCACGCCTTCTTCTAAGGTTACATTCGGTAACACAATCGAACCCGAACCAATAATG
Organism: Methylococcales bacterium; assembly: GCA_028713055.1. Taxonomy (GTDB): domain Bacteria; phylum Pseudomonadota; class Gammaproteobacteria; order Methylococcales; family Methylomonadaceae; genus UBA10906. Next base: position 5,916 of record JAQTOX010000092.1, on the reverse strand, counting down.
ACATGACGACCAATTTTAACGTTGCCGTGTTGAACATTCGTAAATTTGGCAGGAATCATCGGATTAGTCATAAACTCTCCACTGTAATCATCGTTGCTACTGTAAATTGAAACACGCGAGGAAATATTTGAAAAATCAGCCAGCGAGATATTTCCCGCACCAATCAATGATGAAAAAACCGCAATGTGAATGTAGTTGCCAATATCAATACCGCTCTCGCCTGCTGATAAAACGCAAAAATCATCGATTCTGACGTGATCGCCGATACGAATGTTTGGGCAATTGTAATAAGAGGCTTTGTCGGATAAAAACACGTTTTCGCCTACTCGCGCAAAACCCATTTCTTTGATCCGTTCAATGGTTAGCCATGCCATTATTCATATCCCCACGTTTTAAATTGATTTTGAAATTCGGGCGATTCTTTAAATGCCACAAAAAACAAAAATTCGGGAGCTAAATCTAAACCATTTTCCCAAACCACTGTGTCATGCTCAATTTTGAATTTTGCAAATTCATTTTCGTTACGCAACGTTAAAAATGGCGCACGATTGTCAGTAAAAATAACCTCGTGTAAATCTACAACACCTGCGTTTTTAGTATTAAACGACACGGCAATTTTGTAATTGCCCAAATAAATGGCATCGATAATACTCAACATCATACAAGCGGCGGAATTTTATGATATTGCCCCGTTGCTTTGATGCTATTCCAGTCATCAAGTAATTCCTGTTGATGTTCTTGCGCCCATTCAATTATTAAACTCAATGCTTTAGAAGGCATTTTGCCTTCCATAATCCCTAAAGTTTCAATTGAAATCGCTATTTTGAATTCGTTATATTCAGCATGAAAATGTGGCGGATTGTGTTCATTGAAATACATATAAATCACAATCCCTAAAAATCGGCTTATTTCGGGCATTCAAAAATCCTCTAAAAATTCAATTATCAACGAAACAATAAAATCGACTTGTTCATTTTCTAAATTTGGGTACATCGGCAAACAAATCACTTCATTAGAAGTTTTACGCGCCACAGGTAAATTCGCGGGCGATGCTGAAGGCAAGCTGCGATACATCGGAAAATCACTAATCAATGGATAAAAATAACGCCGTCCGAAAATACCGTTAGTTTTTAATTTTTCATAAAGCGTGTCACGGCTTTTAATTCCCCCTTTTTGAAGGGAGTTAGGGGGATTTACGAAAATCGGGAAATACGCATAATTTGCAACATGTTCGCCGACATTTGTACAACGAATTCCCGTCACATTTTTCAAGCCTTCTCGATAACGCGCATCGATAATTTTGCGTTTTGCTAACGCCTTATCGATTTCTTTCAGTTGCAACAAGCCAAATGCAGCGTTGATTTCGCTCATTTTTCCATTGATACCCGCAGCGACAACTGTGACTTCGTCTACAAAACCAAAGTTTTTCAAATGGTCAATGCGGCATTTCGTTTTTTCATCGGGACAAACAATTGCGCCACCTTCAAACGTATTAAACACTTTTGTCGCGTGAAAACTTAACACCGACAAATCGCCACAATTCAAAATGCCACCGTTTTTATCTTTAACACCAAACGCATGAGCCGCGTCGTAAATGACTTTGAGATTGTAGTTATCGGCGATTTGTTGAATTCGCGCCACGTCGCACGGATAACCATAACAATGCACTGGCATAATCGCGGTTGTTTGTGGCGTAATCGCCGCTTCGATTTTGTTTGGGTCGAGATTTAATGTCACAGGATCAATATCAACAAATACGGGTTTGATACCATTCCACAACAGAGAATGTGCCGTGGCGACAAACGAATACGGCGTAGTAATCACTTCGCCGGTAATTCGCAGAGCTTGCAATGCGGTAATTAACGCAATTGTGCCATTCGTGAAAAGTGCGAGATGTTTTACGCCTAAATAATCACAAAGAGCTTGTTCAAGTTGTTGATGAAACGTGCCGCCATTGGTGAGCATTTTGTTGTCCCAAATTTTTTCTAAATATGGAATAAATTCTTCCAACGGCGGTAGTGTCGGTTGGGTAACGTAGATTGGTTTCATACGGTAAAACTTTCAACCGATTGTCCTGCACAAAATCGTTCCCACATGAGTCGCAAACTTTTTTCCAAACCAGCGGCGACATTTTCAGGTTTTGATTTTGATGAATTTTTCATTCTATCGCGCAACTGGTGACGCAAAGTTTGTAAACCTTCGATGTTTTCACTCCAACTTTTTGCCATTTCGACAAATTGTTCTGGTGTGTGCGCCGTAAAATCATTGTGCAAATCAACGCGACTCAACATCACCACGCCGCCACGACCCGCCAAACTTTTCCACGCATACGTCAAAACGGGAACACCCATCCACAATGCAAACCCAGTCGTTGTGCCACCAGAATACGGAAAAGTATCTAAAATAAAATCGACTTCGCCGTGTAACGCCAAATAATCAGGAATCGATTTTTTGGCATGAAACGTCAATCGTTCGACAGCTACGCCACGTTTAACAAATTCATTTTCTAATTGACGTTGCAATGGTTCATCCGACACATTGCCTAAAATCATTTTTGCAGTTGGAATTTCATTTAAAACGTTGCCCCACAAATCTAAAGTTTGTTGCGTCAGTTTACTGGTGCGGTTGAAACTTCCAAACGTAATATGACCCTTTTTCAATACAGGTGCATCAACAACGGGCGGACTATTTTCTGGCGCGGCAAACGTCAATGCAGTTGGTAAATAAACTAACTTTTCAATAAAAAAGTCGTCCAACAGCCCTTGTGGCGACCAGTCCGAATCCACCAAATAATAATCCATCGCCTGCAAACCCGTTGTGGCGGGATAACCGAGCCATGAAATTTGAATCGGTGCGGGTTTGTACACAAATGAAAGCAAACGGTTTTTATCGGTGTGACCAGACAAATCAATGACAATGTCGATTCCATCATTTGCCATTTGTTGAGCCAGTTGAATATCCGTCAACGCCGCTACGTCGCGCCATCCCGCAAAATGCGATTTGATGCGTTGCGTAAAATCATCATTTTGCGTGTGATTGTAATAGGCAACTAATCCAAACTTATTTTTATCAAAACACGCTAGCAAAGGCTCAATAAAATACGCGACGGCGTGATTCCAAAAATCACCCGATACCATTGCGACTCGCAACTTTTTATTTGGGTCACGATTTTCATGTGAATGCACTAGTGGTTTAATTCCTTGCGCGGCAACTTCACCAAAACGTAACGCTTCTTGGAAAGCAAATTCAGGCGGTGCATCGGGATTGTGTGCGAGGGTATAAAGTAAATTCGTGTACGCATCCACGTAACCTGGATTTGCTACCAACGCACGACGATAGCTCGCTTCGGCTTTATCGAGATGTCCCAAGTTTTTCAGCATATTACCCAAATTGCTGTGTGCTTCGGCAAAATCAGGATTGATGGCAATTTCGCGCTGATAACTTTCCTCAGCTTCGGTAGTGCGATTTTGATATTGCAAAACCAAACCCAGGTTGTAATTAGCTTTTTTGAAATTTGGATTGATTTTTAACGCCTGTTTATAACTTACTTCGGCTTCCGCGAATTTTCCAAATTCGTTTAACGCATTGCCCAAGTTATAAGCAGCTTCTGCATCGTTTGGTAATAATTCGGCAGATTTCTTTTTAGCGTCGAGTGATTCTTCCAACCGTCCTAAACGCTGCAAAACTGCGCCCAAAACTTTCCACGTAAAACCATGTTTTGGAAATTTGACGAGTAATGCACGCGCTGATCTTTCAAGTTCATCGTTTTTATTTTGATTAAATAATTCAATTAAACGATTCGTTTCAACTTGAGACAGTTCCGCGACAGCAGTTTTTTTAGCCAAGGATTTTGGAAGGGGTTTTTTCATGAGTCTTCAACCTCGTCCGCTAATGCAATCAAACATTTTTTCAATGGCTCTAATTCTTCCAACGTTTTTGTACGAATCGTAGCGTGTGCAACTTTTCGACCTTTGCGCGGAGCTTTGGCGTACAAATGTAAATGTGTGTTGGAGATTTTTAACACTTCTTCATTTTCAGGTTTGCCGCCGATGAAATTGACCATTGCAACGTGACCCACTGCCGCTGTTGAACCTAATGGCAAATCTAAAATGGCGCGTAGATGGTTTTCAAATTGGCTGGTTTCTGCACCTTCGATTGTCCAATGTCCCGAATTATGTACGCGCGGCGCGAATTCATTGGCTACTAATTCACCATCGACTTCAAATAATTCCAATGCCAACACACCAACATAATCTAAGGCTTTCATCAAACGAGTGGCGTAATCTTCGGCTTTTGCTTGCATTGCATCATTTTCACGACTTTCCGACACACGCAAAATGCCGCCTCGATGCACATTTTCAGACAATGGATAAAACGCCAATTCGTCCGAAACACTTCGCACCGCCACAATTGAAACTTCACGCGAAAAATTTACAAAACCTTCGACAATCGCAGGTAAGCCTTCTAATTTTTGCCACGACGATTTTAAATCAGCGGCGGATTTCAACACCGATTGTCCTTTGCCGTCGTAACCTTGCGTGCGGGTTTTGAGAATCGCGGGATAACCGATTTTTTCCATTGCCGTTTGCAAACTTTCAAAGGTCGTAATGTCCGCATAAGACGCAGTCGGAATGTCTAAATCGTTTAAAAATTCTTTTTCGACTAATCTATCTTGCGCGACAGCCAGGGCTTTAGGTGATGGATGAACTTGAGTGTGTGATTCTAAAAAATCAGCCACTTTTGCGGGGACATTTTCAAATTCATACGTCACAACATCGGCGCGTTTGGCGAGTTCGGCAAGTAAGTTTTCGTCGTGGTAATCGCCGTGTAAATGACTGCCCAATGTGGTGGCACACGCGCCAATTGATGGGTCTAAAAAAATAAATCGCACGCCTAATGGATAACCGGCTAATGCAATCATGCGAGCCAATTGCCCGCCGCCTAAAATTCCTACTTTCATGAGTTTTCCTGATTTTTGTCAGTTATTTAAATGGTTCTATTCGTCCAAATGCCCGAGGTTCATAAGCCTTTCTGATTTCTAACAAGAGTGGATACCGCGAAAAAATACTATCGGTATCATCGTCCTGATTAAAAGAAGCATGTTCAAAAAACGCATATCGTTCAATCAGCATTTTGTATTTATGATAATTTTTTTTGTCTCTGGTTGTTATGTAGCAATTTAAACTAAGCAATCTCATTATTTCATCTGGCAATAAGGCGCGAACCATATTGCTATATATTTTTTCGTAAATTCCCACTTCTGAATCTTTGAGTTCATCAATCTCAAATTCATTGCTTATTTCATTATCAGGGGAGTTTATTGCAATAAATTTTAATAATTGATAGAGCGTTCTCAGGTAAGTTCCCCACAAATCCATTCCGAGGGCTGGCTCGAGTCTCTCTGAAACTATAAATTGTGCCATTTTCGGCGACATTGACTCATCGTTTTTAGACAATATGTCATTCATTACTTCATCAAACACGTCAATCTTTTCACCGTCTGGTTTAATAAACTGATGGCGCTTTAAAAGATTTTTCAACAATTGATTGTGAATCTTTAGCAACTCAAAAAACGTATTTTCAAATTGCTGTCTTTTTTGTGTTTCTGATTGCTCTTTTAAGATTGCCTTTGTTTCTTTCAATTCTTCACGTTGCAAATCAAGTTCTTCGCGTTGCATTGAAAAAGTCCGCAACAAAACCATTAACGCAAGAAAACTTAAAATTGGGTTTAACGTTCCACCGAAAAAATCACCGAATGTTCCCCAGTTTCCATTGTCATCACTTAATTGATGGTGAAATTTGAAAAAATAAAAACCAAGTACAACGACAACAGCAACGATTGCAGTTATTGCAATGTAATGTTTAATCCAAAACTCTCGAATCTTGTTGAGCATCTTAAAAACTCAAACCTCACGT
>JAQTOX010000091.1 GCA_028713055.1 Methylococcales bacterium | reverse complement strand
AGCTGAAAACATTGATGCGAGAGTTTTCTTTTATCCATTGTCTAGTCTACCAATGTTCGATTACAGAACGTGCAATCCAGTAGCTTACGACATTCCAGAAAGGGCTATTAACTTGCCCAGTTATGACACATTGACAAATATCGAGCAAAATAAGATTGTCAATATTCTATCAACTTTACAGCCACAGGAGGTTTTGTGAATTATGAAGAGATAAGAAATTACTGGGAAGGACGTGCTGCTGGCGACAATACAGCACAATCGACTACTCAAGATATTTTTTTACGAGAAATTGAATTAGATGTACTAAAAAACAAGGTAAAACGTTATGCACCTAGTAGTGTTGCGGATGTTGGATGTGGTGATGGTCGTACAACTTTTGGTCTAGCTAGCGTGTTCGAGGCTGTGAGATTTTTTGGTTTTGATTATTCGCTTTCTATGATTGGTAACGCAAAAACAATCGTAGATAATGACGCTAAAAATATAGTTTTTAGTCAATCGGATATTTGCAATGGTCTTATTGATAATTTTGATTTGATTTATACAACAAGATGTTTAATAAACTTACCTTCATGGGATTTGCAAAAGAAAGCTCTAATAAATATTCATAACGCTCTGTCTGATAAAGGCATTTATTTAATGATAGAAAATTTTGTTGATGGGCAGAACAATTTTAACAATATACGCAAAGACTTTGGGTTGTCAGAGATACCAATACGAGATCACAATTTGTACTTTGAACGAGAAAATTTAATTAGCTTTGCCTGTGACTTCTTCAATATTGAAGAAGAAATTAATATCAGCAGTACATATTATTTGGTGAGTAGAGTCATATATTCCAAGATATGCGACGATTCAAGTGTAACACCAGATTATTTTGACAAACACCATCAATATGCTGCTGGTTTACCATTTTGTGGTGAGTACGGACCAGTTAGGTTAATTTGTTTCAGAAAAAAGGTTTTAGCATGAACGATGAGTACCAAAAACAAGTTGTAAATAACATTCAACAATTAGGTAGCTGTACTGATTTACAAAAAGATTCTATTTCTTGGATTAAGCGAACAGCTAGATTAGGCTATTCATACAATTTCAATTGCTTAGGCAGACCAATCATCCAATACCCACAAGATATGATTGCAATGCAGGAGCTGATTTGGCAAATCAAACCAGATTTAATTATCGAAACAGGAATTGCCCATGGTGGTTCGCTAGTTTTAAGTGCTTCGATGTTAGCCCTTTTGGATATGACTGATGCAATAGATGCAGGCGTGACTATTGATCCAAAACAATCTCAGCGAAAAGTGCTAGGCATAGACATCGACATTCGCGCTCATAATCGGGAAGCTATTGAAGCACATCCAATGGCATCACGCATCCAAATGATTCAAGGTTCGAGCATTGCACCTGAAATCATTGAGCAGGTGAAACAAATTGCAAAAGACTATAAACGTATTCTTGTATGTTTAGATTCTAACCACACACATGATCATGTTCTTGCAGAATTAGAAGCTTATGCGCCGCTGGCTTCTATCGGTAGTTATTGTATTGTTTTCGATACCATTGTTGAAGATATGCCAGATGATATGTTTCCAGATAGACCTTGGGGAAAAGGTAACAATCCAAAAACAGCAGTTTGGGAATACTTGAAAACACATTCTGAATTTGAAATTGATAAAAGTATTGAGCATAAACTACTGATTACTGTCGCTCCAGATGGGTTTTTAAAGCGAATTCGGATGTAAAATTTTTAAAATGGCGAGTTTTAGTGTAGAGGTTTGATGAATAAATTAAAAAATACAGAATCATTGACCTTTTAGCCTTTAAACACTATCCTTTGCGCCCTTGCTAGCGATAGCAAAAACGAGAGTCACATCTCGGTAAAAATAATAATCCTCCTCAAACTAATTCTAAAGCTCGTTATTATGACTGGCTGAGTTAGGGGAAGCCGAAAGGCTTGGCGGTTTCCTTTATTTCCCGTTATGCGAACCCTTAATTCAGTCCAGTCACCACGTTTCGCATCGTGTCGATTGGTTAACAAACTAATAAAGGCTTCCTAAAATGACAACTGCAAACATCGTGCGTCCTATCTGCACCGAAAATTTCACCCCCCTCCCCAACTTCCTTTTTGATTTCAATCGCAATTTTGAGAATTTAAAACCGCGTGACAGTGCGGTGTTAAATTATTTGCTGACCAAAACCAGCGACATGAAAATTACGCGCTCAAGACATTGCGAATGCAGTTAATTTATGTGTTCGTACCATTTATAAAGCTCTCGAAAAATTGCAAGAGTTAGGCATTGCACGTTACGAACGTAAAAGTTCGGGGTTTACTGATTGGTTTATTTGTGTTCATGAATTGCCTCAACATCCTGTAAAACCAGCTCATAGCAAAAAATCACACGGAAAAAAGTCACGTGGCAAACTATGCCACGCTTTAACAAGTAATGAAGAATCTTTAATAAAAACTGAACAATCTTTAACAAAAAAAGAAAAAACAACAGACGATGTGACAGAAATTTTTGTTGAAAATCGTTACTCAGAAATAGCTCCGATACCTGTTCCCGTTGTCATTGAACCGATTCGATATTCTGAAATTGAAATCAATATTGCCGAATTCAATCCGCAACAACGAGTTATCGCGCAAAAATCACTCGCTAAAGTTCCCGTAGCCACACAGTTAATTGTTTTGATGATGTTGAAAGTGGCGTTAATCAAAGGCAGTGTTAAATCTCCCCTTGCCTACTTAAATGCACTAATTAACAAATCGATTGCAGGTGAATTAGATGTTACTCGTGTCACTGAATTGCAAAAACAAACCGCAAAACCGTTGTCACGTGAGGAAGTCATCAGACAATTATTTGCCCAACACAGCGAGCAAATTAAAATCGATCTGATTAAGACGGATTCTATCGTTGTCAGAGGCATTGGTGTCATTAGCAAATTTGAATTTGAAAAACTGGGCTTGATTGGCAACATGACTGAAACCAGCGGACTTCAAACAAAAGCCCAATTTTTCAAGAATGTGAAGGAGTTATTTTAAATTTTTCCAATCGCGTTTTGGTGATAGTATTTCACCTTGCAAACAGAAGGTGATTTCAATGAATACGATATACAAAACAAGCATTTTTTTTATAGGCACACTTTTACTAAGTGGCTGCTATAGCCAAGGCGGTTGGACTCCTACCGTTGATTCTTATAACGATAAAAACGCGCAATATATCAATCAGGATATGGCGGATTGTGAACGATTAGCTGGTCAAGCTTCAGGTGGAACGGCGAAAGAAACGGCAATAGGTGCAGGTGTCGGTGGTTTAGTAGGTGGTGCAGCAGGTGCAGCGATTGGCGCATTTACGGGTAATCCAGCTGCCGGTGCTGCAATGGGTGCTGCAGCTGGAGGTTTTGGTGGTGCAGCAAAACAAGGTTTTTCCGCTGAAGAATCTTATAAACGAGCGTACTCCGGTTGTATGAGGAATCGTGGACATAACGTCGTTAATTAACTTTTTCTAAAGTATGAATTTCACGTTATTAAACGCGGTAATTTTAGTCATCGTTTTCTAGTTTGCCGCGTGTTCAAGTTTGCTGTGCCGTTTTGAATAAACGAAATACACCACAAGTCCAATTGCCAACCAAATCAGAAACCGCCACCATGTTTGTGCAGGTAAAAACGCCATCAACGTACCGCATGAAATCATGCCTAACGCTGGAAATAATGGGCTATAAGGTGAACGAAATGGACGTGGCAAATTGGGTTGTGTAAACCGTAACACAATGACTCCTAAACAAACCAACACAAATGCAGCCAACGTACCGATATTGACTAATTCGGCTAAATCTCCCAATGGAATAAATCCAGCAATTATTGCCATAATTACGCCACAAATCACAATTACGCGCACCGGTGTTTGAGTTTTTTCATGTACGATATTGAAAAATTCGGGTAATAAACCATCACGTGCCATCGCAAAAATTACGCGCGTTAAGCCATAATACAACACCAACATAACAGTCGTTAATCCTGCAATTACGCCTGTTGCAACTAAAGCTGAAGCCCAACTAAATCCCAGTAAATTCAAGGCATGTGCTACGGGTGATGACACATTCAAATTGCTGTAATGCACAACGCCCGTTAATAAACCAGAAACCAAAATGTAAATCACAGTGCAAAAAATTAACGATACGACAATCCCAAATGGTAAATCTTTTTGAGGATTATGCGCTTCTTCAGCCGCCGTCGAAACAGCATCAAAACCAACATAAGCAAAAAACACTATCGATGCACCCGCAAACACACCAATCGTTTTGCCATCGGGTAAAGTTTGAAACCAACCAAACGGCATAAATGGATGCCAATTTTCAGGATTCACATTAAAAACAGCCAAGCCAATAAACACCACAATCGTAACCAGTTTTACCGCAACCATAATGTTATTGAGTTTCGCGCTTTGTTTTACACCCAGAATCAATAAGCCCATCAACAACAAAATAATCATGGATGCGGGTAAATTAACAATGCCACCGAGTTTAGGTGCTTTGGTTAAAGCATCGGGCAAAGTAAAACCAATCGCTGTCAGTGCATTATTAAAATACCCCGCCCAGCCATTTGCGACGGCAGCGACTGAAATCGCATATTCGAGCAACAAATCCCAGCCAATAATCCACGCAATCAATTCGCCAAATGCGGCATAACTGTAACCATAAGCACTGCCACAGCCACCCACTGACGCAGCTAATTCGGCATAAGACAACGCAGCAAACACACAGGCAAATCCAGCCACAATAAATGACAAAATCACTGCCGGTCCTGATTGCGTAGCGGCGGCAATCCCCGTTAACACAAAAATCCCCGTACCGATAATTGCACCAATGCCTAAAAATGTTAAATCCCATTTGGACAAACAGCGATGAAGAGTGTTAATTGAATTTTCCTCTTCTGAGGAAATGGGCTTGGTGCGTAAAAGCTGTTGAATCATAAAATGTCTCGGAATAAGCACAAAAATAAGCGCGATTATAAAGCGGGTTGTGACTGATGACTGTGTCTTTTTATGTCATTGAATTCACCCATTGTCTCAAATACGGTAACAAATCACTGGCTAACAAACCACGTTCACCATCAATTTTCACGGCGTTATCGGCGGCTAATCCATGCCCATAAACGCCCTGTTGTGCTGCATCTTGTAACGTTAAACCTTGTGCAACTAATCCCGCAATCACACCAGCCAATACATCACCCATACCACCCGAAGCCATACCTGCATTACCTGTGTTTGAAATAGCTAACATCGTATTGGATGCAATCAACGTTCCTGCGCCTTTGAGAATTGCCACGCCACCGTATCGCTGCTGCAATGTTTGAACAGCATGGAATCTATTGGTTTGAATTTCTTTAGTCGAAATATTCAATAATCGCGCGGCTTCACCCACATGTGGCGTTAAAATCCAATGATCTTTTTTGCAAGGCACTTGCGCCAATAAATTCAAACCATCGGCATCTACAATGAGTGGTTTATCGGTAGTTAACGCCGCTTGGAATAACGCTTTTGCCCAATCACTTTGTCCCAAACCTGTACCAATAACAATCACACTCGCTTTCGACAACAATGGCGCGAGTTGCGCCACATTATGGATGCCGTGACACATCAATTCAGGGCAAATCGTATTCATCGTAACTGCGTTTTCAGGATGCGTTGCAACGCTGACCAATCCAGAACCTACACGCAATGCCGCCATTCCCGCTAAACGCGCTGCACCAGAATAACCCAAATCCCCACCAATAATTAACACATGCCCGAAATTACCTTTGTGAGCATAACGGGGACGTAGCGGTAAGGGTTGTGGCAACACTCGTAACGCTGACGGTCTGACGATTTGCCAAGCATCCGTCGGCAAATCTAAAGACGTATAAACAATATCGCCCACATATTGCGCGGCAAAACCAGTAAACAAGCCTTGTTTCAAACCAATAAATGTCACCGTCACGTCAGCTTCGACAGCACATCCCAAAATGTTGCCCGTGTCTGAATGTAAACCCGAAGGTATATCCACAGCAATCACAAAGGCAGTATTGCGATTTATCGCCTCAATCGCTTGTGCATACAAGCCAGTCACAGGACGACTTAAACCTGTACCGAATAGTGCATCAACCAACACGTCCACCGTGATAACTTCATCCACGGTAAATGGTTTAATTACGCCACCTGCTCGCAAATACTGTTCACAAGCCATGCGAGCATCGCCTTGCAATTGTGCGGTATCGGCAACATTGTAAATGCAGACCGTTAATCCGGCTTGCAACGCAAGAGTTGCGACAATATAACCATCACCCGCATTATTTCCTGCACCACAAAATACCGCGACATTTTGCACATACGGATAGTGTTTACGTAGACATTCAAAAACGGCTACACCCGCACGGTGCATCAATTCAAAACCCGAAATCATGCCGCGTTGAATCACAAATTGCTCCAACGCTTTGATTTGCTCAGTACGATATAAATCTGTAGGTATAGTCATAAAATGTTGGTCGCGCTAACGACGAAAAAATAAATTTATAAAAATAGTCAGCATAACGCTGATTATCAACATCGAGGTAAACGGGATGAACAATAGGCTATTTTCACTTCCAATACGAATATCGCCAGGTAATTTACCAAACCAATTGATCAACCACGGCGCATAACTGACGATTAGACCCAACACGAATAAAATCGCGCTGGTGATGATAAGTAATTTGCCAAATGCCATGATGAACTCCTAGTCGAAATTGTGCCGATTGTGGCGTATAAGGTTGAGCTTCGACAATACGAACTTAGTGAGGTGGTTATGTTTGATGGTTTATGGGTACTGATTGTTGCGGTTTTAGTATTTGTTTTGTGCCGAGAAATTTGGTGTTGGTACTGGAAAATAAACGAAATATTGGGACTGCTTCAAGGAATACATGAGGAACTAAAAATTTTGAATCGAAAAACATAAATGCTTTAGCTTTACCTAAATCAGGACGATTACTTGAGTCGTCCTGATTAGTAATCAGGAATTACTTAGCTTTTGCAGCTTTCTCATGGGTTGCAGCTGTCTTTGCATGCTCTTTGCTCAATGCCTCGTGATGAGCCGCCAACGATTCATGATGCTTGTGCAATTCATGCTTTCCGTCTTTTTTATACTCAGCCGCTAACGATTTATGATGTTCCGCCATTGCTTTATGATGCTCGGCGTGTTGTTTATGAAGTTCAGCGGTTTGCTGATGTTCTTCGCCAGATTTGGCTGGTGTGCTAATGTGCGGTGGAGCAGCAGGTGCAGGCGCAACTTCCGCCAACAAAGTTGTAGACACCATGCCCAAACAGGCAACTAAAGTTAAACCAAGATAAGTATTTTTGTTCATAATCGTTCTCTCGTAATAATCATTAAAAATATGAATTCAAACTTGAAACAGAACATCAAATGGCAGTTCGATAACTCACCACGTTTTTGAGGTTAACATTTTTTTTAAATACTACAAAATAAAAATACGATGAAAAATAAACAGTTGCCCCAAACCCAAAAAAAGTTGTATCTTTCAGCCACCGGTAAGAATTTGTTTTTTCGGTGATTAGTTTGAATTTCTTTTGAGTTATTAAATAAACTTTTGGAGAACATCATGGCTATTATTCGTTACGAACCTTTGGGTTTGCTAAGCCAGTTACAAAAAGAATTAGCGCATTCTTTCAGTCATTTTGGCAATGAATTCAGTGAGGGTTTACTCTCGAATGCTGAGTGGATGCCCGCAGTCGACGTGAAAGAAGAAGGAAATCAATTTGTGATTCATGCCGATATTCCAGGGGTCAAGCCCGAAGACATTGAAGTCAATCTGGAAGCTGGTATTTTGACGATTAAGGGCGAAAAAAAGTCCGAGTCGAAGACTGAAAAAGAAGGCTACACACGAGTAGAAAGGACGCAAGGTTCGTTTTATCGTCGTTTTAGTTTGCCGGGAGCTTCCGCTGATTCCGAAGCAGTTGTTGCAAAATTCAAAAACGGTGTGTTGGAACTTACCATTCCAAAACATGAAGCTGAGAAGCCAAAACGTATCACCATATCCACTGAAGAATAGACTTCTTGCTTGAATCAGAGATTTGGGACGTTCTCACGCCGAAACGTGAGAACGCTGAGGTTTTAATGATTCAAATGCGTCACTAGCCAACGCGCCGCCACATCTTCTGCCATGCCTTTTCGTCGGGCGTAATCAACTAATTGGTCTTTATCAATTTTGCCGACATTAAAATACTGCGATTGCGGATGAGCGAAATACCAACCACTTATTGCTGAAGCCGGATACATTGCAAAATTTTCAGTTAGTTCAATTGTGGTATTTTCAGTAACATTCAACAACGCGAACAACTTCGCTTTTTCGGTATGATCTGGACACGCTGGATAACCAGGTGCGGGTCGGATGCCGCAATAACTTTCGTTAATCAACGCTTCATTATCCAAACTTTCGTCATTCGCATAACCCCAATGTTGTTTGCGAACTTGTAAATGTAAATACTCAGCGAAGGCTTCGGCTAATCTGTCCGCCAACGCTTTGAGCATAATCGAACTGTAGTCGTCGTGCTGCTGTTCAAATTTCGCCAACTTTGTTTCGATGCCAATGCCCGTCGTCACAGCAAATGCGCCAATGTAATCAATCACACCGCTTTCGAGTGGTGCGACAAAATCCGATAAACAATAATTGGGTCTACCAGGGGCTTTCACATTTTGTTGCCGCAAATTATGCAATGTTTCAATGACTTCTTGGCGCGATTCGTCAGCATATAACTGAATGTCATCATCGACACTATTCGCAGGAAAGAAGCCAATAACCGCGCGATTTCCTAACCACTTTTCAGCAATCAACGTTTTCAACATTTCTTGTGCGTCAGCAAATAATTTTCGTGCAACATCGCCGACCACTTCGTCATTTAAAATTTTTGGATAACCGCCGGCGAGTTCCCACGTTTGGAAGAACGGCGACCAATCAATGTATTTCGACAACGTTTCAAGCGACACATCATCAATTACTTTCACGCCCAAAAACGATGGTTTAACAGGATGATTTGTCCAAACGTATTTATTTTTACGCGCATTTTCGAGCGAATGTTGTTGGGTTTTCGATTCTTTGCCTTTGTGACGTTCGCGCACTTCGGCATATTCTTGATGAATACTTTCAATGTAATTTTTGCTCAATTCACCGCTCAACAAATTACTCGCCACACCCACAGCACGCGACGCATCGGTTACATAAACCACTGAACCGTCATAATTCGGTTCGATTTTGACAGCGGTATGAGCGCGTGAAGTTGTCGCACCACCAATTAACAACGGAATTTTAAAACCTTGGCGTTGCATCTCTTTGGCAACGTGAACCATTTCGTCGAGCGATGGTGTAATCAAACCACTCAAACCAATAATATCGACTTTTTCCATGCGTGCGGTTTGCAAAATCTTTTCGGCAGAGACCATTACGCCTAAATCAATCACGTCGTAATTGTTACATTGCAACACAACGGCGACGATGTTTTTGCCAATATCGTGAACATCGCCTTTCACGGTTGCCATGAGAATTTTGCCGTTACTTTGACGGTCAGCGGCTGTTTTATCCGCTTCCATAAACGGCATTAAATATGCGACCGCTTTTTTCATGACTCGCGCAGATTTGACGACTTGCGGCAAAAACATTTTTCCAGCACCAAACAAATCGCCGACGATATTCATGCCATCCATCAACGCGCCTTCGATAACATGCAACGGACGTTCAACCTGCAAACGCGCTTCTTCGGTGTCTTCATCAATAAAATCGGTAATCCCTTTTACCAGTGCGTGTGCCAAACGTTCATTAACAGGTAAATGTCGCCACTGAGCATCTTCTTTTTTCGTTTCGGTTGAACCGTCAGCGCGATATTTTTCAGCAATTTCGAGCAATTTTTCTGTGCCGCTGCCGTCGTGACGATTCAAAATTACGTCTTCCACCGCATCGCGCAAATCTTTCGGAATGTCCTCGTAAATCGCAAGTTGCCCCGCATTCACAATCCCCATCGACATACCCGCTTGGATTGCGTGATATAAAAACACCGCGTGAATTGCTTCTCGCACAGGATTATTACCACGAAATGAAAACGACACATTCGACACACCGCCCGAAATTAGCGCGTAAGGTAACGTACGTTTAATTTCGCGGGTTGCTTCAATGAAATCCACGCCGTAATTATTGTGTTCATCGATACCTGTGGCGACCGCAAAAATGTTCGGGTCAAAAATAATATCTTCGGGTGGGAAACCGACTTGCTCAGTCAGAATTTTGTAAGCACGTTGGCAAATTTCAATTTTGCGTTCTTTGGTGTCGGCTTGTCCGTCTTCATCAAACGCCATCACAATCACGGCTGCACCGTAACGTCGCACGAGTTTGGCTTGTTGAATAAATTTGTCTTCGCCTTCTTTGATTGAAATCGAATTCACAACGCCTTTACCTTGAATACATTTCAAACCTGCTTCCAAAATGTCCCATTTCGATGAATCGAGCATGATTGGCACTTTGGCAATATCGGGTTCGGACGCAATCAACATTAAGAAACGCACCATCGCTTCTTTGGATTCGAGCATTCCCTCGTCCATGTTGATGTCGATAATTTGTGCGCCGTTTTCAACTTGTTGTTTGGCAACGTCGAGCGCGGCTTCAAAATTTCCTTCAATAATTAAGCGTTTAAATGCCGCTGAACCCGTAACGTTTGTGCGTTCGCCAACGTTCACAAACAAACTTTCTGCCGTGATATTTAACGGTTCTAAACCCGCTAAGGCGCAATGTTTTGGAATTTCAGGAAGTTGACGAGGTGGATATTTTGAAACGGCATTAACAATCGCGCGAATCGTATCCGGCGACGTACCGCAACAGCCGCCAATGATGTTTAAGTAGCCATTTTTCGCCCAATCGGCAATTTCTGCCGCCATCATTTCAGGCGTTTCGTCGTATTCACCAAAAGCATTTGGCAAACCTGCGTTGGGATGCGCTGAAACGTGTGTGTCAGCAATGTTGGAGAGTTCTTCAATATATTGACGTAATTCGGTTGCACCTAACGCGCAGTTAAATCCAAACGAAATCGGTTTGACGTGTTTCAACGAATTCCAAAACGCACCCACCGTTTGACCTGAAAGTGTGCGACCTGACGCATCGGTAATTGTGCCTGAAATCATCACAGGCAAACTGTAGCCAGTTGCTTCAAGCACA
>JAQTOX010000090.1 GCA_028713055.1 Methylococcales bacterium | reverse complement strand
ATGGAAACGATGTCTTACACGGCGCACACCATGAAGCCCAAAAATCGAAATACACCACTTTGCCCGCGAATTGCTTTAACGATGTGGGCGCATCGGTTTGTAGCGAGGGCAATGTAAATTGTGGTGCGGGTTGTCCGACCTCTGTGGCATTTGCCGTAAAAGCAAAAGTAAGTGCAAATATAGCTAGTATTTTTTTCATTAAGATAACCTTTAATTAAATAGTGGATACTTTTGTCTCAGCAATATCAATGCCGTTACAGATTTATTTTAAATCAGCGTAATAATGTTTCGTTTAACTAATTGAGTGAGCGATATACCATATTCCAATTATAAATGTGTGGCATATCGCACAGTTTTAAAAAATTAAATCGTCAACAGTCAGCAATTTTACACCTGTCAAATCAATTGCAAATTCCGGATCAGTATCCGCGTTTGTGCTGATATAAAGCACGCCTTTAGCTAATCGTACTTCGCCTGTTGCATCAATCGTATCAAATGCTGCATTACCAATAAATTTTGTAGCGATACCGGTTTGAGACAAATCAATCTTATCTTGACCAGATTTGAAATCGCGAATAATGTCACGTCCTGATTTATCAACACTGCTGTCATTCTCACTAATAAAAACAAATGTGTCCTTCCCTGTTCCACCTGTCATATCATTTTTACCAGCACCACCGACTAATGTATCGTCACCTGTACCACCAACGAGCTTATCGTTACCATCTTCGCTACCATCTAAATAATCATTACCTGCCCCGCCGTCGAGCGTGTCATTACCTAATCCACCAACTAAACTGTCATTACCTGTCCCCCCAAGCAATTTGTCATTTCCATCGCCACCAGTTATAGAGTCATCATTCGCGCCACCATCAAGATAATCATTACCTTCACCGCCATCTAATGTGTCATTTCCGTTTGCACCCAATAACCGGTCATCGCCAATGCCACCCAGTAATTCGTCATTTCCAACACCGCCATCTAAATAATCGTTGCCATCACCACCGTCTAACGAATCATCGCCCGTGCCACCAGATAAGCGGTCATCTCCAATACCGCCATTCAGTGAATCGCTCCCCACCCCTCCGTCTAACGTATCGTTGCCATTACCGCCATCCAGATTATCATCGCCTTTGCCGCCCTTTATGTCGTCATTACCGTCTTGACCAAACATTGAATCATCACCATCGCCACCATCAATTTTGTCATTTTTTGATTGACCATATAAGTAATCATTTCCATTGGTTGATTTCTCTACACCCGTGCCATTTGAAACTTTTGTCCCCACACCTGTGGCAGTAACACTATCTAAACTACCGTCAGTTTCATGGTTTTTTTCGTTGTCATTTTCATTGCTATACATAACATCCTCTCAAATTTGAATATCAAAAACGCGCATCTACGGCTACTCTACAGTTCTGCTATTTTACGAGATAAAAAATAAATAAACTGTGACGAACTTCACAAAAATAATTAACGTTTACTTGTGTAATATCGTCGCCCACTTTAACACCAGCATCGCGCCAATTCGGCAAGTATGGTATCTTTTCGCGCCAATAAGTGATGTTTTCAAACGCGAACAAAAGGATTATTTCATGCCCTCAATTGCAATCACCCCTTTAGCTGAATTAAGAGAAAAAATAGATGCCGTTGATGCACAAATTTTGCAGCTTATCAATCAACGCGCTTGCTATGCAGAAGAAGTCGCAAAAACCAAACTTGCACAAGGCGAATCTGGTTCGTTTTATCGTCCTGACCGTGAATCACTTGTGTTACGCCGCATTCAGGATTTGAATACAGGACCGCTTTCCAATGAAACAGCGATGCGTTTTTTTCGAGAATTGATGTCGGCGTGCCTTGCGTTAGAAAAACCGTTAGACGTGGCATTTTTAGGTCCCGAAGGTACTTTTTCGCAACAAGCTACGTTTAAACATTTTGGTCATGCGGTTAAAACGATTCCCGTTGCCAGTATTCGTGCGGTGTTTAACGCAGTCGAAAATGGCAGTTGTGCATTTGGTGTCGTACCAATTGAAAATTCTACCGAAGGTGTCATTAGTCACACGTTAGACTGTTTATTGACATCCACGTTGCAAATTTGTGGTGAAGTTGAAATCCGCGTGCAACAAAATCTGCTTACGCACGCCAAAAATTTAAATGAAATCACCGATATTTATTCACATGCACAATCGTTAGCGCAATGTCGTCACTGGTTAGAAGCGAATTTACCCAATGCCAATCAAACTGCTGTAAGTAGTAATGCGGAAGCGGCTCGATTAGTTGTCACGAATCCAAATGCCGCTGCAATTGCTGGCATAATTGCTGCTGAAATTTATGCGTTACCTATTCTGAATACCAATATCGAAGACGATACCAATAACACCACACGCTTTATCATCATTGGCGAACAAATTGCCATGCCAACAGGTCACGATAAAACTACGCTGGTCGTTTCGACGAACAATCAAGCGGGGGCGTTATATCGAATGCTTGAACCCTTTGCCACAGCTGGTGTAGGTATGTTAAGTATTGAATCACGTCCATCACGTCAAGGACTTTGGGATTATGTTTTTTTCATTGATATTATTGGACATAGCGATGATGAAAATGTTGCCAAAGCCTTAACTGAATTGAAAACAAAAGTATCGATGTTTAAACGCTTGGGATCTTATCCGCAAGCTGTTTTTTAGAGAAAATTTTATGACCATTAAATGGGATAATCGTTTCAGTGTAGACCATATAGCAATTGATGCCGAACACAAATTATTATTAACCACAATAAATGCCATTGGAGTCGCATTGCGTCATCCAGAAGACAAAGCAACATTAGTATTTTTTTTCGATCAATTACACGAATTTGCGCTTTCGCATTTCAAACATGAAGAGAGGCTTCAACTTAAACATAAATTTCCCTTTATCGAAAACAATGCGAAAGGACATGATCATTTAATCTCTGATTTAAATCGTATTCGAGATGATGTGCATCGGATTACAAAAAATACGACCTTATCTGTCACGGACATTACTGATTTGCATAATCACACCGCTTATTTGGCAAAAGATTGGTTGCTCGAGCATTTACTTCAAGAAGATTTAAAAATGAAAGGTTTTATGGGTGACGGTGATGAGTAGTGATGAAATTAAAATGGAATATGGTTTAGGATTTGAATTCAGAGCTGATAGCGGTAAATTGTTTGCTATTGTTGTACCTTATGAGGATAAAATCGAACTCACGACAGAAATAATTGAACAACGTTTAGAAAATGAACAATTAGCGCATTTGTTTATCAATGATCATTCAATTTTTGATTTAATCCGCCGGTACAACCACGCAACCCCTGATGAAACTTTTGAAGTTGAAATCGGAGAGCGGCGTGATGCGACGTGTGCAATTAGGATGAATGATGGAAAAATGAATGCTCATTTAATGCTAACACCTAGTTTTGGCGGTAAGGTGGTTACGTTGGAAGACGTACAAAATTTATTGAATGAACAAAAAATTGTGTGGGGAATTGTGCCGACTGAAGCTATCGAAAATGCGTTAGCAAAGGGGAATGTCACCGATTTTTTAGTGGCAGAAGGTCTGGAGCCGGTTCCTGGTGTCGATGCACTATTTTTGAGTTCTTTACCAGAAGCTCACGAACGTAAACCGCTGGTTGATAACACCGGTACTGTAGATTATCGTGAGCTTGGCGACATTGTCATTGTGCATAAAGATGACGTACTAATGCAGCGTATTCCGCCAGTTGAAGGTAAAAAAGGGCGTAACATTTTGGGTGAAATAATATGCCCAAAAGGGGGCGCAGATACCCCATTTTCTAACGATAAAAAAGGGGTTTATTTGAACCCAACGGATGGTAATCAATTACTTTCCGCCATGACTGGACAGCCCGTCACCGTGCCAAATGGTATGATCGTAACACCTGTATTGACAGTGAAATGTGTCGATTTTGCATCGGGTAATATTCGTTTTGATGGTTCAGTTATCGTGCAGGGCGATGTTGAAGAAGGTATGAAAATTTACGCGCTTGAAGATATTACCATCGATGGAAATGTTGTTAATGCACAAATTGAGTGTATGGGTAATTTGCTGGTGAAAGGCGGCGTAACGGGTAATAGTCAACTTATTGCTAACGGTGACATCATTGTGAAAGGGGGTGTTCAAGGTCAACAAGAAACCACGGAAGCAGCAGCTAAAGCCAAAGAAAATGATGCCAAAATTGTTACGCACGGTTCGGTTATAGTTGGATTTTCGGAAAATTTTAGAATCGAAGCGGGTGTAGACATTGTTGTTGATAAATATGCGTTGAATAGTCATTTAATGGCTGAAAATAAAATCGTCGCCGGTGCAAAAAATAGCGGCAAAAAATCATCCATCATGGGTGGTATTACGTGGGCAATGATGCTTGTCAAAGGGACAATTCTTGGTGCAGGTTCGGGCATTAAAACGCATATTCAAGTCGGTTCGAATCCCTATCTTCATCAACGTCTTGCAGCGATAAAAGACCAGTTAATTCCGAATGAAAAAGAACAAAAAGATATTCAAAAAATTTTAGCTTTCATAGACAGTCATCCTGAAAAAGGTAGCGCGGAACTGTTGGAAAAACTGCACCATACGTTAAGTAAATTGATTATCGAGGCAGATTTATGTCGTGCGGAACAAAAAGATTTGGTGGCGAACATGTCTATTATCGATGATGCGAAAGTGGTTGCAGAACGCGGCGTATATACTGGCACTGAAATTCAAATTAACAGTGTGTTATGGAAAGCGCAAGAAAATCGCGGTAAAAGTGTTTTTTGTGTTGAACATCGTGAAATGACTATTAACGCTCGCTAAATCGAATGATATACACGCCTTAAAATTGATAAAATTTTAGACAAATAAATGCGGATGAGGACTAACCATTAGTGGAAGAATGGGGTCAAAAAATCCATCTAAGTTTAATGGAGGGCGACGATAATGATAAAAAAAGTAAGTAAATCACTAGGTTTGTTTTTTACAGAAGAGCTTGCTTATGCAGCTTACTGTAATGCAAAGAATAATTTTTTAATTTCATCTAAAGAGTAAATTTATGTCAAATTGTTTTTCGTTTTGTGGGACTGTGGGAAGTGATGCTGTCGTCCGTTATTTACCTTCTGGGCAGGCGGTTTTGAATGTTTCGGTGGCGAATAATGTTGGTTTTTCCAATAAACAACAAACTCTGTGGATTCGTGTGGTTCTTTGGGGGAAACGTGCCGAAGGAGAACTTAAAAATTTCCTTTTGAAGGGACAACAAGTTTTCGTATCTGGCGAATTGACGACGAGTGAATACAAAGCTAACGACGGCACGATGAGAACCAGTTTGGAACTGAATGCCAATATCATTGACTTAGTCGGCAAACGTACCGAGGCTTCTGGTTCCGCTGATTATAATGCGCCTGCACCAGCAGGAAATTACGCACCACAACCGCAATATCAACAGCCTCCCGCACCTGCTTATCAACAACCACCCACTCAAAATTATGCGCCACCACCTGCGCCAAGTTACGCCCCGCCGCAAGCTCCTAGACCAGCGGCTGCGCCGACTTTTGATCCACCTTACGATGATGATATTCCGTTTTAATTTTTCAGTTACATAAAAAAGCCCCGCTAGTTGGTACGAGCGGGGCTTTTTTTGTATTTAACGAACTAAGTTCGATATTCAGCGTTAATTTTCACGTAATCATATGAAAAATCACAGGTCAATACAGTTTGAATGGCTTCACCGCGTCCAAGTTTTACGCCAATCATAATTTCTGCTTGATTCATGACGGCTTGACCGGCTTCTTCTGTGTAATCTGCGGCACGTCCGCCATCACGCACGATACAAACGTCATCTAAATAAATCCGAATTTTTTCGAGTTCTAGTGCATTTACCCCCGCTCGTCCAACTGCCGCCAAAATGCGTCCCCAATTTGGATCGCTGGCAAAAAAAGCAGTTTTCACTAAAGGTGAATGTGCGATTGTTTTCGCGACTTGCACGGCTTCGGCATCATTCGCCGCCTCAGAAACTACAATTCGCATTAGCTTCGTCGCGCCTTCGCCGTCACGGACAATCAATTCTGCAAGCATTTTGCTTACGTCCAAAATCGCCTCGGCAAAGATTTTGTAATGTTCAGAATCAGTCACAATTTCTGGTGCAAGTGTGCAACCACTTGCAATCAATACACACGCATCATTCGTAGACGTATCGCCATCAACCGTAATTCGATTGAACGACAATTCCGCCGCCCGTGCTAAACATTGTTGCAATAATGGTTGACTGATTTTGGCATCGGTAGCGATAAAGCTGAGCAGAGTCGCCATATTTGGCTGAATCATGCCCGCACCTTTGGAAATGCCGTTAATCGTAACCGTTTCGCCATCTAACGTAATGACTTTCGACACGCCTTTTGGAAAGGTATCGGTGGTCATAATGGCACTGGCGGCTGGTTCCCAATGATTTTCCGCTAGATTTGCCAAGGCTTGGGGCAGGGCAAGCGTGATTTTTTCAACAGGCAATGGCTGACCGATAACACCGGTTGAAAACGGCAACACTTGCTGCATTTGTCCGCCGGTAATTTGCGCTAAATCCTGACATGTTTGCCGCGCATCTCGCATACCTTGCTCACCCGTTCCGGCATTCGCATTACCGGAGTTGATAAGTAACCAGCGTGGCGACTGACTTAAATGCGCTTTTGCGATGTGAACAGGGGCGGCGCAAAACGCATTTTGCGTAAATACTGCCGCGCAAGTCGCTGATTCAGAAAATTGAAAAATCAATAAATCATCACGCACAGTTTGTTTGATTCCAGCGTTAGTTGTACCTAATTGCACACCTGAAATCGGCGGCATCAATGGAAATATGTTTTGTCCGACTGCCATTTATTTACCTCAAATTTTGTTTGAATGTTTTGAATTATTACTGCTGACAATGTGAGCAAAAAACGGTGCTACGATTCGCAAGCCGAATTTCTTGTAACGGTTGCGTGCAGTGTGTACAGGGCTGTGTGCCGCGTCCGTAAACATGTAATTGTTGTTGAAAATAACCTGCTTTACCGTCCGCATTAACAAAATCACGCAACGTGGTGCCACCTTGTTCAATAGCTCGCGCCAATACTTCTCGAATACAAGCCACTAATTTTTCGCAATCGAGTAACGATAATTCGCCTGCGTGTCGTGTTGGTAAAATTCCTGCCATAAATAACGCTTCATTCGCGTAAATGTTGCCTACGCCAACTACAACTTTGCCGGTCATTAAAAATGTTTTCGTTGGCACACGTCGTCGCCGAGACAATTGAAATAACTGTTGTGCGGTGAAATCATCCGACAATGGCTCGACACCTAAATCACGCAACAACGAGTGTTTCATTACGTTACCCGTTGCTAAAACTAACGCGCCAAAGCGGCGTTGATCGTTAAAACGTAGCACCGTATCGTCATCGAAAATAATATCAACGTGATCATGATTACCTATTGCCGTACTTCTATTCACTATACGTAAATGCCCCGACATTCCTAAATGCGCGATTAACGTATTAGTCGACGTTTTGAGCAGCAGATATTTCGCCCGACGTTGGACTGTTTCAATCGTTGCGCCAATCAAATTGGTTTCAAAATCGGGCGTAATTAACCAACGCAATTGCCGTTGGCGCACAATGACGTTTTC
Source organism: Methylococcales bacterium (assembly GCA_028713055.1). Classification (GTDB taxonomy): domain Bacteria; phylum Pseudomonadota; class Gammaproteobacteria; order Methylococcales; family Methylomonadaceae; genus UBA10906. The sequence goes on along the minus strand of JAQTOX010000090.1, from coordinate 3,608 downwards.
GATAGTTTTACCGATAATATGTGGCGCAATGCCACGTTTTGTAGTTTCGACTTCAGGTAATTCAGGCATAATTAGCGTTCTGTCTCCGCACCATGTTCACTGGGATGTTCTGCTGTTTCTATACTATGAGTGCCAGCCTCATGATGTGTCTCTATTTCGTTTCCACCGAAAAAAAATTGCCCCAACGTAAGCAAATCAATTAGCAAAATCACAATCATCGCATTTTGCGTCATCGCGTTAATGCGTTCCAATTGTGCTTTTTTGCCCTCGTATTTAGTGAATAGCGTAGGTAACAAATGCTGCATGAATTCGTATTGAAAAATTCGCTTAGGCAACGATGTGACCATGATGGTAAATGGAATGAAAAAAATGGTAGTGATCAACAAATACGGTTCTGAAAATTCAATTAACTCGAATAACAGATCAAATATAAGTTCAAAGAAATGTGACATAAGCAGTCTCGATAACAAAGAATCAAGCGTGGTCAACAATAAAAAATTAGTGTTGACCTTAAAGATTTAACGATTCATGACATGAAAGGTAACAAGTCGTTATTCAATAATGTCCATAACATCATTTTTGTCATCTTTACCGTCATTCACTAAATAATCACGTTGTTGAAAATACGAATTTTTGAGAAATTCATAACGATCCTCTGCCGCTTCATGAACCACTTTTTCTGCACCTAAATGATCCGCACGGGTATCTAGTATTTTGAGGGCAAAAGTGCCACTGCTTACGGCAGTTGCCGTTGCGCCAGAACTTAATCCCAACACACCGGCACCGACGTAATTCACGGGATTCATTGCCGCATCGCCAATACGACCAGCGATGGCTCGTGGTGAACTTGAACCAAAAAATGGCAACACGATATAGGGTTCTGACGGAATGCCCCAAACACCTAACGTTTGATCAAAATCCTCTTTGTGTTTAGGCAAACCCACCATGTCTGCCACATCGACTAAACCACCCATTCCAGCGACACTGTTAATTAAAAACCGTGAACCGTCTAAACCGGTTTGTGCCAATTTAAACTGTAATAAGTCGTTAATCACAACACCAATGTCATTCACATTGCCAAATAAATTCGTGACTCCTTGGTCAGCAAACGATGGCATCACCCAACGATAACCTGTCGCTACTGGTTTTAATGCGTATTCATCAACGTTATCATTAAACGTCTGCACGCCACGATTCCAATTTTCTAAAGGATCACGAGTATCTCTCACTGCACCAGTACAAGCGACTAATGAACCGAATAAGGTAGCACCTATTAAGCGTGTGAATAATTTTTGCTGTGATGTCATAAAATCTCCGTCGTTACTATTATTTTTTATTCTATGGGTTTTTTCGCGTAACATAGCATAGATAGTAGCTTGCATCGAGTAGCAGGCTTTTTTTATTTCATGACACTGAGATTTTTAATCGATGGAAACGTCCATAATTCCTTTAGAAAAACGCTTTCGCGGTTATCTTCCCGTCGTGATTGATGTTGAAACGGCGGGCTTTAATCCCAAAAAAAATGCGTTGCTAGAAATTGCCGCCGTTATTGTGGAATTGAACGAAGCACACAATTTAGTCGTAACGGAACGATATTCTGCCCATGTTATTCCGTTTAAAAATTCAGAATTAGATGCAGCAGCATTGAAATTTACAGGCATTGATCCGTTTCATCCATTCCGCATGGCAATTGAAGAAAAAGCGGCGTTAGAACTGATTTTTAAACCGATTAAAGAAGCGATTAAACGAAATAAATGCACCAAAGCGATTTTAGTTGGACACAATCCAGCGTTTGATATTGCATTTGTTAATGCTGCCGCGCATCGCTCGCAATTAAAAAAAAATCCATTTCACCCATTCAGCACTTTTGATACAGCCACATTAGGCGGTTTGGCGTATCAACAAACTGTGCTGGCGAAAGCCGCGCAAGCCGCTGGTTTGCATTGGGAAAGCGATAAAGCGCATTCGGCGTTATACGATGCCGAGAAAACAGCGGAATTATTTTGTATGATTATCAATCGTTGGAAACACTTGGAATCCTTAGACACAACCCAATCCAAAACAAATACGGAGGAATTATGACTATTAAAAAAGTCGCATTAAATCAAAATAAACTTAATCAAATCGTCATTGACGCGCGTAAAAACCAGACGGAGCGTGAACAGTCATACCGTGGGCAAGCGTTAAAAATGTATCCGTGGATTTGTGGGCGGTGTACGCGAGAATTTACTAACACGAACCTGACTGAATTGACCGTTCATCATCGCAATCATAATCATGATGATAATCCGGCTGATGGGAGTAATTGGGAATTATTGTGTGTGTATTGTCACGATAATGAGCATCAACGTTTTGAGGAAACTCGTTTCGGTTCGAGTGCAAGTAGTTCAATTAATGCGCCATTGGGAGCGCACAATCCGTTTGCAAATTTGAAAGATTTAATGTCAAAGAAATAACCAAAATAGCAGAACGTTCGCAATGGAACGTTCTGCGAAAAACTGTTTTACAAACTATCTAAAATCGCTTTTTTCACTGCATCCAAACTTGCGTCAATCGTGACGGGTTTTGCATCAGCACATTGCATCATTGCAGTGTCAGGGTCTTTGATACCATTACCCGTCAAAGTACAAACAATGGTGCTGCCATCTGGAATTTTACCCGTGCTAATGTCATGCAACGCACCTGCTAATGAAGTCGCCGAGGCAGGTTCACAGAAAATTCCTTCAAATTGCGACAACATTTTTTGCGCCGCTAAAATTTGTTCATCGGTGAATTTATCGAACCAACCGTTTGATTCTTTTTGAGCTGTCCACGCTAAATCCCAAGATTGTGGATGACCGATACGAATCGCTGTCGCAATGGTTTCAGGATTATCGACCATTTCACCTAATGCAAACGGTGCAGCCCCAGCGGCTTGATAACCACACATCACAGGTGCGTTAGCGCAAACTCTGTCGGTGAAATATTCTTTGTAGCCTTTCCAATAAGCGGTGATATTGCCTGCATTGCCCACGGGTAAACAGTGATAATCTGGTGCAAAACCGAGTTCATCGACAATTTCAAACGCGGCAGTTTTTTGACCTTCCAAACGGTACGGATTGATTGAATTCACAATCGTAACGGGCGCGTGGTCAGCGACTTCTTTCACTAATGCCATACCACGGTCAAAGTTGCCGTTGATTTGAATAATTTTTGCGCCGTACATCAACGTTTGTGCGAGTTTGCCGAGTGCAATTTTACCTTCTGGAATTAACACAAACGCTTGGATGCCTGCACGAACCGCATACGCTGCCGCCGCCGCTGACGTGTTACCCGTTGACGCACAAATAATCGCTTGGCTTCCAGCTTCAACGGCTTTTGTGACAGCCATCGTCATGCCACGGTCTTTGAAAGAACCAGTTGGATTTAAACCTTCAAATTTGACGTAGATTTTCACATCTTTGCCGATTAAACGCGGAATGTTGTGTAATTCAATTAACGGCGTGTTGCCTTCGCCCAAACTGATAATGCGCGTCGTGTCACTGACTGGCAAACGTGAGCGGTAATTTTCGATTAAACCTGTGTAGCGTTTCATTTTTTTTCCTATGAAAATTTTAAATTTATTTTGG
>JAQTOX010000089.1 GCA_028713055.1 Methylococcales bacterium | reverse complement strand
GTCCCGATTAGCAAAAAAACAATGCGAGCGTAACGATGCCAAAAGAAAAACACAAAGGTGAATTGAAAAATTAAAACGGTGTAACTGAACGCATTTTCAAACCATTTTTGATTTAGGAGAAATGACATATCTAATGCAGAAACATAATACGGTTGCGTCGCAGGAAGCCATGTGCCTAAACCGTTACGCCAATGTTCGGCAAACATTTTGTGAACAGCAGAATCGAAGTACAAAAAACCCAAACAAATCGCTACTGGCAAATAATAGGCAAGTACGGTTACGGTTGGTTTAGCATACTGACTGTAATGCGTGAATGGCGTGCTAAGTTTATAGCGTAAATTATCAACTGAAAACGCCTTATCGGCAGGCAGAAACAGTAAGAAAAATCCTGTTCCAATCATGAATGTATCAAAACCGCCGTCAAAATCGCGTTGCATCGGTGTGAAATTGACAAACAAAATCCACAGTGCGTAATTCAACAACATCATCGTTTGATAACGATAACCAAGTGTGACGCACGATGCGACGATTGCCCAGAAAATTAGAAAAGTGGGAATCATAGGAAATTCAACATCCAAGTAGGGAATCGGATCGAAAATCAGATGATTAAAATACAGCAGAAAAAAAATCTCTTGTAGGGTAATTAAACCGTAAAACACGCGGAATAAACCCAATCCTGTTGCTGGAACTTGTTTATTAAGTAGCGTGATGATTTTAGTGGAAAGACGAGAATACATGGCAACCTTGAACACGTTAACACAGGGATAATTTTACAAACAAAAAAGGTCGCAACGATTCCTCGTTGCGACCTTGTTGCTAAAGATATAAATCTGTCGCTTATTTTTCGTCGTCTGGATGTGCTGCAAAAACCCATTTTACGAAAAAGTAACCTGCTGCAACAACTGCTAAACCAATTGTCGCACCTGTTGGTGTTTTCAACATTTCAGTAACGTCTAAAATTGCACCCATTGCATTCTCCTGTAATTTTTTAGTTTTAAAAATATGCTAGAAGCTAGCATAAACGGAAGGGTCATAATACTTTAGAATGCGTGAAAGTCAAGGCTTGTCACGTATCTTAACGCGCGTGAATGTGCTAAAAATCAAAGCGGCATATTTAATGATGATATAATCCGAAACGCTACATTTGCATTTGAAATATCAACAGGATGGTAAAAATGAGAATAGTAAATTACGTTAAATGTTTACCGTTAGTCGCCGTATTATTTACGCCGTTAGCACATGCTGATGTTGAGTTAAAAGACAACAGTGAACTTCTTGGAAAGTGGTCATTGACAGCAGAAGCTCTTAAAATTGACGGAGAGAAAAAGTCAGTTGTTAGTACATGGGAATTCAAAAATGATGGTACATTAATCTCAGTTGCAACCGATTCATTGGGTCGCACCAAAGAAATGACCGTCGCCGTTAAATACACCGTGGAAGAAGGCTTGCTTAAAAAACAAGTTTCACCGGGACGTGACAAATATGAATCCTGTGCTGTGGTTCAAAAAGAGGGTTCGAGTATGATTTTAAGATGTACAAATCTATTTCTTTTCTTAACAAAAAAATAATAATTCGAAAGGGTATAAGACGATGATTGGTGGAATTTTCATGATTTTTGTTGCCATCTGGATTTATCAGTCGGCAGTGCGTGCAAAAGTAAATAATATGCTTTTTTGGGTAGCGGGAAGTGCAGTCACCTTTTTTGTGGTGCAGTTTTTATTGGTTGAGTTCGACATCACGTTACTCGAATCACTCAGAAGTAGCGAAGGTGGTGCAAGTTATGAAGCTATGAATGGTGCGGATCGTAAAAACGAAGGCGACTTTCAAGGCTTTGGCGGTGTTTTAGAATCATTGTTTTTTGAATTGATGCCACAAATTACAGGTTTTTTAGCTGTTGCTGTGATTCGTAACCGCTTCATGTTAAAAGAAGACCTTAACATTACAAACCTATTCAGTGGCTTAAAAGAAATGTTTGTAGGTATCAAAAATAGCTTCAAAGCTACTGCAAATCAAGAATAAATTCGTTTCAAGCTGCATTCTAGGCGTAAGCCTTTACGCCTAGTTTTCAAACTGCCACAATCACACCACGTTTTACAAAATCCTCTAAAATTTCAAAACCTTTTTCTTTCAAAACCGCCAAGGTAATGGTTGGCGTAAAATCCGCCAATTGTGTTAAATACGTTTCAGCGAATTGTTCTGGTTGCGTTTCAAGCAACTGCAATAATTGAAAGGTCAGCGGCGTAATTTCTAAAAATTGCACAACATCTTTCCTATTCCGATAAACCACTAAAAATGTTGGTTGTTCACTTGTTACTGGAATAAAGTTAGACGAAATTTTTTGCACAGGAAATTGATAAGCCAATGAACACGCTAAGGGTGAAAGTTTTAATTTTATTTGCGTTAAATTTTCTACCGGCATTTGCATCGATTCGGCATCACTAATCGACAACGCCATTTCTACCCATTCGTAATGTGCTAGTTCCGTCATGAATGGTAAATCAGTCGCGTTTTTTCGTTCATTTTGTAAATACGCTAAAAACTCTTCCGGAATTTCAGAAAAATGCGGCGTGTGGCAAACGTGTTCAGCGAAAAAATCTTGAACTAGATTTTGCCAATCTTTCTCAGCAAATAAACTGTGTAAAATAGGGAAATTTGCTGTTAAAAAACCATCGATATTATTAAAAAATAATTCTCGATACATCGTCATCCGTTCTGGCTTTGCACCAGTTGGAAGCGGATTTTTTTCAGGATTACGAATGTAAGCGGCGAAAGTTGCTTGATGATTTTGAAAACTCATTTTACCTCCGCTTGTAATGCTTTAATTTGCTGTACTTCAGCGACTAATTCATTCAACGGCGGTAAATTAAAATCACGTTCCAGCAAAGTCGGAAATACACCAAAACGTTGATAAGCGTGTCGTAACAATTCCCAAACGGGGTCAATAATCGGCGCACCGTGTGTATCGACTAAAAAATCTTCAGCCTCTTTAAAATGTCCTGCAATATGCGCGTAAGTAATCCGTTCGACAGGCATGACGTTTAAAAAATCAATCGCGTCATATCCATGATTCACGCTGTTGACATAAATGTTATTCACGTCGAGCAACACGTCACAATCCGCTTCATTCACAACCGCGTTGAAAAATTCAATTTCACTCATTTCCTGACCGACGAAGGTGTAATAGGATACGTTTTCGATGGCTATTTTTCGCTCCAAAATATCTTGAACCCGTTTAATTCGTGTCGCAACATGCGTCACAGCTTCTGCGGTAAATGGAATGGGCATTAAATCGTACAAATGTCCGTTGTGACTGCAATAGCTCAAATGTTCACTGTAATGTTCTATGCCGTGCGTTGCCATGAACGCTTTAATTTGCTGCACCAATTTCTCATCTAGCGCGTCAGAGCTACCAATTGACAGCGATAAACCGTGACAAACGAACTGATATTTTTCAGTCATCGCACGTAGTGCTTTACCTAATTTACCGCCCATCGTAATCCAGTTTTCAGGTGCAACTTCGTAAAAATCAATCTCTGGTTGAGGAGTTTGAAGAATTTCGTTTAAAAACGGACGGCGTAACCCCAAACCCGCGCCTTGTAAATTAGATTGCATCCATTTTCTCCAGTGAAAGTGCGCTTATTCTAGGCATTGGTGCATAAATATCAAGAATCTGGTAGTTTTAACAACCTTTACTGGAGCGAATTTATTCGCATTTATCTAATCGAACATTCCTAAAATTATGAAAAAAAGCACGCCGTTTAAATCAACAAAAAAAATGCCTGGGCGTACCGTTGCAGCTCCAACACTCGATGAAATAAATAGGCTTGCTGCACTTTATAATCAACGTCAACATGTTGAAGCCGAAACATCGGCGCGTGATTTTATTCAACGTTTTCCAAAACATGGTTTTGGGTGGAAAGTTCTCGGTGCTGTCTTGCAATCTGTTGGAAAAATAGATGAATCATTGGAAGCTAAACAAACATCGGCAGATTTATCACCTAATGATGCGGAAGCGTGGAGTAATTTAGGCAACGCTTATCAAGAACAAAACCGTTTAGATGAGGCTGAAAAATGCTTAACTCAAGCCATCAAAATTTCTCCAAATCTTGCGGTCGCGCACAATAATTTAGGCATTACGTTAGAAAAGTTAAAACGCTTAAATGATGCGGAGATTCATTATCAAAAAGCTCTCTTGCAACGTCCAGATTATGCAGAAGCGCATTACAATTACGCGATCACGTTACAAAAATTGAAACGTTTTACCGATGCAGAAACACATTATCGGCAAGCCATTTTAATCGATCCGAATCACGCTAAAGCGCACAGTAACTTTGCCATTGTGTTGAAAAATAATTCGCAATTTATCGAATCCGAACAGCATTTTTTGACCGCATTACAACTCGATCCACAATTCATCGACGCGCATTATAATTTTGCATTGTTACTGATGTTATTGGGTCGCTTGAAAGAAGGTTGGGCGCAATATCAATGGTTTTATCATCCACAAAATACCAATCCCAGCAAACCCAATCACCCAAATTTGACGGCAAAACAATGGAATGGCGAACCGTTACAAGGCAAAACCATTTTGATTCATTCCGAGCAGGGTTTTGGTGACTTAATTCAATTCGTGCGATACGCCGAACATTTAAAAGCACACGGCGCAACGGTTTGGGTATTAGTGACTACACCGTTAGTGGAATTATTTAAAACCGTTCCGTGGGTTGACCGTGTGTTAGATAACGGCGAGCAACATCAAACCGTTTATGATTTTTGGGTATTTCCGTTAGCGTTACCCTTTTGGTTTCAAACAACACTTGAAACGGTGCCATTGAACGTGCCTTATTTGTCGGCGGATGAAACCAAAGTGACGTGGTGGCGCGAGTGGTTAACTCAGCACATTCCAGCAGAAAATAAACGTGTCGGTTTGGTTTGGGCTGGAAATCCTGTTCATGCTAATGATGCAAATCGTTCAATTGATTTTGCGGAATTAGCTGCTTTTGAGAATGCTAAAAATGTCACGTTTGTCAGTTTACAGCTAGGCGAAAAAGCACAAAAAGAATTAGAAAATTGTCCTGAAGGCGTAACGATTTTAGATGCCGCACCGTTTATTCATGATTTCACCGACACGGCAGCATTATTGAATGCGTTGGATTTGTTGATTACCGTAGATTCTGCACCAGCACATTTATCTGGCGCGTTGAATTTACCTGTTTGGACATTGGTCACAAATATACCGGATTGGCGTTGGTTGTTAGAACGTAATGATTCGATTTGGTACAAAAGTATGCGTTTGTTTCGCCAGCCAGAAATTGGCGATTGGGCGAGTGTATTGACGGATGTAAAAGTCGCATTAGAACAATTGTGATGAAAAATAATTTTGTTCACTGGTTTCGCGGCTCATCGCCCTATATTCAAGCGCATCGCAATAAAACGTTTGTCATCAATTTTGGCGGCGAGGCATTGCAAGATGATTCATTTCAAAACCTGATTCATGATTTTGCATTGCTCAGTAGTTTAGGGATTCGACTTGTGTTGGTTCACGGCATTCGTCCACAAATCGATGCACGATTACAAAAACTCAATCATCCCGCCCGTTTTCATAATCAGTTGCGAATTACTGACGATATGGCATTGCAATGTGTGAAAGAAGCTGCTGGTTTGGTTCGCGTAGAAATTGAAGCATTACTTTCGATGGGATTAGCAAATTCTCCGATGGCGAATTCTGAACTCAACGTCGTATCGGGTAATTTCATTGTTGCGAAACCAATTGGTGTAATTGATGGAATTGATTACGCAAATACTGGTGCGGTGCGACGCATTAACAGTGACGCGATTCATGCCCAACTCGAACATGATAATCTGGTGTTAATTTCACCAGTGGGTTATTCACCAAGTGGCGACGTGTTTAATTTATCGGCGGAGCAAGTCGCTACGGCGGTTGCGATTTCATTAAATGCCGAAAAATTGATTTTTCTTACCGAAGCGAGTTGTGTCGATGCAAACGGTAAGTTAATTGCTCAATTGACGACGAACGAATTAAAACAAATCCCGCCTAGCCTTCCTTTCAAAATGGAAGCGTTAAAGGGTGTTGGAAGTTTTGCTTTAAACGCCGCGATTGAAAGCTGTGATGCGGGGATTGCCCGAGTTCACTTAATCAATCGCCACATTGATGGTGCGTTATTACAAGAACTTTTTACCCGAGACGGTGTGGGTACGTTAATCAGTTCGGCACCTTATGAAATTTGCCGTGCAGCAACATTAAACGACATTGGCGGCATTTTGGAATTGATTAAGCCACTCGAACGACAAGGTATTTTGGCAAAACGTTCCCGTGAAAAAATTGAAATGGAAATCGCAGATTATGTGGTGATTGAACGTGACGGGCTGATTATTGGTTGCGCGGCGTTGCACGTTAACGCCATTGAAAATTGCGCCGTTCTCGCGTGTCTTGCAGTACACGCCGACTATCGTGGTGGCGCACGTGGACAACGTTTGTTTTCAACAGCCTTAACATTGTCAAAAACACGCGGCGTAAACACAATCTTCGTATTATCGACACAAACGGTACAATGGTTCGTGGAACGTGGTTTTGCGTTATGTGAATGGTCTAATGTTCCCGATTACCTCAAAGCCCTTTATAATCCACGCCGAAATTCTAAAATTCTTTTTAAAACTCTTGAGTAATCATTGATGAAATTGCCTTGCCTCTCTTTATTACAACTTACTGATTTACACGTTTTACTTACGCCAGAAAGTACGTTGTTGGGTATCAAAACAGAACATTATTTTCATGCGGTGTTAGCACATGCTTTTAAACACCGTTCGGATTATGAAGTGCTGTTATTAACGGGAGATTTAGCACAAATGCCTTGCGTGGCAAGTTATGAGCGCATTTTGAGAAAACTCGAAGAATACAAATTATCCACACTTTGTTTAGCTGGGAATCACGATGATTACCCGTTGATGCAGCAAATTTTGAATACGCCGCAGGTAACGTGTAACAAACAAATGTGCATAGGTAATTGGCAAATTATTATGCTTAACAGTCAAATTATCGGTAGTGAAGCGGGACGATTAGAGCAAACTGAATTAGATTTTTTGGAAGCGCGTCTAAAAGAAAAAGCCAATTTGTTTACGTTAATTGCGGTGCATCACAACTGTTTACCGACGGATAGCGCGTGGTTAGACACCATGACCATTGAAAATAGTCAGGCTTTTTTGGACATTGTGGCGCGTTATCCAAATGTGCGTGTAATTACGACGGGGCATATTCATCAAGAAATGAACAAGAAATTTGGTGAAGTCGCTGTGTTTGGTACACCGTCAACATGTTTTCAATTTGCGTTCAATAGTACCGAGTTTGCTATGGATAGAACACCTCCAGGTTATCGAATTATTGATTTGTATATCGATGGTACAGTGGTTTCAACGGTGCGCCGAATTGATACACCATTGTACGAATTGGAATTAGACGTTGCAGGTTATTAAAGAATCAATTTGATTTCGTCAAACTCATAAATGCCGCAGCCACATTGTCAGTTTGTGTTTGTTGTAAAACATCCTGCACACGTTCATTTGCTTTAATTTGTCCACGATGTAACACAATCAAATGGTCGTCTGGATAAACTTCATCCATCAAATGACTGGCCCAAAGTACAGCAATGTTTTCATCGATAACTAATTGATGCACATAATCAACTATTCCTTGACGACTAGGAATATCAAGCCCTACCGTCGGTTCATCGAGTAACAATAACGTAGGTTTGTGTAGTAAAGCGCGTACAATTTCAACACGTCGTTTATGCCCTCCGTTTAATTGCCGAACTTTTTCACTACGCCGTTCATACATTTGCAGACGTTCTAACTCTTCTTGAATGCGCTGTTTTGCTAATTTTCCACTCATCCCGTGCAAGGCGGCGTGATAATTTAGATTCTGTAAAACTGTCAAATCCATATCCAATGTGGTTTGTTGAAACACTACGCCCAATCGTGCTAAGGCTTTCTGTGACTGGGTTTGAATATCAAAACCACACAACTCAATGTGTCCTTTGTGCGTATCGTATAAATGAGTAATCAATGAAAATAACGTACTTTTTCCCGCGCCATTTTCACCAAGCAGCAATGTGCATTCACCCGCTAAAATTTGAAAACCGACGGTATCGAGAGCTTTTTTTTGCCCATAAGAGAAGGTTAAATCTTGAACCAGTAAAGCAATTTCGCTCATGGTTTTACCGCCAAACCCCAAGGATAGGTTCCTACACCAACCGATTTCGTCACCGTTTGTGATTCTAAATCAATAATCGATACGTCATTACTTAAGCCATTCGCTGTGTAGAGGCGTTTTTGATCGGGCGAAAATGCTAAATTCCAAACCCGCGAACCGACAAGCAGATATTTTTCGACTTCAAAGGTTTGTGCGTTAATCACCGCCACCCGATTTGCTGTTCCTAAAGCCACATAGGCACGAATACGATTTTTATCAATCGCAATACCAACCGGTTGAATTTTGTCATTCGGTACGCCTTGAATGGTAAAGTTAATCGTTTTAATCGGTTGTTTTGTTTTAGTATCTAAAACTGTTAACGTTCCTGCCATTTCTGACGTGATCCATAATTGCGAACTGTCCGGCGTGAATGTTACGAAACGTGGACGCGCATCGACTAAGGTATTTTCAATAATCATCTGCGTTTTGGTATCAATCCAATGCAACATATTTGTGGTTTCAGACGCACTAATCAGCCATTGATTGTCCGGACTGACACAAATACCTTCGGGTTCAACGCCAACTTTGATTTGTTTAATAACTTTCTTTTTCGCCACATCAATCACCGTCACTAAACTATCGTCTTCGTTAGAAACGTACATTTTGTCACCGATCGGACTGAGTGCAAATGTTTCGGGGTCTTCGCCAGACGGTAAATGTCCCGTTTCTTTCAAAGTTGAAGCATCGAAAATTTTAATGGTATTATCGTCGCTAGTTGCAACGTAAAGTGATTTATTATCTGGACTTAACGTAATGCCACGTGGGCGTTTGCCAACAGGAACAATTTTAATTAACGACCCATCGATCGAATTCATTACGGCTAAAGCGTTGTCCTTTTCAAGTGTGATAAAAATGGTTTCAGCGTGTGTGTTAAATGCAATAAATAGGAAAATTGTTAATAAGTTTGCTTTGTTCATGTTTTGTCTTTCGTCGAATTGCACGTGGTATCAAATTATCCCTTTAGGGCGGGGATATATCTATGATTTAATTTGTGAGCGGTAAGTTTAGCGTAAATTCAACGAACAATGTGTGAGAAAATTAGGCAATAAAAAAAGGCTTAAATCATTACGACATAAGCCTTTCATATATTTGGAGCTAGTGAGGGGATTCGAACTCCTGACCGGCTGATTACAAATCAGCTGCTCTACCAACTGAGCTACACCAGCAATATGTGTTAGATTATACAGATATATTAACTTTTAGCTACACTTTCGTATGAATTTCAATATTTTTCTGCATATTTCGACGCAACTTCAACAACTCGAAATAATCATAAATTCAAAAATTACAAAAAGTTATCCCATTTCTACCGCTAAAAATGGAGTAGGAGAAATCAAAGGCAGTGGATGCACTCCCTGCGGTTGGCATTACGTTCGTGCAAAAATTGGTGATTTACAACCTTTAAACAGTGTTTTTATCGCACGACGACCTACAGGCGAAATTTATAACATTGAATTATCAAAGAATTATCCCAATCGAGATTGGATTTTAACGCGGATTTTGTGGCTAGATGGTTTGGAAGCCGGCAAAAATCGTTATGGCAACGTTCACACTGCTTCACGCTACATTTACATTCACGGTTGCCCCGATGAGTTAATTCTAGGGCAACCCGAATCGCATGGTTGTATTCGAATGAAAAATATCGACATTTTGGATTTATTCAATCGCATTCTTGTCGGAACAAAAGTATTTATTGAGTGAACTACCAACCACTAAACGCTAAGGCGTTCTAGTGGTGGCTTCGACTGACCCGAACTGAGAATATCAGTCCCTTTCACATCTCCACGAGCTTTGACCCGTTTAGAAGATGGGGAACGCTTTACAGTCACGACAGAACCTGCCGCCTCAAATTCTTTTTGTAATCTAAAACGCTTGATATTATGCGAGGCATGCAAATCACGGTCTTCGGTGTGATTGCACACAGGACAAACAAACACGCGGTCAGACAATTTCAGTCCAGTGTGTTTGTTGTGGCATTTGCGACATTCTTTGCTACTGGGTGCAAACGGTGAAATCCGAATCAGATTTTTACCGTTTTCTGCGAGCTTATACGCAAGCGCGTTTGCCCACATCCCCCAACCACAATTGGCAATATGCCTTGCTAATTTTGGATTACGAATCATGTTGCTAATCTGCAAATCTTCAATGCACACCGTAGTCGAGTGGTTTTTGACAGCTACGTTGTAGGAGGATTTGTGGATAAAATCATGGCGTGCGTTAGCTACTTTTTCATGTAGTTTTGCGACCACCATTTTTTGTTTACTGCGATTTTTTGAGCCTTTTTTCATACGAGAAAAACCCCGTTGTGCTTGTTTCAAACTGACCAATTGACAGTCTAACAAGCGTGGATTTTTGATTTCGCCACCGTCCGAACAAACAGCAAACGTTTTGATGCCAACATCAACGCCGATGGTTTTGTCTTCTTCGATGATGCAAGGCATCACCTCGCCAACCTGTTGTTCAATCAAAATCGAAATAGAATACTTGCCGCTTGGTGCGCGTTTGATGGTACAAGTTTTGATTTTTCCTTCGGGCAAATCGCGGTGCATGACGCAATCGACCCAACCAATTTTAGGTAATTTTATTTTATTTTTTGTCGCTTCAACGTGTTGCGGTGTTTGAAATGATTGCCATGCGGCGTATTTTCTTTTGAATTTGGGATAGCCTGCACCGCCAAAAAATTTTTTGAATGCCGTTTCAACATCCATCAATGCTGCGAGTAACGCTTGCGAATTGATGTCACTAAGCCACTGACAGTTTGCTAATTTTTTCTTTTTTACCAACTGGTCTTGCAATCGACGACTAGACAAACCTTTACCGAAACGACGGTAATAGCGTCCTTTCAGTGCAATCGCCCAGTTTTTCACAAACCGAACGTGTCCGAAGTGCTGGTCAAATTGAGTAATTTGCTCCGCTCTTGGCTTCAATCTGTATTTGTAGGCTTTTAGTCTAATCATGCTAAAATTCTAACTTATTTTTACTTGGTGTCAATATGGAAGAAGAAGCTAAAAATCCATCAAAAGCAAATAGAAGAAGTCATTTTCACGCTGTTTATAATTTGAAATACCATTTA
>JAQTOX010000184.1 GCA_028713055.1 Methylococcales bacterium | reverse complement strand
GCTTAATTGTCTGTTTCATTAGCATATTTAATATGAATCGCTTAGATCATTATGTTGATAAAGATTATAGCAAAGATTTACTCGGTTTGTCTTACGTTAAAGAGGCACAAAGTACGCGATTACGTGCTGCACGTGATTGGCGAAGTGCTTTATTAGCGACAACCATTGAAGAAAAGCGTAAAGCTGTCGAATCGGTCAAAAAAAATGTTCAATCTTATAAAGAGAGCATACACAAAGGTGGTGATTTATTTGACGATGAAAAATATAAAGTATTAGTGCGGGAAATTTATGACGCTACGCCAGAATGGGAGCGTCTGACATTACAAGTTACCAGCATGATTGTCGAACAAAATTTAATGCAACAAACCCCAGAATTAGCCGTAATCCTTAAAGCACAACAACCACTTGCTAAAATTATTGATGGCAACATAAGCAAACTCACTGAGGCTAAAGAACTGACTTCGGAAGAGACGGCTAAAGAATCTAGCGAATTGTATTCGCTTAATTTTGTTGTCATGACGGTGTTAGTGACGCTCGGATTTATTAGCAGTGTGGCTATTGGAATGCTTTTTTCGCGTTATTTAACCAAACAATTAGGTGGTGAATTAACCGATGCCATTAACGGGGTTAAAACACTGTCTGCGGGTGATTTTTCGGGCAAACTAAATCTTAAAAAAGGCGACACGAGCAGTTTGCTCTACACGTTAAGAGTTATGCAAGACACCATCACCAGTTTTATTGATGCACAGCGTTCGATGGCAAAAAAACATCATGATGGTTTTCTCAGTGAGAAAATTGATGCCACAAAATTTCAAGGGACTTATCGTGAAATGGCGCAAGAAATTAACGAATTAGTGCAATCGCATATCGCCGTGAAAATGCAAATTGTTGATGTGGTAACACAATATGCACAAGGTAATTTTGAACCTGATTTTGAACGTTTACCTGCTGAAAAAGCAAAAGTCACTGCCGCCATCGATGCGGTGAAAGCCTCATTGCTTGAAATTAACAGTGAAATCCACATGCTGGCTACAGCTGGCGCACAAGGTAATTTTTCAAAACGCAGTGATGCCAGTCGTTTTAAATTTATGTTCAGAGATATGCTCTCACAACTTAACAATTTAATGGAAAGTTGTGATACCGGTTTTAACGACGTTTTACGCATCGCGAATGCGTTAGCGCAAGGTGATTTAACACAAAAAATTACAAATGATTATTTGGGGACATTTGGAAAAACCCAAGATGCCATGAATGATACGGTCGAGCATTTAAAATCATTGGTTGGCGAAATTAAAGAATCGAGTGACTCCATTACTACGGCAGCACAAGAAATTGCCTCAGGCAATAGTGATTTGTCACACCGTACAGAAGAGCAGGCGGCAAGTTTGGAAAAAACGGCTAGGAGTATGCAAGATTTCACGTTAATCGTACAAAAAAATAGTGACAATGCAAAATGCGCCAATGAAATGGCACTAACCTCTTCAGATATTGCGCGTCGAGGTGTCACTGTTGTCGCAAAAGTCGTTACTACAATGGAAGATATTAACGAATCCTCACGCAAAATTGTCGATATTATTTCGGTGATTGATAGCATCGCATTTCAAACCAACATTTTAGCGTTAAACGCTGCTGTAGAAGCCGCCAGAGCGGGTGAGCAAGGACGTGGTTTTGCTGTCGTTGCTACAGAAGTGCGTAATCTTGCCCAACGCGCCGCGATTGCCGCCGGTGAAATTAAAAGTTTAATCAGTGATTCGGTTGAAAAAGTGGAAGATGGTACAAAACTTGTTGCAATAGCGGGTAAAACGATGGAAGAGATTGTGTCATCGATTCAAAGTGTGAGTGCAACGATTAGTGCTATTACTACTGCATCCCATGAACAAAATGAGGAGATTCAACAAGTCAATTTCGCTATTCGACAAATGGACGAGGTTACACAACAAAACGCGACATTAGTCGAACACGCTGCCGCAACGGCTGAATCACTTGAAGAACAAACGCTAAAATTAACGCATTCGGTTGGCAATTTTAAAATGAACAGTTTTTTATTCGCCGCTTAAAACAAGTATATTTCAGGAGAATAGAATGTTTGAAAATATGAGACTAGGAACAAAGTTCGTCGCTGGTTTTATTGTTGTCGCCATAATTAGTTTAATCATAGGCGGCATTGGTGTATTCAATATGAGCCAAATGGATAACTATGTGCATAAATTGTATGACAAAGATTTGCTTGGCTTGTCGTACATCAAAGAAGTGAAAATAAATAGTTTATACATTTCACGTGATTGGCGTGCCGCATTATTAGAACCCGATTCAGCAT
Source organism: Methylococcales bacterium (assembly GCA_028713055.1). Classification (GTDB taxonomy): domain Bacteria; phylum Pseudomonadota; class Gammaproteobacteria; order Methylococcales; family Methylomonadaceae; genus UBA10906. The sequence goes on along the minus strand of JAQTOX010000184.1, from coordinate 561 downwards.
TAGTTGCTAAAAATACAGCCTCGGTCAAAAACAACATCGACTTATTCAAAGAAAATTTTAGCAAAGGCAGCGCATTATTTTATACAGACGATGCTAAGAAAATAATAAAAGAAATCAATGGCATGATACCGGAATGGGAACATTCTACATTGCAAATGGTTGCAATAATTGAAGCCAATAATTTAACAGAACGCACTACACCAGAATTTGATGCTATCCGTGCAGTACAACACCCGCTTAGTAAAGCAATGAATGAACGAATAGACCAATTAAGTCGCTTAAAAGAAGTGTTGGCAGAAAAAACTGTACACGATTCAGCCGATTTGTATTCGTATAGTTTAATCGTCTTAATCCTTCTGATTGCAGTTGGTTTCATTACCAGTATTTTTATCGGTATCGCTTTTTCACGTTATGTGATGCGTCAATTAGGTGGCGAATTAACTGATGCTATCGAGCAAGTTCGCCGTGTATCAGCAGGTAATTTGAATAGCACAATTACCTTGCAGCCTCGTGACAGCAGTAGTTTGCTTTACGCATTAAAAGCGATGCAAGAAACGATTA
>JAQTOX010000088.1 GCA_028713055.1 Methylococcales bacterium | reverse complement strand
AAGGACGAAACGTGGGACGATTATCAGCAAAAAAGCGGTAACGATTCTGCTCAACGCGATAAATTTGCCGATGCTTGTGATTTTATTGGCTGGTATTCACAAATCAGTTATAAAAAATTAGGAATTGCTAAAACAGATACCAAAAATTTGTATCTCGCTTATCACGAGGGTCACGGCGGTTTTCAAAAACAAACGTACAATCAAAAACCGTGGTTACTGCGGATTTCAAACAATGTCGCAAAACGCGCTCAACAATTTCAGCAACAACTCAGTTCGTGTGGTTTACGTTGAAATCGGCAGCGTATTCGTGGCAATTTACTGCGTCAAAATGGTTAATTCGCCTGTTATCAGTCGTCTATGTTTTAACGTTAATCGCCTGTTTTATGAATGCGTTAGCTCTTGTGATTAAATTGAGTCTGGCAATTTTTGTTTTGTTACACGGCGCGGTGACGTTAAAACGATTGGCGTGTGAAAATTGGCAGCTGGATTATGACGATGATAATGGTTGGCAAATACTCGAATTGAGTGCGACACAGTCGATTGAAATTTTGCCTTCGACTGTTATTTCAAAACTGTTTATTTTTTTGCATTATCAAGTCAGCGGTAAAAAATTCTATCGTGTTATTTTTAAAGACGCTCTTCATCCAAGCATTAACGACTATCGACAATTGATAGTCACCTTGAAAACCTATCAGTGAGAAGATTTATGATATTAAGTGATATTTTTATTTACCCCGTGAAATCTTTGGCGGGTATTCGTGTTTCTCAATGGGATGTGGTTGAAACAGGCTTACGTTATGATCGGCAATGGATGTTAATTGACGAAAATGGGCAATTTCTCAGTCAACGTCGTTTACCGAAAATGGCATTGATTCAAACCCGTTTGACAGATTCTGAATTGATTTTATCTGCACCGACGAAAATAGATTTAAATTTGCCGCTTGAATCACAAGGTGGCGCGATTATTCAAAGTACAGTGTGGTCAGATTGTTGTGACGCACAACATGTTTCAAATGAAGCCGATGCGTGGTTTAGCGAAGTTTTAGAAATACCGTGTCAATTGGTGTATTTACCCGCCGAAACAAAACGTGGTGTGGATTTAAGGTATGCGAATACTACTGACCGCGTGGCATTTTCGGATGGTTTTCCATTTTTGATTGTGTCTGAAAATTCATTGAATGCGCTGAATGCTGCGTTAAAAATACCCGTTGAAATGGCGCGATTTCGTCCGAATTTAGTAGTTGCGGATTGCGACGCTTATGCCGAAGATGCGTGGCGCGAAATTCAGATTGGTAACATTGATTTTCGTTTGCCAAAACCGTGTTCGCGTTGTTCAGTTCCAACAATAAATCCCGAAACAGCTGAAGTTGGCAAAGAACCTTTGACGACTTTAAATCGTTTGCGGAAATGGCAAAACAAAATTTATTTTGGACAAAATGCACTGCACAACCAGTGCGGAGAATTGAAAATTGGGCAACGCGTTGAAGTGAAAATAATTGGCGACAAACAGCCGCCAATTATCTAAATAAAAAGGTTATTCAATACTTTCGTACAACGCTAAATACTGCTCTGCGCTGTTTTGCCATGAAAAATCACGACTCATCGCATTGGTCTGTAGCTGTTGCCAAACTTCAGGAAAACTGTGTAAAAGCGTGGCGCGTTTAACGGCTTCCAATAACGTTCCTGCATGGGCATCGTTAAATACAAAACCGGTTGCTGTATGATTCGCCATCGTTTCTGGTAGCGTGTCTACTACAGTATCTGCCAATCCGCCGGTATGTCGGACAATAGGCAATGTGCCATAACGTTGGCTATACATTTGGTTTAATCCACAGGGTTCAAAACGTGATGGCATCAAGAAAACATCCGCCCCTGCTTCAATCTGATGTGCCAACGTCTCGTTATAACCCAACGTCAACGCCATTTTATGTGGATAAGCCGCCGCTAATTCGAACAACCGTTGTTCGAAAATTTTATCACCACTACCCAATATCACGATTTGAACGGGCAAGAGCAGAAGTTCGGGCAAACAATCCAATAACATATCGATGCCTTTTTGTTCAACCAATCGACTAATTAAACTCAGTAGCAACACACTTCCATCCACCGGTAAATTTAAACGGGTTTGTAACGCGGTTTTATTTACCGATTTCGTTTGAAGCGAATTTGCGGTGTAGTTTTGTGCAATCAGAGGATCGGTTTCGGGATTCCACTCACCATCAATACCATTGATAATCCCCATCAAATCATCGCTGCGGTAGACTAGCAACCCTTCCAAACCATAACCTAATGCAGGGGTTTGAATGTCTTGCGCGTAAGTTGGACTGACCGTGGTAATTTTATCTGCATAAGCAATTCCGCCTTTAAGAAACGAAATCATGCCATGAAATTCGAGTCCATGAACCGAGAGTAATTGACCCGGTAAATGCAACATGGCAGCAGTCAAGCCGCTAAATATCCCTTGATACGCCATATTGTGAACAGTGAATACAGTGGCGGGACATTGATATTCCAACGATAACAATGCCGGAATTAAGCCTGTTTGCCAGTCGTTACAATGTACAATGTCGGCTTTCCAATCCAATTGAGCGCGGTTCATCGCTATTTCAATCGCCACGCGACAAAATAACGCAAAACGTTCCGCATTATCCTTGTAGGAATTGCCAAACACATCCACATATGGATTGCCTTCTACATCAAAAAATTTTGGACAATCGACTAACCAAATAACAACGTTACTGCCCGGCAACATGGTTTCTAACAGTTGTACCGTATGCCCATCAACGCGCAACAAACTAACTAATTCAGGTCTATTTGCCAGTTTTAAACCATGATAATTCGGTAAAACCAGCCGCACTTCTTGACCTAATGAAGCAAGAGCTTTAGGTAAACCGTTGGATACATCAGCCAGTCCACCCGTTTTAATGAGCGGATAGACCTCACTGGTGACAAAAAGAATTTTTTTCATAACACTGCATTTCTAAAGTTTTAAAATAATTGCCCCTAACGGTGGCAACGTTAAATTGAGGGAATAAAGCTGATTCATCCAAGGCTCATCATCCGTTTTTACGATGTCATTACCCGTATTTGAACCTGCATAATAAATCGAATCTGAGTTGAAAATTTCTCGATAAGTGCCTGACATTGGCACACCAACACGATAATTTTCACGGATGACCGGTGTGAAATTAAGCACAATAATCAAATGTTCCTGTCCGTGATTACGTTGGAAACACAAAATCGATTGCTGCATATCATGACAATCAATCCAATCAAAGCCGCGCTGTTCAAAATCATGCCAATGCAATGCCAATTCGGTTTTATACAGATGATTTAAATCTTTCACCATCGTTTGCAACCCTACATGGGGTGCATAATCCAACACATACCAATCTAACTCTTTTCTAAAATTCCACTCCGTACCCTGACCGAATTCATTGCCCATGAACAACAATTTTTTACCCGGATACGCGAACATAAACGTGTAAAGCAGACGCAGATTCGCGAAACGTTGCCATTCATCGCCCTTCATTTTGTTTAGCATTGAACCTTTACCGTGAACAACTTCATCGTGTGAAAAAGGCAACGTGAAGTTTTCGCTAAAAGCGTACAACATACCGAATGTAAGTTGATTATGATGATATTGACGATGTATTGGGTCTTCTTTCATGTACGCTAATACGTCGTGCATCCAACCCATATTCCACTTCATCGAAAACCCTAAACCACCTGCCCATGTTGGGCGCGTGACTTGGGGCCATGATGTAGATTCTTCCGCCATAATCACGGTACCAGGTTGTTGTTGATGGGTAATCGTGTTTAGTTCGCGCAGAAAACCAATCGCTTCTAAATTTTCATTCCCACCGTAACAATTCGGTTCCCAGTCACCGGCTTCACGTGAATAATCTAAATACAACATCGAGGCAACGGCATCCACACGCAAGCCATCAAGGTGAAATTCTTCTAACCAAAAAACGGCACTGGAAAGTAAAAAGTTTCGAACTTCATTGCGCCCAAAATTATAAATCAACGTTCCCCAATCACGATGCTCACCTTTACGTGGATCTTCGTGTTCGTACAACGCACTGCCATCAAAACGTGCTAAGGCGAAATTATCTTTTGGAAAATGGGCGGGAACCCAATCGAGAATCACACCAATGTTATTTTGATGGCAACAATCAATCAAATACCGGAAATCATCGGGTGACCCAAAACGGCTCGTAGGCGCGAAATAACCCGTGGTTTGATAACCCCACGAATCATCGAGCGGATGTTCAGTAACTGGTAATAATTCAATGTGTGTAAAACCGAGCTGTTTAACGTAATCGACCAATTGCGTAGCAAATTCTCGATAATTCAAAAAATGCCCGTATTCATCACGTTTCCAAGACCCTAAATGCACTTCGTAAATTGACATCGGCTGATGCAACCAATCATATTGGAGACGTTGTTGCATCCACGTATTGTCTTGCCATTCATACGTATCTTTATCAACCACCATTGAAGACGTTTTAGGACGATTTTCAAATTGTTGCCCATACGGATCAGTTTTTACTAAAACTTCGCCGCTAGCACGATTGAGTAGTTCAAATTTGTAAAAACAGCCCGCTGTCAATTCGGGAATAAATAATTCCCAAACACCCCCACCACCTAAACTTCGCATCGGATGACAACGACCATCCCAATGATTGAAATCACCAACGATGCTTACACGTCCGGCATTTGGAGCCCAAACTGCAAACAGCACGCCTTCAATGCCATCTGCGGTATGTAAATGTGCGCCGAGTTTTTGATAAATATGCCAATGCTTGCCTTCACCGAATAAGTGCAAATCAAATTCTGGCAACTGCACGCCAAAATCGTACGGGTCGTAATTTTCGTGGCATTCACCGTTCTTATCTACCCACGAAATGCGGTAATGGGGTGGCAATTCACCTTTCTTGGCAATGTGTTCAAAAAAATCAGTCCCTTCAATACGCGAAATTGCAACATTATTATGCGTAAAATGTACTGTTTCTGCGTAAGGCAGATACAAACGTACATGAATTTTGTTTGCTTTTGGATGACGACCCAATACAGAAAAAGGATTATGATGTTGTGCGGCTGCGACTTTGACTGAATCGAAATCCAGCATAACGGGAGGTTGCTTTTTCATTAGGAATAGCCTGTAGGTAGTAGGATAATGTCCGCGAAGTTTAGCAAACAAAAAAAAAGTTGTGTATCTATATAAACACGGGAGGTTCAAATGTCATCACCTAATCCAAACACTGATCGATTTGTCAGTCACCTTACGCGCAATACTATTGCCTTGATTTTGGCGGGTGGGCGCGGATCACGCTTAAAAAATATGACTGATTGGCGAGCTAAACCTGCAGTACCGTTTGGTGGTAAATTTCGCATTATTGATTTTCCATTGTCGAATTGCGTCAATTCTGGCATTCGTAAAGTGGGTATTCTCACACAATACAAATCCGATTCCCTCATTCGACATATTCAACAAGGTTGGGGATTTTTACGCGGCGAGTTTGGAGAGTATGTTGATTTAATGCCGGCACAACAACGGCACAGTGAAGATTCTTGGTACAAAGGCACCGCAGATGCGATTTATCAAAATATTGATATTTTGCGAACGCGAAGTCCTGAACATATTTTAGTTCTTGCAGGCGATCATATTTACAAAATGGATTATGGTGCGATGCTGGCGGATCACGTGGCAAAACGCGCCGATTTGACTATTGGTTGTATTGAAGTTTCGTTAAAAGATGCGACGGCATTTGGTGTAATGGATGTTGATGATTATCGCCGTGTCAAAGCATTTGTGGAAAAACCAGAGAAACCGCCAGTGATGCCTGGACGCACTGATACAGCGTTGGCTTCGATGGGAATTTATATTTTTGATGCTCGTTTTTTGTTTGAACAATTGATTAAAGATGCGGATAACCCAGAATCTTCACATGATTTTGGACACGATATTATTCCCGCGGTTATTCGAGATCATGTTGTTAATGCTTACCCATTTTTAGATTTACAAAGTGGCGCACAAAGTTATTGGCGCGATGTAGGTACAATCGATGCCTATTGGTCAGCCAATATGGAATTGATTGGCGTGCATCCCGATTTAAATTTGTACGACCAAACGTGGCCGATTTGGACATATCAAGAACAAACGCCACCAGCAAAATTTGTGTTTGATGAACCTGAACGCCGTGGCGTTGCCGTTGATTCGATGATTTCGGGAGGCTGTGTTGTTTCTGGTGCAACCGTACGCCATTCGTTATTATTTTCAAATGTGCGTGTCAATTCTTACAGTACGATTCAAGACACGATTGTATTAAATGATGTAAATATCGGTCGTCACTGCCGTATTACCCGCGCCATTCTTGAAAAAGGCTGTGATATTCCCGAAGGCACTGTTATCGGTGAAAATCATGAAGAAGATGCTCAACGCTACCATATCAGCCCAGGTGGCGTGGTGTTAGTAACCCCCGAAATGTTAGGAACGAGAAGACATTATGTTCGATGATAAAAAATTAAAGTTGGTTATTGCTTGGCACATGCACCAACCCGAATACCGTGATTTGCAAACTGGTGAATTTAAATTACCGTGGACATATTTGCATGTCATTAAAGATTATGTCGATATGGTGGCGCATTTGGAAGCCGCACCCGAGGCTAAAGTCGTGGTAAATTTCGCACCGATTTTGTTGGAGCAAATTGAAGAATATGCTCGGCAAGTAACCGATTATTCGCATAATAAAAAGTCATTTACGGATCCACTATTGGAAGCATTAGTTGATGATACGACGATTTTTAAAACGCCTTGTGCGCCTTTAAGAATTATCAAAAGCTGTTTGAAGGCAAATGAAGATCGGCAGATTAACCGGTATCCGCACTTTAAACATTTAGTAAAAACGGCAGAATTTTTCATTGAAAAGGAAATTGTACATTTTGTAAATGCTCAATTTGTCGCTGATTTATTGATGTGGTATCACTTAGCATGGTTGGGCGAAACGGTTAAATTAAACGATACGCGAGCGCATAGACTATTGGCGCAAGGCAGCAATTACACGCTGGCAGATCGTTTAGAAATGCTCGATATTATTGCGGATCAGCTATCGAATGTTTTAGAACGCTATAAAAGATTAGCGGAAAAAGGACAAATTGAATTATCGGTCACGCCTTACGCACACCCGATTATGCCGTTACTTCTTGATGTGAAAACCACGCACGAAGCAATGCCGCACGCGCCACTACCCGAATTAGAGTCTTATCCTAATGGCAAAGAACGTGTTTTATGGCATTTGGAAAAAGGCGTGCAAACGTTCAAACGCTTTTTTGATTTTGTACCCAAGGGTTGCTGGCCGTCAGAAGGCAGTGTGAGTGAAGAAACTATCAAAATGTTAGATGAGTTTGGGTTTACTTGGGTTGCAAGTGGCGGTGCTGTCTTGAACAACAGTTTGACCTGCACCGAAAATACCCGTCCCGAAAGCACCTATCATCCTTTTCAATTGAAAAAAAATGACATTCGCTGTTTTTTTCGTGATGACGGTTTGTCGGATTTAATCGGTTTTCAATATTCGAAATGGCACGCCGATGATGCCGTAAGTGATTTAATCAACCATTTGGAACATATTGCCGATCGTGAAATTCCCGATGCGGTTGTTTCCATTATTATGGATGGCGAAAATGCGTGGGAACATTTCCCTGAAAATGGCATTTATTTCTTGAGTGCGTTATATCGCCGTTTATCGAATCATCCACGCATTCAAATGACGACGTTTTCAGAATGTGTGAAGCAAGATGTCGCTGCAAAACCGTTAAAAAAATTGGTCGCGGGCAGTTGGGTTTATGGCACATTTTCAACATGGATTGGTGATACCGACAAAAATCGCGGTTGGGACATGCTGGGTGCGGCTAAAAAAATGTTTGATCACGTTATGGCAACCAAAGAATTGGATGATGAACTGCGCGAAAAAGCAAACTTGCAACTCGCGGTTTGCGAAGGCTCGGATTGGTTTTGGTGGTTCGGGGATTACAATCCTAACGATGCGGTGAGTAGTTTCGAAAAACAATTCCGGTTGAATTTATCCAATTTGTATTACTTGCTTGGCGAAAAACCACCTGCCTATTTGGCTCTTTCGTTTACGCAAGGTTCGGGAATGCCCGCAATGGGTGGCACGATGCGAAAAGGTACGGAACATTAACAAGAGGTTGACGACGTGAAAGCGACTTTAAATCAACGCCGTGCAGGCGTGTTATTACATATTACTTCGCTCCCCGGTCGGGATTTGGGGCGGGATGCGTATCAGTTCGTCGATTTTTTGCGCGAAGCAGGGGCGAGTGTTTGGCAGGTTTTACCGCTCGGCATTACACACGAAGATGGTTCACCCTATCAATCGCTTTCTGCACACGCAGGTAATCCGGCGTTGATTAGTCCACATTCATTAGTTACAGACGGTTGGTTGGAAGCAGAAGAACATTGTGATACCTGTAGCAATCACTCAGAACTTCACCGTGCTTGTTTATTGAGTAAGGCTTTTACCGGATTTAAAGCTCGTGCATCTGAAACAGAAAAAGCCGATTTTTTACATTTTTGCGAAACGAGTCATTTTTGGTTAGATGATTTCGCACTGTTCATGGTGTTACGGCAGAAATTTAATAATCAAGGATGGAACGATTGGGCGGACGACTTTAAAAATCGCAATCTCGCCGCGTTGAATGACGTGCGTTTTTTTCTAAAAACGTCGTTGGAAACGGTCAAGTTTGAGCAGTATATTTTTTTCAAACAATGGACAGCATTAAAAACTTACGCGAATGAACACGGCGTTTTACTTTTCGGCGATATGCCGATTTTTGTGTCTTACGATAGCGCAGATGTTTGGGCAAATCGAAAGGTATTCAAGCTTACGCCTGAAGGTAATATGTCTGTGGTAGCAGGTGTGCCACCAGACTATTTTTCTAAAACTGGTCAACGTTGGGGTAATCCACATTACGATTGGGATTATTTACAAGCGACCGGTTTTACATGGTGGTTGCAACGCATGAAAACGCAAACCGCTCTATTTGATATTGTGCGAATTGATCACTTTCGTGGTTTGGAGGCAGCTTGGGAAATTCCAGCTGAAGAACCGAATGCTATTAAAGGCGCATGGGTGAAAGCAGCAGGTGCCGCTTTATTAACCACAATTCATACGGAGTTCAGTAACCTTAAGTTAGTCGCCGAAGATTTAGGTATTATCACTCCCGAAGTTGATGCGTTACGTTCACAATTCAATTTGCCAGGTATGAAAATTATGCAATTCGCCTTTAGTGGTGATGCCGATAATCCGTATTTGCCCGAAAATCATAAAATCAACAGCGTGGTTTATACCGGTACACACGATAATGATACGACGATTGGTTGGGTGCAAAAATTAACCCTTGAAGAGCGGGAATTTGTTTGTAAAACATTGGCGATTGATGATGACGCAGATATTGCCGTGGAATTGATGAAATGTGCATTAGCATCGATAGCAAATCTGGCTATTTTACCTATGCAGGATATTTTAGAGTTGGACAGCACTCATCGAATGAATACACCTGGAACAATCGGGGAAAATTGGCAGTGGCATTTTCAGTGGAAGCAACTCACTGATGAAAAATTGTCACAATTTTCGCGTTGGATTGAACGGTCGAATCGATAGACTCCAGTTTAAATTTATCGATGCGCCCGTTCGATCATCAAATTAACTTTAAAAAATCATTTATGTTCACAGGAATTATTTTGGCGGTCGGTAAAATAACCGTAATCACTCCGCAGGGTGGCGATGTTCGTTTAACTATTTACACTGGAAAATTACCGCTCATCGATGCCCATTTAGGTGACAGCATTGCGGTAAATGGCGTGTGTTTAACCGCCGTTGAATTGGGTCAAGATTATTTTGTCGCCGATGTCTCGAACGAGACGTTATCGAATACCTGTTTAGCCAATGTACAAATTGGTACACCTGTTAATTTAGAACTCGCACTCACACCGACGACGCGATTAGGCGGACATATCGTCAGCGGTCATGTCGATGGTGTAGGTACGATTATCGACAAAAAAGCAGATGGTCGGTCAATCCGTTTCACTGTGCAAGCTCCAGACGAGTTGGCAAAATATATTGCTCAAAAAGGTTCGATTTGCATTAACGGCATTAGTTTGACGGTCAACAGTATAAACGGTGCGAGCTTTGGCATTAACATCGTGCCGCATACATTGAAAGAAACGACGTTAAATGATGCGACTGTCGGTACGAAAGTAAATTTAGAAGTTGACGTTTTAGCGCGTTACATGGAACGTCTCATGAAAGGCGAAGCCGCAGCAAAACCGTGTTCAGCTGTTACAATGGAGCTTTTGCAAAACAGTGGATTTTTAGCCCAATGAACAGCACCGAAGAAATTATTGAAGACCTCAAACAAGGCAAAATGGTCATTATCATGGACGACGAAGACCGTGAAAATGAAGGTGATTTGCTTATGGCAGCAAAGTTTGCCCGTCCTGAAGATATTAACTTTATGGCGCGTTATGGGCGCGGTTTAATTTGCCTGACGTTGACACAAGAACGTTGTCAGCAATTGCGTTTGCCACTGATGGTCAGTGAAAATAAAACACCGTATTACACTAATTTTACTGTTTCAATTGAAGCGGCAACTGGTGTAACAACAGGTATTTCTGCGGCAGACAGAGCGCGAACTGTTCAAGTTGCCGTTGCCGAAAATGCCGTAGCTGAAGATTTGGTGCAACCTGGACATATTTTTCCTTTAATGGCGCAAGCGGGTGGCGTGTTAAATCGTGCAGGACACACAGAGGCAGGATGTGATTTGGCGCGATTGGCGGGTGTTGAACCGGCAGCAGTAATCGTCGAAATTTTAAATGAAGATGGTTCGATGGCACGTCGGGCAGATTTAGAAACCTTTGCGGCTGAACATAAACTTAAAATTGGCACCATTGCAGATTTAATTCACTACCGCATTCAACACGAAAATACTTTAGAGCGCGTGAGTGAATGTGCGTATCCCACGGAATTTGGTGATTTCCGTTTATTTGCCTATCAAGACCGCACCGACAACAATCTTCACATTGCATTAGTGATGGGCGATATTAGTGGCGAAGAACCCGTTTTAGTTCGCGTTCATGCGCGAAATGTTTTGGATGATATTTTTTCGTCAAAACGTGGCGAATCCAGTTTATCAATTCGTTCAGCAATGGAAAAAATCTCAAATGCTGGACGCGGCGTTTTAGTGTTAATTCGACAAAGTGAAAATAATCAGGCATTAGCCGAACAAATTCACCGTTATCAATTGGTAGATAATGGGCATCAAATTGTGCCGAATAACGATGTCGATTGGCGTATGACCGGAACAGGCGCACGCATTTTGGCGGATTTGGGTGTACGAAAATTGAAGGTTTTAGGTGTTCAAAAAAAATATATCGCACT
>JAQTOX010000183.1 GCA_028713055.1 Methylococcales bacterium | reverse complement strand
CATTTGCTGCTGCATAATTTCCTTGACCAGGTGCGCCGAGCAACGCGGTTGCCGATGAAAATTCCACAAAAAAATCAAGCGGCAAATGCTGACTGCAACAATGCAAATACCAACTGCCGTTTATTTTTGGTTGCGCCACACTTTCAAACCGTGACCAATCCAGTTGTTGCAACATGCCGTCGTCGATTTTTCCCGCCGCGTGAATAATACCGGCTAACGGTGGCAAGGTGTTTTGAATGTGTGCAAATAAATTTTGAACATCGTGTAACTGCCCAATATCCGAGACAAAAACCTCAACGTTAGCGAGTTGTTTTAACTGGTCGAGTTGCGGTTGCGTTTCAGCATTTGCGGCATGCAAACTACTCAAAACCAAATGCGTTGCGCCTTGCGAAATTAGCCATTCAACGAATTTCAATCCCAATCCACCTAAACCGCCGGTAATTAAATAAGTGCGTTGTGGCAAAATTTGCCCAGCGGTATGCGTCAAGACAATTTTGCCACGATGTTGCGCTTTCGCCATGCAATTGAAGGCTTCCGTCGCACGTTCAAGTGAATAAAACTGCACAGGCAACGGCTTCAACGTTTTTTGTTGCAACCGTTCGCCCAAATTTTTAAATAACGTTTGAATCAATTCGGGCTGCTGTTCGCCAATTTCGCCCAGTTCAAAAACGTGATAATCCACGTCGGGACGTTCATTTTGCATTTGTTCTGGCGTGCGAATTCCGAGTTTTCCAATCTCAATAAACCGTCCACCGTTCGCCAAACAACGCAAATTTTCATCAATAAAATCGCCCGTCAAACTGTTCAACACAATATCAACGCCTTTGCCGTTGGTTTTTGCCAAAATTTGTTCAGCGTAATTGGCGTGACGTGAATGATAAATATGCTGGATGCCTTGGTTTTGTAGCATTTCCCATTTGTCGGGATGCGCTGTGGCAAAAATTTCTAGCCCATAAGATTGTGCGATTTGAATTGCTGCTTGACCCACACCACCTGCTGCTGCGTGAATCAAAATGCTTTCGCCTGCTTTTATTTTTGCCAAACTTTCAAGACCGTAGCTCGCCGTCAAATACGCTAACGGAATCGCCGCCGCATCAATATCGCTCAAACAATCGGGCGTTTTAATGGCATAACGCGCATCAACATTGACGAAATCCGCCATGCTCGATGGCGTGAGAACTGCCATCACCCGCTCGCCGATATTAAAATCACAACCCTCGCCAACGTGTTCGACGATACCCGCGCATTCGAATCCAAATGGAAGCGTTTGCGCTGAAAAATCTGGCTCTTTCAGCATTCCAAGCGCGTGCAACACGTCTTTAAAATTCAAACCACTCGCTGTGACACGGATTTGAATTTTTCCCACACGCGGTTTTTCAAACGTTGCTTCAACCAATTGCAATTGGTCAATGCCGTAATCATTGAGCTGTAGACGATGCGACTTTTGGGAAGTCAAAACATGACGTTTTTGCAAACGTGGAACATAGCGTTGATTTTGACGATACGCGACTTGGTCTTCAGAAAGTGTCCGATTTTGCAGCTCTTGAATAATAAGTTGTGCTTCATTATTCGCGATTTCATCAGGGGTCAAATCGATTCGCAAACAATTTAATTCGGGATGTTCCAGCACAATCACTTTGGCTAAACCCAGCAACGGTGCTTGCAATAAATTAAGTGTTTTTTGCTGAGGATAAATTGCCTGTGCGCCACGAGTTATCAAGGTTAACGGCGTAGATGCTTCCGCTTTTTTCAACGCTTGAACCAACAGTAATACACTGCCACAACTTTGTTTTTGAGCATTTTCAATGACAACATCTGCGTTTTCAACGCCTGAAAATTCAACTAAATTTTCGCTCCACGCATGAATAATTCCATCGAAATTTGGATAATCTGCCAGCAAATTATCGTAATCCGACGATTGCATTGGATTGATTTGTAAATTTTTGGCATCCATTTTTTGGAACGAATCACCGCTTCTAACAAAAATTGCATTTGAAAATTGCGTTTCAAATTGTTTCGCTAAAACACCTGATTCAACAAAAATAAGCCAATTTTTATCACTTAAATTTTGTTGGCTAACCATTTCAAGCGGTTGATTTTGCCAACTAATTTCATAACTATCGAGTGATTTTTCGCTCTGAACTCGCAATTGTTCCGCGCTGACAGGACGAAGAGTGAGTTTCTCAATGACCGCGACTGCTTGCCCAGTTTTGTCGAAAATTTGCAAATCCGCATGATAATAATCGCCTGCATCAATAAGCGTTGCGCGACAAAAAACGGCTTCAGTTCCTGCGCGATAAAGCACGAATTTTTCTAAACCCACTGGCAAATAACGTTGTAAATTTTCAGCTGGCAAAGCCGCTTTCAACAATTGCAAACAGCCGTCCAACAACGCCGGATGTAACAAATAATTTTGCGAATCTGTCGTTAAAATAATCGAACCTGAAACGGTTTTATTGTCGACTGTAAAATTGCGAATGCTTTGAAAACTTTCGCCATAATCAAGTCCTTGTTGCTGATAACTGGCGTAAAAATCTTTAACATTTGCGGCTAAATCTTCAGAAAATTCTGTCTTTACTAACGGATTTGAAAGCGGTTTTTCATCGCTCAAATTCAGTAAACCTTCGGCATGAAGTGTCCAATTTTCGTCATGTAACAGGCTTTCAGCACAACTAAAAATCGTAAATTTATAGCCACTTTCGATAGGTTCTAAAATAATTTGCACTAACGTTTTACCATCAACAATCAGTGCTTGTCGAATGTCAAAATTTTGAATTTCGAGGCATTCACTGTGAAGTAATTTTTGTCCCGCCGCTAATGCCAATTCGACGTAACCCGTTGCAGGAAAAACAACGTGCGGCGGCAAACGATGATCCGCTAACCAAGCCGGTTGTTCTGG
>JAQTOX010000087.1 GCA_028713055.1 Methylococcales bacterium | reverse complement strand
AGCAGAATTGACCGTACCACTCATTGTTGATGTTGGTGTAGGAAATAATTGGGATGACGCGCATTAAAGCGGGTCTTTAGGTTTAAGCGGTTTGACATCCTCCTCACGCTCCGAATGGGAATGTGTTGCATGGAACGTAGCGTCTTTTTTTAGCTTTTTGACATCTTTTTTCAAGTGAAAAATTGCTGCTATAACCGCATTGGATGCAGATTCAAACGCTGATGTGCATTCTGTTAATCGCAACGCTACCGCGTATTTTTTTTCATTAATCTGCTCTGCAACTTTGGCGGCTTGGATATGAAATTCGGCATTTTGTTTTTTTAAGTTATGATAACTCTGTAGGTGGACAAGATGTGGATGCTCTGCTTCGCTGTTTAACCAATGACCCAAATCACAAGAATCATCTTTTAATATCTCGTTTATATCGAGCATTTTTTGATTAGTAATTGCATCACATATTTTTTCTTTCCAGTATCCGTGGCTAGCTATCAAAATAAGATGGTCATCAACTCGCCGAAACTTAACAGGGATAAGATTTTCAACTTTGATGGGTATGTGTACCATAATTTTTAAATCTCCTACCGTTGTTATCGTTCTCGTGAATTTTGCCACTCTCGAAATGATTCAGAAAAAATATTTCTTCTGTTAATTTTCATCGCTGTCTCTGCTACTTCTGTTGTTTCTGTTGCCTCTGTTAATGCTGCGATATAAGTTATAACCTCATCATCTGTTAATAACCGTACAGCTTCAACATTTGCCGAGTGAGCGGGATAACCCGCCGCAACCGCTGCACGTATACCATCACCGCCATTCGCCGCATAAATCTGACAAAATGTTTTTTCTTTTGTTTTTAGTGTCATTAAATCAATCTCAAATCATTAACATCCAAATTCACCTGCCCGCTAAATTGAATAAATTTAGTGGGCGAATAATGATTTCCCATACCATCTGCATCAAAATATAACGCTCGTGTAGCGTTGTCATAAATCAAATTTGCATCACCAGCGGATTGTTTCAAATTTACCACCGCCACAAACCCATTAAGCCCAAAGGCGGCACTGAGTTTAATAATGTCTGTGCCTTTGGCAAAATCAGTAATCGTATCCAAATTCTGAGCGCGTGGCGCGAAATCTCCCATAAAATCATAATCGTTCATATTGAAGACAAAAGTATCTTTTCCACTTCCACCGGTTAATTTGTCATTACCTTTGCCACCTTCAAGTACGTCGTTACCCGCCATACCATCCAACGCATTATTCGACGCATTGCCGATAAGCATATTTGCTAATTCGTTCCCCGTTCCAATTGCCGCTTTGCCAGTGAGTGTTAAATTTTCAACATTTTTTGGCAAGGTAAAATTCACGCTACTTTGCACAGAATCAATATCAATGTTGTTGGTTTCGATAATTTTGTCACCGATGTTGTCTACAATATAAACATCATTGCCATCGCCACCCGTTAATGTGTCGGCTCCAGTGCCACCGTCTAAGGTATCGTTACCCGATAAACCGTTCAGTGTATCAGCACGAGAAGTGCCAATTAACAAATCCGCTCCTACTGTACTTTGCGATTGTTTGGCAACCGTCATCACCGAAGAATTACTCACTCCACCCAAGCCATCATCGCCGTAAATCCATTTCAATGCAGCTAAATCGTAGCTTTGAAATTCAGTTTTATAATCGCCTTTATGTGAGTATGACATAACAGTGTTATTGGTATTATCTTGAGAACTAGGCAAAACTTTCGGTGTTTCAAACGGATGTTTCAACCCCAGCGCATGACCAACTTCGTGTAACAAAGTTTCATAACCTTGCCCACCTGCGGTAGGTGTTCCATTTTCATTGCCCCATTCAACATTATCTAAATAAACATAAGCATCGGCGGTGTATGCGGTCACAATGTGGTTACCGTCATAGCGGTAGCTATAGCTGTTATCACACAAACCTGCTGTCGATGAACCTTTTAAATTAGTATTTGCAAAATGAATATCCGCCTTATTACCCGAAGCGACCTCTTTAAAAACAACGCCCGTGACAGAGCTGGCGTATTTTAAGATGGCAATAACGGCTTCTTGCTGTGCTGCATTAAACCGCGCAATTGCCGTATCAAGATTAGAGTCATCAAAGTTGTTAATATCAAACGTGTAGTACAACACTGTGCGAGTGGGATTGAGATAATTCCAATTCACGCTGTTGTCGAGCAACGCATCCGTTGTTGCCACGCCAGAATAAATGACACGACTTAAATCAGTCGTTGTTAAAGTCGAAATGGCATTGTTCATAAATTAAATTTTTAGTGTGTGGAAATTTTGGCACAAAAATGTGTCGAGTTGCGTACATTATCAACTTTTCTGCGTAGTGAAATACCACCCACTAAATGCTATCGCGTTCTAGTAGTGGCTTCGACTGACCCGTACTGATTTTGTTTCAGTACCTCTCGCAGTATCACGAGCTTTGACTCGTGTAGATACTGAGGAACGCTTTACAGTCGCGACATAACCTGCCGCCTCAAATGGAGGTTATACAATCCCGATTTTTTGAGATTGCAAATAGATTTACTTTTTACGTATTTATAGCCTCTTGGCTTTCGATGACCATAAATGCAAGTACGAGGAGATTTTACAGTGCGAACACAAAAAACCAAAAGCGGCTTCGCGAAAACTGCTGCTCTCCATCTCCACCCAAACCTATCGGTTCTGGATGGGGAATTCCGCACGGTCAGTTAAAAAAACTCAACTTTCGCCCTCGTTTTTTAACAGTTGCACGCGGGGGCAAGTTAAATGTGACTTTGACTTTTAAACCGCCTAATTCGGATTCACCCAATGCCAATTCGGCTTGATGAATCCCCGCGATACGCTGCACAATCGAAAATCCTAATCCCGTCCCTTGTGCAGTGTGTGCAGTTTCAACGCAACGGTGAAATCGTTTGAGTGAATTTTCATATTGATCGGGCGCAATTCCTGATCCAGAATCTTCCACAGAAAAGATCAATTGTGTTTCCGTACCAACTAAACTAACTTTAATGCTACCGCGCTGGGGTGTGTATTTAATCGCGTTATCAATTATGTTGCGAAGCAAAATGTTAATCAACAACGTATTCGCCATAATCGGAACAACTTTCTCCTCAACAAATTCAAGATGGATACGTTTTTTATAAGCGTCGGCATCGAGTTCAGTAATCACCTGCACAATTTCTTTTTCGACGTGCGTCACCGCTTTCGCCAGATATTCAGTATTGGAATCAATGCGTGAAAACGTCAACAATTGTTGCACCAAATATGTCATTCGATGCACGGCTTGTTCAATGCGTTTCAAGGCTTGATTTCGCACCGTTTCATCAGCAGTTCGTAATGCCACTTGCGCCTGTGTCAACAATCCGGCAAGTGGCGTGCGTAATTCATGTGCAGCATCAGCGGTAAATTGGCGTTCATGTTCAAAAGCTTGTTCGAGCTGCACAAACAATGTGTTTATTTCATGAACAATCGGCACAATTTCATTGGGTAGTTCTTGAATAGACAATGGTTTCAAATAGCTGGCTTCGCGGCGAGAAAGCGCAATTTCCAAACGGTTTAACGGTGCAAGCGCACGTCCAACAATAAACCAAATCACTAATCCCAAAATCGGTAGCCCAACCAAAAATTGCATCACCAACTGCATCGAAATTTCATCGGTGAGTTCGGTGCGAATTTCTTCCTTTTGCCCGACGTGAATAACATATTCGCCGTTAGTGCTAGCAATACTGAAAACATACCATAAATGCCCGTCGATATTGGTTTCACTAAACCCGTGATCTGCCGAAGATAGTACAAATACGGGCGCACTGTCTGAATGTAAAACAATGCCATTGGTATTTGACCACAGTTGAAAAGCAATTTTGCGTTCGTATTTGTGTCCTAATGTACTGGCTTGTAACAAATCGTCAAACACGCCCCAAAGTTGATCATCGATATTTTTTTCATCAAAACTGTGCAACATCGTTGGCACAGATTCGGGTTTTAATAAATTATTGTTGTCGTCAGTAAGCAGCTGAAATGCGCGGTTTTTATTATGTTTTCGTCCAAGTGGAACATGTAAATTCTCGTCATTTTGCGCTTGCATCCAATGGGTAGACAATGACCCTTCGCGCAATAAACTTTCAATAAAACTGTGCAACACTTTCGCGGATTGTGCGAGTTCAGCATCAAACAAACTGGCGACCTCATCGCGGGTAACTTTGTAAGTGAAAAATGCTGTTATACCCCAAATACACATCGATGCAGAGAGTAAACTAAACAGCAATAAGTGTCGGAGAGAATAATTCATATCTCGTCATCCGCATCGATAATGTAGCCCACGCCACGTACGGTGCGAATAACCGACGCATCCAATTTTTTTCGCAAATGGTGGATATGTACTTCAACCGTGTTGCTCTCCACGTCAGAACCCCATGAATATAAACTTTCTTCGAGCCTCGCCCGTGAAATCACACGCCCTATATTGCTCATTAAAAAGCTCAAAATCTCAAATTCTTTTTGTGACAATTCAATCTTTTCGCCTTGAAACGTAACGTGATGCGAGGCAGGATCAAGCACAATACCATTATGCTCAATCGTCGGTGTACCGCGTCCTTCATTACGTCGCGCCAATGCTCGCAACCGAGCGCAAACTTCGTTTAAATCAAACGGCTTAATCACAAAATCGTCCGCGCCACTGTCTAAACCTAAAATTCTATCGGGAATAGTGTCTTTTGCCGTTAAAACCAAAACAGGCGTTTCGTTTTTACGACCTCGCAACGCACGTAAAATACTGATACCATCCATGTCTGGCAAATTTAAATCTAAAACGACTAACTCATAACTGTTTGTTTTCAAGGCTTCGTCAGCGAGTTTACCATTCGTTAACCAATCAACGGCATAACCTTCCATTTTCAAGCCAGCTGCTAATCCGTCGCCTAAAATTTCGTCATCTTCAACCAATAACAGTCGCATAAATCCTCATTATTTTTTGTGTTACACTCGCGTCATTCTAACCCAATTCGAGTGTTACCTTGTTGCCACTTAGTTTATACATTCACATTCCGTGGTGTTTGAAAAAATGCCCTTATTGCGATTTTAATTCGCACGCCGTAAAAGATTCGCTACCAGAGACCCATTACATTGATAGTTTGCTCGCCGATTTGGCACGAGATGTTGAACGTTATGAAATTACCCGTCCGTTACACAGTATTTTTATTGGTGGTGGAACGCCGAGTTTATTTTCTCCTGAAGCTCTAAATCGCTTACTCCGAGGCGTTAAACAACAATTGAATTTTGTTACCGGCATTGAAATTACGCTTGAAGCGAATCCAGGGACGTTTGAATTTCAAAAGTTTGCTGAATTTAAAGCGATTGGCATAAACCGTTTGTCGATTGGTGTACAGAGTTTTGATGATACGTTATTGACCGAATTAGGACGTGTTCATAATGGCAACGAAGCCCTTGCTGCCGCAGAAATGGCACAAAAAGTAGGCTTTGATAATTTCAATTTAGATTTAATGTTCGGTTTGCCAAACGCCACATTAGCACACAGTGAACGCGATATTCGTACAGCGATTGCGTTGCAACCTACACATTTATCGTTTTATCAATTAACCCTAGAACCGAATACTTATTTTTATCGTTATCCACCCATTTTGCCGTCCGACGAGTTAATTTTTAAGACGCAGCAACATTGCCAGCGCATTTTAGCTGAACATGATTACACACAATACGAAGTGTCGGCGTACAGTTTGACAGGGAAACAATGTCGACATAATTTGAATTATTGGCAATTTGGTGATTATTTAGGAATTGGCGCAGGCGCACACGGTAAATTGAGTTTGGAAGTACCTACGAAAATTATTCGCACGCAAAAAAATAAACATCCCGAGCGTTATCAACAATCTAATGATTTTATTGAAAATATAATTGAATCTATCGATTTGCCGCTGGAATTTTTGATGAATCAATTGCGCTTAAAACAAGGTTTTAACTTAGCGCATTATTCTGTGGCGACAGGTTTGAATGCAACAACACTTGAACCAGCATTAAGCGACTGTGTAAAAGCCGGTTTGCTTGTCGAACATGAAAATGTTTACCATTGCAGCGAACACGGTTGGAATTTTTTAGATGATGTTTTACAAAAATTTTTGGTGTAATTTTTAACTTTTTAACAAAGGAACAATTAAATGCAAACTTATCAGCACGATTTTATTCGCTATGCGCTAGATTGTGGCGTATTAAAATTTGGCGAATTTGAATTGAAATCGGGACGAATCAGCCCGTATTTTTTTAACACCGGTTTATTTAACACTGGCGCACAATTACAAAAATTAGGTAAATTTTACGCACAAGCCTTGATTGTATCGGGCATAAACGTTGATATTTTTTATGGTCCCGCGTACAAAGGCATTCCATTAGCCGTTGCCACCGCGATGGCTTTTGCAGAATTAACTGGAAACGATATGCCGTTTGCATTCAATAGAAAAGAAACCAAAAATCATGGCGAAGGCGGTTTATTAGTAGGTGCGCCATTAACCGGACGAGTATTGATTATTGACGATGTAATCACCGCAGGGACATCGGTTCGTGAATCGGTCGAAATTATTAAAGCGACAAATGCCACACCCGCTGCTGTTTTAATTGCATTAGATCGCCAAGAAAAAGGCTTAGGTGATATTTCGGCGATTCAAGAAGTTACAGAACGTTTTGGCTTGCCTGTGACAGCAATTATTAGTTTAAGTAACATTATTGACTATTTGAAAACGGTGGATGACACGGCACAACTCGCCGCGATTGAAACCTACCAAACAAAATACGGAATTTAAAAAAATGCCCAACCGATTAACTCGGTTGGGCATGAGTTCCTCTAGGAATATACGCTACTCTGCGCTACTACCTTGCAAAATCTGTTGTTCCGTTTTCTTGTTCATTACAAGAATCGAAATACGTCGATTGATGGGATTCATCGGATCAGTGTTTGGACTATAAGGTACACTCGAAGACATCCCGATGACCCGCAAAATTTTACTTTCTGACAACCCACCTTCCGTTAATTCATACCGTGCAGCATTTGCACGATCACTCGATAACTCCCAATTCGTATAACCTTTTTGATTTGCAGGAAATGGCAACGCATCGGTGTGACCGTTTAAACTCACTTTGTTTGGCAATTCGTTAATCGCAGGGGCAAGAGCGCGTAAAATGACTCGAACGTGCTGCTCAGTTTGTGCACTGGCAAGTTTATACATCGGACGTTTTTGATCATCGACGATTAAAATTCGTAAGCCTTCGGGGGTAATTTCGAGCTTAATTTGATCTTTAAACTCACTCAATTCCGGCGTTTCGTTGATTTTGTCCTGAATTTTTTCTTTCAAAGATTCCAGTTTGGCTTTTTCATTTTCTTCAGCCTTCTTTTCAATCTCTTCGGGAGTCGATTGATTCACATCAATCGTTTCACCCGTTTGAACTTGCCCTCTATCACTTGAAACCAAATCTGCACCGCCACCTTCAATTAACTCGGTACGTTCACCAGAATCTTTGCCGCCCTGCATTGAAACTTTATAGGGATCCGTAAAAAAAGACGCAATCCCTTTGCGTGTAGCTTCATCGGTTGAACCGAGTAGCCACATGAGCAAAAAGAACGCCATCATCGCGGTTACAAAATCTGCATAAGCAAGTTTCCACGCGCCACCATGATGTGCGTGAGCATTTTTTTTGATTTTTTTAATGACAATGGGTTGTTGTTCAGCCATGACTGCGATTACCCTTTGTTACTGCGTAATAAATCATCAAGTTCTTTAAAACTAGGTCGTTTTTCAACGGAAACCATAGCTCGCATATATTCCGCTGTCATTGCGGGTGAAACACCCTTTGCGGTACATAGCAATCCTTTTTGAGCGCATCTAAAAATGTTCCCTGTCATCTCTGCACGTACCGCCATTAGTGAACCAACTGGACCAATAAAACCATACGCCAACAAAATACCAATGAACGTCCCAACTAATGCGGCGGCAATTGCTTTTCCCATAACAGCCGGTGCGGAACCGACTAATTCCATTGTATGCACTACGCCCATAACCGCTGCGACAATACCGAATGCAGGTAAACCATCTGCCATTGTTTGAATAACTTTAACTGGCGCATATTCATCTTCGTGATGCGTTTCCAAAATTTGATCCATTAACTCTTCCAATTGATGTACTTCTACACCCGTCACAATTAAGCGTAAATTGTCGCAAATGAATTCAAGTAAATGATGATCCGCCATTATTTTTTCAGTGAAAATCGCTGGATTACTTTCGGGATTTTCAATCAAGTCTTCTAAGGATAGCAAACCCTCCTTACGAGTTTTATTCGTTAACATGTAAAAACACATCATCAACTCCAAATAAAATTCTTTGCTATAAGGTTCTGGTCTTAACGTCGCGGTTGCTTTTGAAAGTGCAGCTTTTACTAGACCTAATGGACTGGCAACGACTAATGCACCAATGGCCGCTCCTCCAATAATGAGGAATTCATTAGGCTGAATTAGAATAAGCGGGTGTCCGCCCCCCCAAATGTAGCCCCCCAGTAATGAGCTAAAAACTACTACATATCCAATAATAACTAACATTGTTTTCTCGTGTGCTGGTGCAATTAAAATGCTACGCGCTATAAGTCCAACATAGCTGCGCTCGTAAAGTGTCGCTTAAATTTGATATAAACTCGCCGCTTGGTTAAGTTAATCGGCAGTAAAACATATTTTTTAAAAATTATACTTTGAATTATAGCAATGGCGTAACGATTGTAACTCACGCTATTGCCCGCGTTTATGTGAAAAATTAACGCAAAATGCTACCATTAAGCGAAGTTGAATCTTACTGTTACTTCTATATTGTGCTAAATCCTAATATGAATCAATTCACAGACTTGCAGGCGGCTATAGATCGCCCCGAAATCGATCATCAACACTATCTTGAAGTAAAGCACATTGTAAGCCAGTTTGAAAAACTGACGGACATCGGTGTCGCTTTATCTTCTGAACACAATACTATTCAACTGTTGGAAAAAATTTTAGTCGGTGCTATTTCGTTGACAAATGCTGATGGTGGCACGATTTATATGGTTCGTGATGATAGAATCGAAGCTGAAATTCTGCACAACACTAGCTTGAAAAGTCACGCGACAAGTAAAGATGGTGTGAAGATAATGGTTCCGTTATTCGGTGAAGATGGCACACCGAATTTAAAAAACGTCGTAAGTTATTCTTATCACAAAGACATCACGCTCAATATCGAAGATGCTTATAACGCAGAAGGTTTTGATTTTCGTGGCACAAAAATGTTTGACGAAAAAAATCATTACCGCTCAACATCTTTCCTAACTGTTCCGCTCAAAAATCATCAATACGAAACAGTTGGTATGTTGCAACTTATTAACGCCATCGATTCCGAAACGCAAAAGGTCATTCCTTTCGATGCAATCGCGCAACGTTTTTGTGAATCACTCGCTTCGCAAGCTGCAACCGTATTGACGCGGCAACAATTGATTATCGATTTAGAACAAATGTTCGAATCGATGATTATGTTAATTGCAAAGGCACTCGACGAAAAATCCCCGTATAACGGTGGACATTGTCGACGTGTTCCAGAACTCACGACGATGATTGCCGAAGCTGCTCATGAAACGAAAGAAGGTTATTTAAAAGATTTCACATTGACTGATGCCGATCGCTACGAATTACGAATTGCTGGACTTTTACATGATTGTGGGAAAATCACTACACCAGAGGCTGTGGTTGACAAAGCAACTAAATTAGAAACTATTTTTGATCGAATTCATCTGCTTGAAACACGCTTTGAGGTATTAAAACGTGATGCCAAAATTGCTATGTTGAAACGGGAAATAGAAGCTTTAAAAACAGGAAATGAATTACCGGCTGCGATTTCAGAATATGGTTTAAAAAGTAATCTTGATTTTCTTACTGAGGAATTTAATTTTATTAAAACGTGCAATACCGGTGGCGAATTTATGTCGGATGACAAAGTGCGGCGACTGAAAAGTTTGGAAGAAATTACTTGGCAACTAAACGGCGAAACACTCCCGCTATTAAGCGGCAACGAGCTGTACAATCTCTGTATCGCTCGTGGAACGCTCACCGAGGCGGAACGTAAAATTATTAACAACCATGTTAGTGTCACAATTTCTATGTTAAGTGCGATTAAATGGCCAAAACATTTACTGCGTGTCACGGAATACGCAGGGGGACATCATGAACGTATGGATGGTAAAGGTTATCCAAAAGGGTTGACGCGCGAAGAAATGCCTATCCAAGCACGCGCGATGGCGATTGCCGATGTATTTGAAGCCTTAACTGCATCTGATCGCCCTTATAAACAGGGCAAAAAACTCTCAGAAGCATTATTTATTTTGGGAAAAATGAAAGAGGAAGGACACATCGATCCTGATTTGTATGATGCGTTTATCGCGCATGACATCCCTAGAAAATACGCCGAAAAATTTTTAACATCAGAACAAGTTGATATATGAAATTAAGTAGCAAATGGCTGAAAGGCTATCAGTGGTTGATTTGTATCATTTTGACGATGATATTTGTGGCGCATACAATCGGTCAAATAACAATTCCGACGATGCAGCGTGTCGAAAATATTTTGTATGATTTGCGGTTGCGCGTAACGATGCCGAATACGGTTGATGAACGCATTGTCATTTTAGATATTGATGAAAAAAGTTTGGCTCAAGAAGGTCACTGGCCGTGGCAACGCGATAAACTTGCCTATTTAATGGATATGGTTTTTGATTATTACGGTGTAAAAGTATTGGGATTCGACGTTGTGTTTTCCGAACCCGATACTAGCGGCGGCATGGATGCGCTGGATAAATTGGCAAAAACAAAGTTACAAAAAGATAATAAATTTTTATCGGCGATTGAGAAAGTACGTCCCCAATTATCATACGACGATAAATTTGCAAAAAGTTTGCAAAATCGTCCTGTCGTGATGGGGTATTTTTTCAGTCATCACGAAGAGCAAAACAACGAATTAGGGCTTTTACCACAACCTTTAGCGAGTGCGGAAGGACGTGAATTTTCATCACGGCTATTCCAAGCTCGCAGTTATGTCAGCAATTTACCGCAGTTGCAATCAGTGACACAAATGGGTGGTTATTTAAATAATTCAAACGTCGACGAAGATGGCGTTTATCGCCGTTTGCCGATGGTGACGCAGTATAAAAATCAGCTTTACAGCACGTTGTCGTTATCGATATTGCGTCAAGTGATGGGAGCAGACGTTGAATTTATTACCAGCGACGAATATGGCGACAGCCGTTTGGAAGCCATTTCATTATCTGGTTTAAATATTCCTGTCGATGATGCCGGCAATTTGTTAGTACCATTTCGTGGTCGGCAAGGCAGTTTCAAATATATTTCCGCCACTGATGTGCTAAATAGTACGGTGGATATTTCTGAATTGAAAGACAAAATCGTGATTGTCGGCACATCTGCGGCGGGATTGTTAGATTTACGCTCAACGCC
>JAQTOX010000086.1 GCA_028713055.1 Methylococcales bacterium | reverse complement strand
CACCGAATTCGGAAAAATCGCGCATTTAACGCAAACCGCCGTTAAAACAGATTCGCCATTGCAGCGCGAAATTATGCGTCTAAGTCACATTATCGCTGGGTTGTCGATAACGTTAGGCGTGCTGTTTTTCTTCATTGGACAAAGCGTAGGCTTGTCGTTTTGGGCGAATTTCATGTTTGCGATTGGTATTATCGTCGCCAATGTGCCTGAAGGTTTATTGCCTACCGTCACATTATCGTTGGCAATGGCGACGCAACGCATGGCGAAACGTAATGCGCTGATTCGCAATTTGGCTTCCGTCGAAACTTTGGGGTCTGCAACAGTAATTTGTACCGATAAAACGGGGACTTTAACGCAAAACAAAATGTCAGTGCGTACCGTATATTTGCAAAATCAGTTTTTTACGCCCATCCAATTACAACGCCAACCAGAGCTAGTGCAAACACAACGGCAGTTTTTTGAAAACGCCTTGCTGTGTCAAAACCTCAAAGAAACCCTAAATGACGGACAGTGGCAAGTGCTGGGTGATCCGATGGAAATCGCACTGACACACATGGCTAAAACGTGTTTGGGTGAAACATTGGCGTATCCAAAAATAAATGAAGTGGCGTTTGATACCGACCGCAAACGTCTGTCCACTATTCATCAAACGCCTAAAGGTGTGATGTTGTATTGCAAAGGTGCGTTAGAAAAAGTCTTGCCGCTGTGTAATCGTATTCAAAATAACGGCGAAATTTTAGAAATGACTGCTGAACAACGGCAAAAAGTCATTCAAGCACAAGAATCAATGGCGGATAAGGGGTTGCGCGTTTTAGCATTTGCGTGGCGCGACATCGATGCTGCACATAACAGCGAAGCACAGGAAAACGATTTAGTTTTGTGCGGATTAGTGGGTTTGGAAGATCCACCACGTCCCGAAGTCCCAGAAGCTATGCGGCAATGTCGTGCAGCCGGCATTAAAGTGATTATGGTGACTGGCGATCATCCGCATACTGCATTGGCAATTGGACGACAAATTGGACAAGTACAATGTGAAAATCCCGTTGTAATTACTGGTGATCGACTGCGTAAATTGTCTGAAACCCAATTGCGATTGGCATTAGATGCGCCCGATATTATTTTTGCTCGCGTTGCTGCCGATCAAAAAATGCGAATTGTTGCCGCTTTGAAAAAGAAAAACCACATTGTCGCCGTTACGGGTGATGGTGTGAATGATGCGCCAGCCTTGAAACTCGCTGATATTGGAATTTCGATGGGCATTACTGGCACGGACGTAGCGAAAGAAGCAGCAGATATGATTTTGCTTGACGATAATTTTGCCACGATTATTTCTGCAATCGAAGAAGGGCGGGCGGTTTATGACAATGTCCGTAAATTTTTCACTTACATTTTGACACACACCATTCCAGAATTAGTGCCGTTTCTAGCATTTGTGTTATTGCAAGTTCCGTTGCCATTAACCGTGTTACAAATTCTGATTATCGATTTAGGTACAGACACTTTGCCGGCGTTGGCGTTAGGTGCTGAAGAACCCGACCCGAATGTGATGCAACGTCCGCCACATTCTCGAAAAGAACGTCTTGTTGATTGGCGATTGTTAGTGCGAGCGTATTTATTTTTGGGAATTTTTGAAGCGTGTGCGGCGATGTCAGCGTATTTTTATGTATTGCACAGCGGCGGATGGCATTGGGGAGAGACGTTAACCTCTCAAAATCCACTTTATATGCAAGCCACGACGGCATGTCTAGGCGCAATTATTTTAATGCAAGCGATGAACGTATTTTTATGTAAATTGCCACGACGGAGTTTGTTCGGGGCGAATTTGTTCGATAATTCAATAATAATGTGGAGTATCGCATTACAAATAATGCTGATTGCGGCGATTATTTACACGCCGTGGGGAAATTTAATTTTCAGCACAGTGCCTTTAACGCCGCAAACATGGTTGATGATTTTACCTTTTGCATTAGGTATGTTGGCATTGGAAGAGTTACGAAAGTTCGTATGTAGAAAAGTATAAGTTTAATGTGGCAATAAAGACTGAAGTTGTTGTGCCGCTTTCTCACAGCTCACAGCGGTTTGTTCTACTCGTTTTTGCAGCGCGAAATCTGCACTCAAACCGTCTATTTCACGCGAAGCATATTCATTTAACGGCTCACAAACGAGTTGCATTTTTTGTTCAGCGTCTAAAATTGTCTCGGACGGTTCAGTTTCAAGCAACATCACCGCATTCGTCATACTATTTTGGAATTTAAAAACGTTTTCAACACGCTGTGCAAAGGCTTCTAAAGTTTGATTTTGTTCACCGTAACTGCCGAGTAACATGGTATTGCAGCCCAATAATAATGCGACAGTCACAGCGATAAGTAATTTTTTAAACACGTTAAATCGCTAACGTTTCAATGCGATTCACTAACTCGCTTGAGGCAAGTTCCAAACCTTGTTTATAAAACTGACTCGCTGTATTTGCATCGCCTTGCATCATCGCTAAATCACCTAACAAACGGTAACTTTGTACATTAGGTTCAAGCGTGATGCTTTGATTCAAGTAACGTTGTGCTTTTGCATAATCAGCACGTTGACTGCTCAATTTACCCAACACCATCAATAAAATAGCATCATTCGCGTGACCAATTAACCAACGTTCAGCGGTTTCAAGTTGTAAAACAGGATCAGTCGATTGAATGTTTCCGAAAAAAACTAATAACGTTTCGCTCCAATTCGCTGACAAATTTTTAACCAATTCGTCTTCGATATTCGCCCCTGCGCCAACATCAATCATTGCAGCAAAATAGATTGCCGCCACACCACGCATAACCTTAATCGATAACGGCATTTCTACCCAAAGCGTTTGCAACGTATTACGATCTTTTTGTTCAGCGGCTTGTTTTAGCAAATTGCTAAACATTTCAGTTTCGACCAATTTTAACTCCGCTTCCATCAACACTTTGTGTGTATTAAGCGATGGAATTAACGAACGTAATGCCTGCCAATCACCTAAATGCTGATATGTTTTGTGCAATAAACGCAATACGCTGGCTTGTGTCGGATTGATTGAATGCAAACGGGTTAATGTTTCTAGGGCTTCGGTGTATTGTTGACCCGATAAATTCAATTCCGCTTGTGTCAAACCCACCGCAATTTCAGCATCATTGCCATGTTCGGCGGCAAATTGTAAATACTCATCACGTTTATCGAAAGCACCCCGCGATTGTGCAGCTCTCGCGGCTGTCAAATAATGAATTAACGGTGTGCCGCTGTGCGAAGCGTGTTTAATCAAAATATCTTCAGCTTCTTCCCAATTACCTTCAGCAGAATCAACTAAACCTTTGATTAACGCTTTTTGTGAAATCGCTAATCGGTTTGAAGCGACACGCTTTTTAATTTGTTTGGGTAAACGAAACGACCAGCCCAGTAATCTAAAGCTGAAATATAATGCGAAAAATAAGGCAACCAATACGCCTAAAAATACAAATAACGACGTTTCAAGCGACCATTGTTCGATGCCAATTAACACATAACCCGCACTGTTCAAACGTGTCAAAAATTGACTGCCATAAAAACCGCCAGCACCTAATCCGCCCAAAATAATTAAAAGAAAAAGCATTTTTTTCATAATCAGTTTCTCTTCTTATTGTTGTGCAGCTTCATCAACGACAGGCGTAGATTTCGCAGGATTTGACAGACCTTTATCGGTTTCAATACGTAGTTTCGTAATGTCACGCAACAGTTTTAATGACAAACTAATATCGGGAAATTGTGTTCGAATTCGAACATCCGCAAGTTTTTCGAGTGATGCGATAAAACGATCCGCTTCTTTTTCTTTAGCAAAATTACCTAACAGCCATTTGTTAGTGTCCGCCAAACTCGCTTGATAAAGCACGTCATTTTGTTGCACCAGCGCAATTTTGATAATTTCTAGTTTCACCCGTAATTGTTCACGAATAAATTGCGCTTGTTCAGGCGTTAAAATTTCATTGACGTGTTGTTGAACGTGACGAATCGTCACCATAGTTTCCAATTGTCCCATCAAATCTTTAGGTTCTTTTTTAACTTCTGGGGCAACAGGTTTAATCACTTCGTCTTTCCCCGCATACGGCAATAATAGAGTCAGTGAATCAATTTGGCTTTCCAACATTTGTAATGTCGAATAAATACCGACCACATCTGCCGCATTTACTTTGCTAATCGCGGCAATATCTTTCGCTAATTGTTCACGGACTTTATATGCCGCTGCATCACCACTTTCACGTAACCGTTGGTCGGCAGCTTCTAAGGCTTCTTTCGTTGTGTTAACATCGCCCATCAAAAGTAAACGTTGATTTGCCACACTTAACAAATACTCAGCATCTGCAAGCAACCAATCGCCGCGCGTTTTACCGAGTTGGCGTTGTAATTTTTGAATCTCGTCAGATAAATCTTTGCGTGTCGAGTCTAATTTTTCGTTTTGTAATTTCGAAAATTCAGTGACGCTATTGGTAAAATGCGCTTCTTTATTACCAACATCGGTTTGAACGGCGGCGAGTTGCGATTGAATTGCAGCGAGTTGTGCTTGGTAGTCGCTGATTTGTTGCGATACCGCACCTTTAACTTCACCACCTAACCCTTCTTGTTTATCGCGCAATTGCGAAAGAAAGTAATAGCCCGCGCCAGAGACGACGGCAATAACCAATAAAATGATTAAGCCAAACCAAAATCCGCTACGAGAACGTCTGACTTCTGGCGATGTCTCTTTGACAGTTTGTTGTTGTTCAACCGATTCAATCAATTCAGCCACTTTCTTCCCCGTTTATTATCGTCGTTATTGTATTAAGAATTGCGTCATCTGACGGCGTTTGTGCGCGTGCGATAGTTTCAAAACCGAGATTTTTTGCAATGGTTTGAATGCGCTCACTGACCACTATTAAAGGTATTTTTTTTAACAAATCGTGTCGTGTTGTACACAACATTTTTACTAGATTTTGTATCGCTTCGCCGCTGGTTATTGTGATTAAATCTAAACTTTTTTGATCAATTAACTGCAAAACTTCAGTGCAATCAATTTTAGGTATTTTGCGACAGTAAACATTTTGATAACTGACATTTGCATCCCGTTTTTTCAATGTATCAGCCAAAATTTCGCGTCCATTCTCACCCCGAATTATCACGATATTTTTTTGTGAAACATCCTGTAATGCTGCTAAATCTAGTAATGCTTCGCTATTATAACCATGCAACGGCATTAAATCGACGTTCAAACCTACAGTTGTTAAGGCTTGTGCAGTCGCTTGACCAATTGCTAAACACGATTTTGTTTTTAAACGGCGCATTTTAGCATCATCCAACTGTGAACAATATAAATGCACAGCATTTGTACTGGTGAAAATAAACCAATCAGCATACGTTAAATGGTGTTCAATTTCGTCTAGTTTTAAAACTACCGAAACGATTTCGAGTGTCGGAAAACGAATCGAAATACCGTTATTTATGCAAATTAAATTGCATAAATTTTCAGCTTGGTGCGCGGGTCGAGTGACTAGAATTCGAGCTTGTTTTAAATCAGCCATCAATTAACGCTTTCAAAATTTCAGCTGCACCTTGTTCAAGTAATTCATCGGCAATACTTTCACCGATTTCAATAGCAGATAATCCACGTTGTTCCGAGCGATAAATTACGCTGCCATCAGGATTTCCCACTAAACCACGCATAAAAATTTTGCCATCGTTCAATTCGGCAAAACCCGCAATCGGCACTTGGCAACCGCCGTTTAATTTTGCATTCATGGCGCGTTCAGCAATAACACAAATGGCGGTGGTTTCATCGTGTAAGGCTTTTAACATTTTGTTAATTTCAACATCATCAACACGGCATTCAATTCCAATTGCACCTTGTCCGCACGCTGGCAAACTAACTATGGTTGGCAAACTTTGACGAATTCGGTCTGTCATTCCTAAACGTTTTAAACCTGCCGAGGCGAGAATAATTGCGTCATAATCGCCAGCATCGAGTTTTGCTAAACGGGTATTTACATTGCCGCGCAACGATAAAATTTCAGCATTTGGAAAACGGGCTTTAATTTGACATTGACGACGCAAACTTGATGTCCCGATTCGTGCATTTTCGGGTAAATCGTTTAGCGTTTGATAATGATTAGACACAAACGCATCAGTCGGGTCTTCACGTTTTAAAATTGCCGCAAGATGCAAACCTTCGGGGAAATCAATCGGTACGTCTTTCATGGAGTGTACTGCAATATCAGCATGACCTTCGAGCATTCCTTGTTCGAGTTCTTTTACGAATAAACCTTTGCCACCAATTTTTGCCAGTGGCGCGTCGAGAATTTTATCGCCGCGCGTTACCATTTTTACAAGTTCGGTTTTAATGGTTGGAAACGCCTGTTGCAAAAGTGTGGCAACATGTTCGGCTTGCCAGAGAGCTAAAGGACTTTGACGAGTAGCGATACGGATAGTTTTATTGGTCATTTGTGATTAAAAAGTTGAAGTTAAAAATTGCCGAAAGTTTAGCTTAAATGCGCCATTTCGTCGTTGTGAATCTGCTAATTTTGTCATCACACTGCCAAATCATTCACGCTCAAAATTGCCAATAAAATTGATACAATAATTCCGGCAATCATAATGCCGAGCGTAATAATCAACGCGGGTTCAAGCAGTGCCAACATTCGGGCAACCGACACACGCAATTGTTTATCGTAAATTGTGGCAACCCGCAAAAGCATTTCTTCTAAATGCCCTGTTTCTTCGCCCATTTTTATCATTTGCATCGCCATTTTTGGAAAAATCGCTTTTTGTTCGAGTGCGTCAAATAGCGTTTTGCCTTGTTTAATTTGTTCCTCCGTATCGTGCAACGCAGCAGCAACAACTAAATTATCAACGGTTTCTCGGACAATAATAAACGCCGATAAAATCGATACGCCATTTCCCAATAGCGTTCCCAAAGTGCGTGTCACGTTGGCGACTTCTTTGTTCAAAATCATTTCGCCCACCAACGGCAATTTTAACCACCGTCCGTCCCACACTTTTTTAGTTTCAGGATTACCGAGCTGAAAATTAAAATACGTCATAATCGAAACCACGCCACCAATCACAATCCACCAATAATGTTGTAACCAGTCCGCTAAACCCACGACAATTTGTGTCGAAACCGGCAAGGCTTTACCTGCACTGGCAAACATTTCGCTAAATTGTGGCACCACAAATGTCAGCATAATAAACAGCGAAGCCAGCGACATCACCAGCAAAATTGTCGGATAAATTAACGCGGTACTGACGGTTTCTTTAAGTTCTTGCGAGCTTTCTAAATACACTGCCATTCGGTTTAACACTTCGCCTAAATTGCCACCCGCTGCACCGGCGCGAATCATGTTTAAATAAAATTTACTGAAAACGCCGGTTTGTTGCTCGAATGCGTCGGCGAGCGACACGCCGCTTTTGACTTTTTCTAAGACTCGCCCGATGAGTTTACTTAAGTTTTCGTTATCGTTGGCTAAATCCATTAACACTACTAACGAACGGTCTAGTGGCAACCCCGATTCTAGTAGCATCGCTAGTTCGCCCGTCAATAGAACGATGCTTTTGTTGGACAATTTTCCACTTCGACCGCTTAAATTGAAACCTAAAAATGCTTGGCGTTTTGCTGGTTTGACGCGAATCGGAATATAGCCGTCGGCTTGTAATTGCTGCACACAACTGGCTTCGTCGAGAGCTTCGCGTTCCCCTTCTTCGATTTCGCCAGCGGTGTTGACAGCTTGATAAAAAAATAAGGTCACGTTTAATTTCCACGTTGTCGTAAATAAGCCTTTCTGATGTCTTCGACAAGTTCTCTAATCGAAGATTCAAAAACAGCAAACTCTGCGATATTAGATTCTTTCAAATGAATTTGTCCTTCACCTGTATTTCCACGATGTTGTCCTGTCGAATAGTATTTATTTTGTGCAACTTCGTCCGACGAAAGTATCCAATAACGAATTACATCACGCCAAACACCTACCCAAATAAAAACATCACAACATGCTGGTTTAACTTGCTGAAAATTCATGTCAAATTTCGCAATCGAATCTGAAGCCAACGCTTTGACATACAATGGTTCATCACTATCAAAATCAACGGCTCTCGATGCTTTGACCTCAATTTTTATTTTGTTATCTAAAAAGAAGTCATATTGTCCTGAATAATCTGCATCGAGTTTTTTCGTAGGTTTAACCAGTTCGGGACAAAGTGTTTTTAAATTTCCTTGCGCCCATGATTCACCAAAACTGCGCGGTGCGCTAATTTCAAAAATATACAAAAACATATTTCGAGCCATGTAATCATCACGGAGTTCGTGATAATCATCGATTGAAATTTTGCCGTGACCCATTAAGGATGAGATTAAAAATTCATAATCATTAAATGGATAAACCGAAAACAAATCACCTAAACGCTGCATAACGTCATCGTGTTTTTGCTTTTCAAGCGTTTCAACAAGCCCAATAAGTTTTGCTTTTAATTGTTCCATTACTTTTTTAATCCTTGGTGAATTATCGTTATTTCAGAATTCGATAAATGAAACGTTGAGAAAATCAACGCATCCAACTGGTCATATTTATTTTTGTCGTTTAACACTTGCTCAACTATTTGCTCTATTTTGTTATGTTTCGAGTTGCTCAAAATAGGAAACGGTAATTTTTCAAGATCGCCACGCAATACTTTATGCGTTGAAAATTGTTTTTTGAATAAGTATTGAAACAGACTTGAATTTAAATAAGCTAAAGCTACTTTTAAACTGACATTTGGAATTTTAGGAATCAAAATGTTTGCACTGTTCAGTGTCAATCGTTGTTTGTCGTCATAAGCAAAAGTGAGCGTTTTTGAAATGAATCGATAAATTAACTTTTCTGGCATTCTAAAAAATCGTTCTGGTGCAACTTGCTGAAAGTTTTTTGGTTCAAAATTCAAAAATAATTTTGGTTCATTTACACAAAACGCTTGAATATCCGCACCTCGAAAAACAGATTCTGATTTTTGAAGTTTTATATCAGAAAGATGTTTTTTATTATCCCCCGTCACAATTCCTAACGCCCACTCTGCATTTTGAAATAGCGTATTGTGTGGAATAGCGTAAATTTTTTGTAAAAGTTTCGCTTCGTTAGCAGAAACATCAATATCAAAAACATAATTTGAGTTAGTTAAAAAACGCTTTTGTTCGACATGAAAAACATTTTCATCATTTTGAATTGTGACTAAATTGTCAGTATTTTTTGAAGTTTTTAAAAAATCCAATCTAATCACAGGTGTAAAAACACCCGTAAATTGCCGACCTAATTTTATGATTTTTAAAATTTTCCCTTGTGTTAAAAGCGTATGCCGGATGATGGAATGTGTTTTTACATTCAAAATTGATTCTGGCAAGATGAAAGACAGTTGCCCATTATCCTTTAATAATTGAAGTGATTTTTGTAGAAATAGTGAAAAAGTTTCAGTCGAATCATTTTTCGATGCACCCCATGGGGGATTTGTTGCAATCACATCAATTGAATTCAAAAAATGATTGGTTTGGCAAAAAACATCACCCGTTGCTAATTCATTGAGTGAATCTAAACAATAAACATTTGGTGAAAAATCTACTTCTGGATAAGCAAGCAACAAATTTATTCGGGCAATTTTCACAGCGAGTGAATCAATATCAAAACCAAGAATTTTTTTTGGTTGTAACCGTAAAATTTTCACCGCAGAAATTAGATAATTTCCCGTTCCACAACAAGGATCCAAGAATGTGTTGTCATTTGAATTTTTTTTAATTTCACACAATGAATCTTCAATCAATTTCACTGGTGTGTAATAACTGCCTTTATTAGATTTACTGCCTTCGCTAGATAAGCATTGATACAACAATCCTAAAAAATCATCGTCAGTTAAAGTAATTGAATCATAAAGTTTTATGTAGTTATTTTGTTCTGCATGACTTAATTCTTTTAACCAGTTCTCAATTTCAATTTTTACTGAATTGCGTTTCCAATTTTTAAATGAATTTGTAGAAAATAGGCTTTTGGTTTTATCAAATATCAATTCACTTTTACTGGTTAATAATTTAATTGTCGCTACAAACAATACGAGATTTACATTTAATTTTTTCTCGTCAACAAAGGTTTTAATTGTTTTGATGTTATCTACAAAAACGTTATTTGAGACATATTCAGACGGCAATATGTTCGCGGTCGAATTAGCTTTATTTGCTCTGTTTATTAGTTTTTGAAGTGAACCATTTGCAAGACTGTTTTTTAACTTATTAACATCATGGTCTAAAAATGAAAGTGGGCGTTGTTCGACTGGTATTATATGACCTGCTTTTACCCAATTCCGCATTGTTGCTGTAGAAACACCAATCACTTCGGCGGCTTTATCTACGGACAGCTGATGGAGTTTGGCATTCACGTTCAATTCTCCGAAGTCACGCGCATCACCTCTTCCAACGTGGTCACACCTTGCAACACTTTTTGCAAACCGTTTTCGTATAACGTCGTCATGCCTTCTTCACGCGCCACAGTTTCAATCGCGCCAGCTGAGGCGTGCGCCATAATCAATTTACGAATCGGGTCGGTCATCGGTAAAAATTCGATAATCGCTAATCGTCCGCGATAACCTAAACCACCACACGCCGTGCAACCAATCGGTTTGAAAAGCGTAACTTCACCATCAGGTTGAAAACGCCGTAAACGCATTTCGTCTACCACTTCATTCGGTGCGACGTAAGACTGTTTGCAAGATTTACAAAGTTGTCGAACCAGCCGTTGTGCCAAAATGCCATTTACTGTTGAAGTCAGCAAATATTCTTCCAAACCCATATCGAGCAAACGGGTTACGCCGCCTGCTGCATCATTTGTGTGCAAGGTCGAAAGCACTAAATGTCCCGTGAGCGCGGATTGAACCGCAATTCGTGCCGTTTCCAAATCGCGCATTTCACCAATCATAATCACGTCAGGGTCTTGGCGAACAATCGAACGTAACGCCACCGCAAATGTCAGCCCAATTTGTGGTTTGGCTTGAATTTGATTGATACCATCCATTTGGTATTCGACAGGATCTTCAACAGTGATAATTTTTCGCGCGGTAGTATTTAATTGCTTCAACGCTGCATACATCGTAGTTGATTTGCCCGAACCTGTTGGTCCTGTGATTAAAATAATGCCATGTGGTTGTGCGAGAACATCGAGAAATTGTTGTAATTGTCGTCCTCCAAAACCCAACGCTTCAAAATCCAATACGGTATTTTCTTTGTCGAGCAGACGAGTTACTACACTTTCGCCGTACATGGTTGGAATGGTGGAAACACGTAAATCCAATTCTTTACCGAGCATTTGGACTTTAATCCGCCCGTCTTGTGGTAAACGGCGTTCGGCAATGTTGAGTTTCGCCATGATTTTAATCCGCGAAATTACCGCCGCCGTCGATTTAACAGGCGGGGCTTCAATGTCTTGTAACACGCCATCGACACGCAAACGCACTTTCAACGTTTGCTCAAATGGTTCGATGTGAATATCGGAGGCTTTCATTTCGATAGCACGTTGCATAATCGCGTTAACCATTTTAATCCCGGGGGCTTCGCTGGC
>JAQTOX010000085.1 GCA_028713055.1 Methylococcales bacterium | reverse complement strand
ACGTCTTGGATCAAATGCTGTTTGTACTGTTTCGGCAAATAAGTTTGCTGCCAACACTAACGCAAACATAAATAAAAACGCCGCTGTTAATGACCACCAAACAATCGGTTCACGCGCCATTTCTAACCGTGCGCCGTTAATCATGTTGCCCCAACTGTAAGTGCTAGAATCTACGCCGATGTTGATATATGACAAGGCAGCTTCGGCTAAAACTAATGAACTAAAATCTAACACAATTGAAATCAATACAATGTGCATCACGTTCGGCAAAATGTGGCGCAACAAAATCGTGTGTTGTTTTACACCTAATGAATACGCCGCTTGAACGTATTCCATTTCACGCAATTTCAATGTTTCAGCGCGTAATAATCGACATAAGCCCGTCCAACTCGTCATGCCTAAAATCAGACATAAAAACAATAAACGCATATCAGCGCGAACAATTAAACTGGTGAAGTCGCTTTCATGATTCGCCATATAAACTTGCACCATCAACACCGATGCGCCAATCAGTAATACACTTGGAATCGAGTTTAGCGTTGTGTATAAAAATTGAATTACATCATCTAACCAGCCCCGAAAAAAGCCCGCCAGAATTCCTAAAATTAACGACAACGGCAACAAAATTAAAGTGGTCAGTGTGCCTAAAACTAAGCCTGTACGAATG
Organism: Methylococcales bacterium; assembly: GCA_028713055.1. Classification (GTDB taxonomy): domain Bacteria; phylum Pseudomonadota; class Gammaproteobacteria; order Methylococcales; family Methylomonadaceae; genus UBA10906. The sequence goes on along the minus strand of JAQTOX010000085.1, from coordinate 10,977 downwards.
CTTTTGATGGTTTGATAGAACACGTCTTCGCCGACTTTATCTGTGCCGAAAACGTGATAAAAGTTCGACAAATAAATCAGCGTCGAACTCAATGTGATTAAAGCGAAAAAAGTAAATTTAACGTTTAACTTAAAACTAAAAATTAACAGGGTAAAAATACCCACACCAATAAAAAATCCACTCGCCGTTTTTTGAAAAATATCGGACATTTTTTGAGTTTCATTGTCTAAATGTCGTCCGCCAAATGTTAAACGTGGATAATCCCAACGCATCGTGCCGTTCGATTCAACAATCATTTCTTTGTTATAAAGCGTAGTTGCAAACGGTTCGGAATAGGTTTTTTCACCATGTTCACGCAATGGTGCCGCTAGATAATCTAATACGCTAATAATTTCGTTATTTTGCGAAGGTGGTTTGAAATGAATCGAATCCATTATGCCAATCAGCATGAAAAACAAGAGAACTACCAATGATGCCATACCCGTTGAACTTTGACGTAACGTGGTTAATGGGCGTTTTAAATGTTCTTTGCCACGCAAATAATAGGTCAAACTCGCCACCAAAATCAGCAGACCAAAAATTAGCGCGTCCGTCCACAATATCACCATAAGAAAATCCGTTTTTAAAATTGAAAATGAAACCGGATTATTTCACGACAACGCAATTGCGACCATTATGTTTCGCTCGATACAGTAAATAGTCAGCAGCAGAAATCATATCGTCTAAACTCGGACACAAATCTGTTGACACGCCAATACTGAGCGTAATTTTAATCGTTTCGCTATCAGAAATAGCGATTTCAGTGTTTTCCACAGAAGCTCGAAAATTGTCAAATAACTCGAATGCTTGTGCGATATTTAACGAGGGCGCGAGAATGCAGAATTCTTCACCACCGTAACGCGCCACGACATCCATTCGTCGAAAACGCTCATTCATCAATTCGCCCACTTTTTTCAACACAATATCACCAACGTCATGTCCGTGACTGTCGTTGACACGTTTGAAAAAATCAATGTCTATCATCGCCACAGCTAGCAGATTATTCCGATTTGCCAACGCCAATAAAGGCACGCCTAAACGCAATAATTGCCGACGATTATTTAATCCTGTCAAAAAATCTGTCACTGCCGCTTTTTCAAACGTTATCATTTTTTGGTAATGAATGGCGTTTGCCAGCGCAATTGAGATTTTCGATGTGAAAACTTCGAGCAAATAATGATCGTTTTCATCAATTGGATTTTCGCTACATACCAAAGCAATCGTGGCTTTATTGTCATTAGTATCTAAATAAAATGCGGTGTAATTTTTATTAAATTTATTTTTCCGTTCAATCAGGGCGCATTGTATCAATTCAGCAAGTTCGTTATGACCACACGAATGATCTAAATTACACTTTAAACAACACGAAAATTCCTCACTTGCCGCGATAATTTTCATCCCGTTGGGTAACGATGAAGCCGATGGATATTCGACTTCGTTATTTTCTTCTATACAAATAATGCCTTGTGGTTTGCACTCTAAAAACAAACTGAGTTGCGTCAAAATCCCTGCCGCAAATTCGTGCATCGATTGGATTTTAAATAGTGAATCCGAACTGTGGAGAATTTTCTCCAAACCCCGCCGTGTTTTATTAAGCGATACAATTGTTTCGTAAGCGCGTAACGACGCAATTACCGCCGTAAAAAGTTTTTGCGCGGTAAGTTCATTTTTCGCTTTGTAATCGTTAATGTCATAATCAATAATCACGCGCTCTTCTGGAGCTTGACCGGGTTGACCGGTTCGCAAAATGATTCGCACCTCATTATTTTTTAATTCTTCTCGAATAGTTTTAACTAATCGCAAACCGGCATCTTCGGTTTCCATCACCACGTCGAGCAAAATCACGGCGATATTTTCTTCACATGTTAAAAGCTCATGCGCTTCTGCGGCAGAATACGCACTGAGTAATTCTACGGGACGATGTTTAAAAACGATTTTTGTCAAAATCAACCGTGAAACCGCGTGAACATCAGCATCGTCATCGACAACTAAGACGCGCCACGGCGTATGAGAATTTACGATTGATGGCGTTAAATGTAAGACGGGTACTTTTAAATTGAGAGGTTTTTTTTCAGTCATGATATTTAATTTAGTTGCCGTGGAAAATTAAGGATGAAAGTTGTACCTGTGCCTTCGATGCTATGAACTTGCAATGTTCCTTTTAGCGTTTGATGCACGATGTTATAAACCAAATTCAACCCCAAACCACTGCCGCCATTGCCGCGTTGTGTTGTAAAAAATGGGTCGAAAATTTTGCTTTGAATCTCAGTTGGAATGCCTTTGCCATCGTCGCTGTAACGTAATTCTATTCTATCGTCTGGCAACGTTAAAACGATTAAATTGATAATGCCCCGCTGGTCGTCAGCGTAACCATGTTGCAAAGAATTCATAATAAAATTCGTCACAATTTGCGAAATCGCGCCTGGAAAACTTAACAAGGATAAATCCGATGGACAATCGAGCTGAACTTTAATCTGCGTTTTTTTCAGGGCAGGGCGCAAACTCAACAAAACTTCTTCCAAGTAATTTTTTAAATTAAATTCACGCTGATTATCACTGGTTTGATCAACAGCGACTTGCTTAAAACTTTGAATCAAATCCGCTGCTCGCTGACAATTTATTGTCATCAACTGTGTCGATTGTTGCGCGATTTCAAAATAAGCATCTAATTCGTCGCCACCCAATTCGCCTTGCCGATAAAGTTCGATTACTTTTTGTGTTTCGGCATCAAGAAACGAAGCCGAAGTTAGCGTGATGCCAATCGGTGTATTGATTTCATGAGCGATACCGGCAACCAATCCGCCTAATGCCGCCATTTTTTCTGCTTGAACTAAACTTTCTTGGGTTTCTTGTAACAACGTTAGCGAGTGTTCGGCTTCATTTTTCGCAATCAATAATTGGGCGGTACGTTTTCCAACTTTATGTTCGAGCTGCATTTGATGCGCGTTTAATTCATCAAAAGCGTATTGCAAACGTTCCGTCATTAAATTAAACGCATTCGCCAATGCCGCGATTTCGCTATCACCTGCGACAACAGCAGAAACACTGTAATTTCCGTTGATAATTTGATGCGTGACGGCACAGAGTTTATCAATCGGTTTGACGATATTTCGTCCCACGACAATCGCAATAAATAATGCAAAAACAATCAATCCGAGCGTAATCCAAATCACGCGCCATCGGAGTATATCCAATGTGGCAAACGCTTCGGCTTGATCTAAATGCGCCATAATACAACCGCCGCCGACTTCTGGCACAAAACGAAAACTGTGAATAATTTCTATATTTCGCCTATCGACATCAAGCATTTCAGCATTACCCATCATCAAACAATGCTGCATTGCATGATCGTTTTTCACTTCACTGGTACTATTCGTGTCGAGTAAACGCGGTTGCGTAATAAAAAAACCTTTTGAATCCATGATAAACACATCGCCAGACGCGCCTAAACTAGGGTCACTCACAAAGATTTGTTGAATGGCATTCATTGGAAAAGTCACTACTAAACGTGCGCCCGTTTCGTTTTTCGCCACAATAAAATACAGTCGTTTCCCGTCTTTATCAGGTTCGCTAAAACCCACTAATTGTTCGTTTTGAAATGGCGTGATTTCTATTGGCAATAATTCGCCCACGTGAATTTCATCACCCGACGGTTGATAAAGCGTTGCGCTATTAGCTTGTTCGTTGTTGATAAAAATTTGTAATGCTTGTTTTAAACAAGCGGTGTTTTTAGATTTTTCTCGGTTTTCGCATTGCGACGAAAGATGATTGATAAAATGAGAGGCGCGATTATTGGTATTTTGGAGCATGACTTTTAATTGTTCATGTCTAGCGTCTGCAATGTGTCCAACAGCGCGGATGTTGCTGGTCTTGATGATATTAAACAGATAGTTGTACCCGAGATAACCCAAAATTCCGGTGGGTAAAAGTAAAAATAATAACGTCAAAACGACGAGGCGGGCTTTAAGCGAATGCGGGAAATAAGAGGTTATTTTTTTCACGGGATGACCGATGAATAAGCGGCAAAGTACATCATAATAATTGTGTTTAACGCATAACAAAATGTGACAAATTGCCGCAGTAATGTTTTTAGGTTTGTTTTTATTTGGTGGTGTTACTCTATTTTTTATTCAAACCGGTTAGAATAGCCGCAATGTTAATTCCCCCTTTGAAAGGACTTTTATGAACACACAAAAATTGATTACCGCTTACAGTGAATTCATGCACCATTTGCATGACACGATGGAAGACACCTTACATTCTTTTACCGATGCGTTTGAAATTTCTAAGGAAAAAATTGGCGAAAATAGTGAATTAACTACAGAAGAGCTTGAACATGTCTCGGCTCAAGTTAAACGTGACGTTGAACACGCTGCTCAAAACTTGCCAGCACACGATAATAATTCTTTGACCGAATGGTTAAAATTCGACATCGAATTAGTTGAAAATTTAACATGGGATGCGTTTTTGAGTGTTGCCGACAAAACACGCATTGAGCTTGCTAAATTGGAATTGCTTGCTGAAACACACAAATATAAAAGTGGTGACATCACTATTGCTGGTACGTTTCTTTGTAACGATTGTGGCAAAGAAATCGCCTTTAAAGCGGCTAGTCGTATTCCACCTTGTCCAACTTGCCACAACCACACGTTTGTTCGTTTATAAAATACATTTTACTCATCGAATTTAGGCGTATTTTTTATGATAAACAGTGGATTATTGGAAATTTTACTTTTGGCACAACACAAAGCCGATGTGAAACTCGGACTGCACAGCAAACGTGTAGCGTGTTATGCCTTTGAATTGGCGAAAGCACTTAACCAATCTACAGAGTTTAAGCGGCGCGTTTTTTTGAGTGGTTTAGTTCACGACATTGGTTTTTTGAAGCTCGATGTTGATTTTGAGCAAATCTCGCTCGATATGACGCTACATAAAGATGTTGACCTGATTCGTCGGCACGTTTTGGAAGGTGAGCGTTTGTTATCAAAAGTCATTACGGACGCTGAAATTTTAGAAATTGTGCGTCATCATCACGAAAGATTTAACGGTGAGGGTTATCCCGACGGTTTGAAAGGTGATGAAATTTCGCTCGCTGCTCGAATTCTAGCCGTTGCGGATTTGTACGATGCGATGATGGTTGGCGAAATGTTTGGTGAAGAGCGGTCTGTGCCAAAGGATATTGTTAGCTATTTCACGCATACGGCGAGCGGTGCAGAACTTGATCCCAAATTAGTTACCGTTTTCTTGACATTGTTGCAACGCAATCCGGTATTTTATTTGCCTGTAAAAAACAACGAATTGAATTTGTACAAACTCGTTTATTTAGTACCAGGAAAATTAGAGTCGGGCGATTTGTGTGATCAATACGGCACAATTTTGGTCAAACAAGGCGCGGAATTGACGCAGCATATACTTGATAACGTTCGCTCAACCTATCCAGGACAAAAAATTATCTACGTTCCTGAACAATCTTAAAATTTACACACGAAACCCAAAGGAAAAACTTATGTCAGAATTTACCAATGTCACCGTCGTCAAAAAAGCGAATGTTTATTTCAGCGGCAACGTTATTAGTCGCACCATTAAATTTACAGATGGCACAACAAAAACGCTCGGCTTTATGCTGCCTGGTGAATACGTTTTTAACGTAGGCGTTCCTGAAATAATGGAAATTCAAAGCGGTGAACTCGATGTTTTATTACCAAACGAGGATTGGAAACCGATTAAAGGCGGCGAATTATTCAACGTTCCCGAAAATTCACAATTCACGATGCGCGTTCACCAACCTACCGATTACATTTGTTCATTCGTTTAATTTTTAGTCTCAACTTTTTTACTTCGTTTTTAGGAAAACCATTTTGATTTCTACCGCAAACATCACCATGCAATTTGGCGCAAAGCCATTGTTTGAAAACATTTCTGTTAAATTTGGCGACGGTAATCGCTACGGTTTAATTGGCGCAAACGGCTGTGGTAAATCCACGTTTATGAAAATTCTCAGCGGTGATTTAGAACCATCCGCCGGTAACGTGAGTATTTCGCCAAATGAACGCCTCGGTAATTTACGCCAAGACCAATTCGCTTTTGAAGATTACCGTGTTGTAGACGTAGTTCTGATGGGGCATAAAGAAATGTGGGCGGCAATGTCAGAACGTGATGCCATTTACGCCAATTTAGAAGCTTCCGAAGATGATTATATGCGTGCGGCAGAATTAGAAACGGTGTTTGCTGAATATAACGGTTATACCGCCGAATCGCGTGCAGGTGAATTGTTACTTGGTTTGGATATTCCTGTTGAACAGCATTTTGGTTTAATGAGTGCTGTCGCACCGGGTTGGAAATTGCGGGTTTTGTTAGCACAAGCGTTGTTTGCAAATCCTGACATTATGTTGCTTGATGAACCTACGAACAACCTCGACATCAACACGATTCGCTGGTTAGAAGATATGTTGAACGAACGCGGTTGTACGATGGTGATTATTTCGCATGATCGACATTTTTTGAACAGCGTTTGCACACATATTGCCGATATGGATTATGGCGAATTGCGCGTTTACCCAGGTAATTACGACGACTATATGGTTGCCGTCACGGAAGTGCGGACGCGATTACTTGCTGGCAATGCGAAAAAGAAAACTCAAATTGTGGAATTACAAGCCTTCGTTAGACGCTTCTCTGCCAACGCTTCAAAAGCTAAACAAGCGACTTCACGCGCCAAACAATTAGATAAAATTAAACTCGACGAAGTGAAACCGTCTAGCCGTGTGAATCCATTTATTCGTTTTGACGAAACCAAAAAATTACATCGATTAGCGTTTGAATTAGAAAACGTGAGCAAAGGTTATGGCGATGAACCGTTGTTTAAAAAATTAAATTTAATGATTGCAGCGGGTGAACGAGTTGCCGTAATTGGCGCGAACGGGATTGGTAAATCAACCTTATTAAAAACGTTGGTGGGCGAATTTTTGCCCGATACGGGTCATGTAAAATGGGCTGAAAATGCTGAAGTCAGTTATTTTGCACAAGATCATGCCGCTGACTTTGCCGAAGATATAACGTTGATTGAATGGATGACACAATGGCGCAAAGAAAGCGATGACGATCAAGCTATTCGTGCCACACTAGGACGGTTGTTGTTTTCGCAAGATGACATCAACAAATCAGTAAAAGTCCTTTCGGGTGGTGAACAAGGACGGATGTTGTTTGGTAAATTGATGTTGCAAAAACGAAATGTTATGGTTTTAGACGAACCGACAAACCATTTAGATATGGAATCGATTGAATCGTTAAATACCGCATTGGAACAATATCCTGGTACGTTAATTTTCGTGAGTCATGACCGTGAATTTGTATCGTCATTGGCAACACATATTATTGAAATTACGGCACACGGCATTGTCGATTTCAACGGAAATTATGAAGATTATTTAGACAGTCAGGCGAAATAATCCGCTGTGAAGCATTTAGTTTTGTTACACGGTTGGGCGGGACATAGCGAGTGGTGGGGCGATTTTGCCACGCAACTTTCACAACATTATCGCGTGACGTTGATTGATTTACCGTGGCGCGATAATTTGGAAGCGATAAGCGATGCAATTGTTACCGAGTTAGATGATGAACCCTTTTATCTATTGGGTTGGTCATTAGGTGGAACAGTAGCATTGGACATTGCCGTCCGATATTCAAATCGTGTTCAAGGTGTAATTTTAATGGCGACAAATCCGTGTTTTATCGCAACTGAATCGTGGGCAGGGATGCCTTTTGAAACGTTTGACGCTTTCGCCGAACAATTACACACTAATCCAAGCGCAACTCTGCAACGTTTTTTAGCGTTGCAATTACATGGTTTACCCGCGTTTTTGAAAAACATGAAAGCGCGAGTTGCAACAAAACCTACGCCAAAATTGTCTGATTTAGAAACCAGTTTATCTCTGCTAAAAATTAGCGATTTACGTTCTGTTTTTAAAAATTTAATGTGTCCAATTGCGGCGATTTTGAGCGACAACGACGCGCTGATTCCTATTGAGATTGGTAAACAAATGCAAACGCTACAACCGAATTTACAACTCACCATTTTGAAAAATGCTGGGCATATTCCATTTGTGACGCAACCTGAAAATTGTTTAAACGCAATTCACACTTTTCTCGATGGCACTCGATAAAAATAAAATCAAACAATCGTTTGGCAATGCGTCACTGACTTATGACAGTGTTGCCGAATTACAGCGCAACGTTGGACGTGATTTACTGCAAACATTTTTGCCAAAAAATTTGACGGGCAACGTCGTTGATTTAGGTTGCGGAACAGGTTTTTTGACACAAGAATTATTGCTACATTGCATTGATTTGATTGCGTTGGATTTGGCATTACCCATGTTGCAAACGACTCGTGAAAAATTAGGTAACATGACGAATTACATTTGCGCCGATGCAGAGCGATTACCGTTTAGAACTGAAAGTATTAACACGGTGTTTTCAAATTTGGCATTGCAATGGTGTCAGCCGATTGATAAAGCATTGAGCGAATTACATAGAGTTTTAAAGCCAAACAGTGAATTGATTTTTAGCACGTTTGGTTGTGAAACATTGCATGAGTTAAAAACGGCTTGGCAACACGTTGATGATTTTGCCCACGTCAATACGTTTTACACTGCGTCACAATTGCAATCTGCGTTAGAAAAAGTAGGATTCTCGAACGTCGAAATTAAAAATCTATCTTATGTTTCGCGTTACGATTCAGTTTTGGATTTGATGCGCGAGTTAAAACGCATTGGCGCACACAATGTGAATTCACAACGCCACAAAAATTTAACGTCCAAAAAATCGCTACAAACCATGATTACAAATTATCCACGCACTGAATCGGGCGAAATCGTAGCGACGTTTGACGTGATTTGTATCGTGGCGCGACGCTAAAATTCGCATATAATTACCCTGCAATTTTTACAATCTCACTTTTAGGAAAATTCGTAATGAAAAAATTAACCCTTTTGATGTCGCTCGGTGTATTCATGTTCACATCTGTAGCAAGCGCACATGGTCCTGTTCGTCAAAAACTTGAACAAGAAATTACCATTAACGCGCCTGCCGCAAAAGTTTGGAATATCATCAAAGAATACAACGATTTGTCATGGTTGCCAGTTGTTAAAGGTGTAACCGCGACGGGTGGCAATGAAAAAGGTGCATCGCGTGTTTTAACCTTAAAAAATGGCGGCACGATTACCGAAGAATTGAAAAAATACGATGCGGCAAAAATGTCTTATGACTACAAAATTACCGACATCAGCACCACACACACGATTGTACATTCTGGCGTAGAAGAAAAAGTACCTGTATTCCCAGTGGATAATTATGCAGCAAGTATCAAAGTAGAAGACAAAGATGGCGCAGCCGTTGTGTCTTGGAAAACGGGTTATTACCGCGCTTACATGAACAATAATCCACCTGCTGAAATGAACGAAGAAGCGGCAAATACAGCGGTTTCGGCGGTATTAAAAGAAGGTTTAGCAAATTTAAAATCTTTGGCTGAAAAATAAGTGTTAACAAATTTCAAATGGACGGTAGCGATGGGAGTCGCTGCCGTTTTTTTATATTCTCCCGCTCAAGCCGCGCCATTTGCTTACATTACTAATCAGCTCGGTGATAGTGTTTCGGTTATCAATCCAAAAACTAACGTTGTAGAAACGACTATTTCTGTTCAAGGAAAACCAGTAGGTGTCGCTGTTTCGACAGACGGTCAACGTGTTTATGTTTCAACGCCTGAAGCAAAAGGCATTGCTGTCATTGATGCACAGAAAAACATGGTAATTTCGACAATAAAATTAAGTGAAGGCGCGTTAGGAATTGCGGTTTCACCTGACAATCAACATTTGTATGTTGCCGATTGGTATCAAAACAATGTGAGTGTTATCGATACATCCACGTTGCAAATCGTCGGTACAATTGCGGTTGAAAAATCACCTTCTGGTTTAATAGTTAGCGCAGATAATCGCTTTTTGTACGTTGCGAATCGTATGAGTGATTCGGTTTCACAAATCGATTTGAAAACTTTGCAAACACGAAACATCACGCCTGTTGGTCAACATCCATTCGGTGTCACGTTAGATTCTAAAAATGAACGGCTTTATGTCGCCAACGTTCAAAGCGACGATGTCAGTGTTTTAGATACGAAAACAATGCACGTAATCGGAACGGTTAAAGTAAATAAATCACCGTATGCTACGGCGTTAGCGAAAAATGATTCATTGCTTTTCGTTACAAATCAATCAGGCGATAGTGTCTCAGTCGTTGATACCAAAATTTTAAAAGTGCTTAAAGAAATTACAGTCGGCGACAAGCCCGAAGGTATTTCAACGCATTCGGATGATATTCATGTTTACGTTGCAAATTGGTTCGATAACACTGTTTCCGTCATCGATGCGAACTCGTTCACCGTGACAGACACCATTAAAACTGGCTCAGGCAGTCGAGCATTTGGTCAATTTTTCAGCCGCTAAAATTTATGTCATCAAACGCGGTTCTTTATTCATATCCTTATACTCCAGATAGTGCGTCTATTTTTTCACAACTTGCAGAAAGTGAATGGGCAGTATTTTTAGACAGTGGTCATCCTCGTAGCACACAAGGTCGTTATGACATTATTTCTGGGAATCCCATTTGCACGCTAGTCACACACGGCGATAACACAACCATAACTACGAAAAACGACGTTATCGTTTCAAACGAAAACCCATTTGATTTACTCAAAAGTGAATTGACCCGTTACGGTGAAATGTTTGATTCAAATAATGTGGCGGAGTTTGATTTGCCGTTTGTCGGTGGCGCAATCGGTTATTTTTCGTATGATTTGGCGCGGTGTTTAGAAAATTTACCTAGTCTTGCGGAAGATGCCGAATAAATTCCTGAGATGATTGTGGGAATTTATGACTGGGCAATCAT
>JAQTOX010000084.1 GCA_028713055.1 Methylococcales bacterium | reverse complement strand
TCTTCTTAGTATTCTTAATACTGCCGATCTTTGTGCGTATTTCTTTACCAACAGCCATAAGAAGACCTTTTTACCAACTGTGAGTTTTTACAAACGTTTCAATAGCTGAACGAATGCCCGTACTAATATCGTTGCTGAAATCGCCAGTCGCATTGATATTTGCCATCAATTCAGCGTGTTCTGATTTCATGTACGATTGCAATGCCGCTTCAAAATCTAAGACTTTATTGACTTCAACGCTGTCTAGGAAACCTTCGTTTGCTGCAAACAAAGAAACCGCCATTTGTGCAACAGACATTGGAGAATACTGACTTTGTTTCATCAACTCAGTAACACGTTGACCACGTTCAATTTGTTTGCGTGTGCTTTCGTCTAAATCTGAGGCAAACTGAGCAAATGCGGCTAACTCACGATATTGCGCCAAATCTAAACGTGTACCACCGCCCAACTTTTTGATGATTTTTGTTTGCGCCGCACCACCTACCCGTGAAACAGATAAGCCAGCGTTCACCGCAGGACGAATACCTGAGTTGAACAAGTTACTTTCTAAGAATATTTGTCCATCAGTAATCGAAATTACGTTCGTTGGTACGAAAGCCGAAACGTCACCACCTTGCGTTTCAATAATTGGTAATGCAGTCAAAGAACCTGTTTTACCTTTTACTTTACCGCCAGTTAATTTTTCAACTTCTACTGCATTGATACGCGAAGCACGTTCTAATAAACGAGAGTGCAAATAGAAAACGTCACCAGGATACGCTTCACGACCGGGTGGACGACGTAACAATAATGATACTTGACGATACGCCCACGCTTGTTTGGTTAAGTCGTCATAAATGATTAACGCGTCTTCACCTTTATCACGGAAATATTCGCCCATTGTGCAACCGGTATACGGTGCAATGAACTGCAATGCCGCTGATTCAGATGCAGATGCAACAACGATAATCGTATGAGCTAATGCGTCATGTTCTTCTAATTTACGAACAACGTTAGCAATTGACGAACGTTTTTGACCAATCGCGACATAGATACATTTAATGCCTGTACCTTTTTGGTTAATAATCGCATCGACAGCAATAGCTGTTTTACCTGTTTGACGATCGCCGATAATCAACTCACGTTGACCACGACCAACTGGAATCATCGCGTCAATAGATTTCAAACCTAATTGAACTGGCTCATCAACTGATTGACGGGCAATAACGCCTGGTGCAATTTTTTCAATTGGTGAAAATTCAGTCGTATCAATCGCGCCTTTACTGTCAATTGGATTACCTAACGCATCCACAACTCGACCTAACAAGGCTTCACCGACGGGTACTTCTAAAATTTTACCTGTGCATTTAACAGTATCACCTTCAGAAATATGTTGGTAGTTGCCTAATACCACAGCACCAACCGAATCTCTTTCTAAATTAAGAGCCATACCAAAGGTATTATTTGTGAACTCTAACATTTCACCTTGCATCGCTTGGGAAAGTCCGTGAATTCTCACGATCCCGTCAGTTACACTGACCACGGTGCCTTCGGTGTGTACTTGCGTACTTAAATCGAAGTTTTCGATCTTCTTTTTAATCAGATCACTGATTTCAGATGGATTTAATTGCATGTGCTTTTCTCGCTCTAAATTTAGAGTCTTTGTGCTAATTGTTGAAGCTGACCTCTAACCGAACCGTCAATCACCTGATCACCTGCTCGCACTAGAACGCCACCAATAAGTGACGAATCAACCGCTATTTTCATATTGATCTTTTTACCAAAAACCTTTTCAAGCGTTGCATTGAAACTTTGTTTAGCTTCTTTGGTAAAAGCAAAAGCCGTTGTTACATCAATATCAATAGAGCCTTCATCTTCAGCCTTATAGGTCTCGAATATCTCGGCAATTGCCGCAATCAAACTCAAGCGATTATTTTCAATCAGTAGCTTTAAGAAATTACTGCCTTCTTGATCAAGCTGACCTTCGCAAATATCCAGCAACAGTGTTGATAATTTAGACTTACCAATTTTAGGGTCATCAATGACTCCCGAAATAGATTTATCCGTCAACACAGCGGCTAAAAAAGCTAAATTCGTTGACCACGTCTTAGCAGAATCCGTTTCCTTCGCTCGCTTAAAAACCGCTACAGCGTAAGGTCTTGCCAATGTTGCTAGTTCGCTCATTATGCTTAACCTAATTGACTAGAGACTTTATTGAGAATGTCTTGATGTTTGGCTTTATCGATTTCTGCGCCAAGAATTTGCTGCGCGGCAGATAATGCCAACGTGGTAATTTCTTTACGCAAACCTTCTTTTGCCTGCTGCAATTCTTGATCAATCTGCCCTTTCGCCGCAAGAATTAAACGTTCGCCTTCTTGTTTGGCGATATGTTTTGATTCTTCTACGATTTCATTGGCACGTTTTTGAGCAAGCGTCACAATTTCCGAAGACTGATCTTTGGCTTCTTTCAGAACAACTTTGGCTTTCTTTTCTGCCAAAATGATTTGTTCTTGACCTTTTTCAGCTGCCGCTAAACCGTCAGCAATCTTCTTTTTACGTTCTTCTAAAGAGTCAAATAACGGCGGCCAGATGTACTTCATGGTAAACCACACCAGAAGTGCAAAGGTAATCATTTGCCCAATCAGAGTAGCATTGATACTCACGATGCGTTCCTCTTGTTGCGATTAAAAAATGAAACAGCGTATTAACCAGCTGCCGACTGAACTGCTGATAAGAATGGATTTGCGAAGGTGAAGAATAAAGCCAAACCAACGCCAATCATTGTTACCGCGTCCAATAAGCCCGCAACAACGAACATTTTTACTTGTAACATAGGAACCATTTCAGGTTGACGCGCTGCGCCTTCCAAAAATTTGCCGCCTAATAAACCGAAACCAATAGCAGTTCCTAATGCGCCCAAACCTAAAACTAAACCTACCGCGATTGCAGTCATACCCTGCACATCAGCAATCAATTTTGCGAGTTCCATAATACCTCCAACGTATTGTTAAAATAAAAAATGAGAAAAATTTAGTGATCTTCGTGCGCCATGCTCAAGTACACAATTGTGAGTACCATGAAAATAAACGCTTGAAGGGTAATAATAAGAATGTGGAAAATTGCCCAAGGGAAACTCAACAGCGGTTGAACATACCAAGGTAATAACGCAATCAGAATAAAAATCAGCTCGCCTGCATATAAGTTACCGAATAACCGCAAGGCTAACGAAATAGGTTTTGCAATTTCTTCAACCAATTTCAACAATAAGTTGAATGGTGTCAACCAAGGTCCAAAAGGTTGGAACATCAATTCTTTTGCAAAACCGATTGGTCCTTTGATTTTAATACTGTAAAAAATAATTAAGCAGAAAACCGAAATCGACATGGCAAACGTTGCATTTAAATCGGTACTTGGCACGACGCGCAAATACTCAATGCCCATCAAACCGGCAATGCCTGGCAAAATATCAACAGGGAACATATCCATGAAGTTCCATAGAAAAACCCAACAGAAAATCGTCAATGCTAATGGCGCAATCAATTTACTGTGTCCGTGAAAACTGTCTTTAACTTGCGTATCGACAAACTCAATCAACATTTCAGCGAAATTTTGCGCTAATCCCGGTACGCCAGCGGTTGCTTTCTCAGCGGCATTCTTGAAAAACCAAATGAATACACCACCTAGCAACACTGAGAAAAATAAGGTGTCAAGGTGTAAACTCCAAAAACCCTCACCCACGCGCAGCGACGTTAAATGGTGAATAATATAGCCAGTTGCACCTTCAGCGTGCGCTTCAGTAGCCATTGTTCCTCTCTATTTGACTTTCTAACTTGAAAATTTAACGCATCAATAATGCGAACCAGAACACTGACAACGTGCCGATATAGCAGGCTAACAGCGGTAACAATTTCACGTTTGGAATCCTAAATACCAGTAAAAAAAACAAAGCCGTTAAAACTAACTTAATTGACTCACTAGCATAAAAAGAATTGATAAATTTTTTTGCTTCTAATTTCGTTGCTTGATGTATGCGAAATCCCAAATAGGCATTGGGTAAAAAAGCAATTAAACCACCCAAAAACGCGAACCAACCTGAAATTAAATCTAATGCCTGCGTTAAAACGAGGCTGACTGCTAAAATTACTAAAATTTGACATTTTAAAATTTTAATAACTAATGATGCATTTGCAATCATAAATTGAATTTAAAGGGTTTGAATATGGGTACGGATTATATAGAGCGAACCAAGTTTAATCAAGACGGATTCAAGATTCATTTGCGTTTATCTTACGAAATTTTACTAAAAATATTCTTTAATTCACTTAAATTGATTGCTCATGGTTTACGAATTGTAGAGTCTGGTTTTGTAAATTATCCTTTCGGAGTGAAAGGATATAGTTGACGCCATTTAAGGTGTTTTTTGAAAGTAATTTAAATGTAGAAACATGAGGCATATCTTTAATTCGACATCATTTCGTATTTTATTTTTCAAGGTAATCTGGATTTTGTCGATCAAATTAAAAATACTGTTATCTGAGTCATTCTATTTTCGTTCTAACCATGGCAAATATAGGCTTCGCAGGTCAAAAAGAAGGCTAAATCGGGAACTGCTGGTCAGAACTTTCTTCTATTTGTTATTGATCACTTTACACCCGTATTGATTTTATGATCCGTTGTCTCTAATTCACGATGTATAATTTTTACCAAGCACCGCTCGGCTTCAATGTGCGGCACGTTAATTGAAATCAGCGTTGTTTGAGCGTTCACGGCGGCAAGTTCTTCGTCAGGTGTTTGCCCTTTCATGCAAAGTAATGTGCCATTTTCAGAAATTAAATGCTGCGTTAATTCAACGATTTCAGGCAAACTGGCAAATGCTCTCGTTAAAATGGTATCAAACGGTTGTTCAGGTTCAAAATCTTCAACCCGACTGTGCGTCACTTTTACGTTCGGCAACTTCAATTCCAAAATCGCTTGTTGGACAAAACGGGTTTTTTTCGCGTTACTGTCGAGCAACTGAAATTCAATGTCAGGGCGAAAAATCGAAAGTGGAATGCTCGGCAACCCTGCTCCCGTTCCAACATCAATCATTCGTTTGCCTTCCAAATACGGCAAAATCGCCACGCTATCAAGCAAGTGCAAATTTACCATTTCATCACGACGGCGAATTGCCGTCAGATTGTAGGCTTTGTTCCATTTTTCGATTAACGTGATAAAAGCGAGTAATTTCGCCACTTTGTCATCATCGGTCGAAAGCTCTAGCGCGTTTAAACCGTCGCGTAATAGTTTTTCTTCGTGTGTCATACCGCTTTCTTTTTCAAATACACCAACAATAACGAAATTGCCGCAGGCGTAATGCCTTGAATACGCGAAGCCTGCCCCAAGGTTTCAGGACGTTGTTTTTGCAGTTTTTCACTCACTTCATTCGACAAGCCAGACACTTCTTTATAATCCAACGTCGTAGACAATTTTAAATGGTCATAACGCAGAGCCTTTTCGATTTCAGCTTGTTGGCGGGTGATATAGCCTTGATATTTCGCTTGAATTTCAACTTGTTCTGCCACATCGTCTGCAAACGTTTCATCATCTAAAAACGTCAGCAAATTTTTAATGTCCACTTCGGGGCGACGCAATAATTCAGTCAAATTCGCTTCTTTATTTAAGGCTTTGCCCCAGAACTGTTCGACTTTTTGAGCATTTTCGGTTTCAGTGTGAACCCATTTTTGTTTTAACGCGGTTTGTAATTTATCGATGTTTTCACGTTTCGTTTCAAAGGTTTGCCAACGTTCATCATCAACCAAATTTAATTCGCGTCCTTTTTCAGTCAAACGCAAATCGGCATTATCTTCGCGCAACAACAACCGATATTCGGCGCGGCTAGTGAACATTCGATACGGTTCTTGCGTGCCGCGCGTAATCAAATCATCAATCATCACGCCAATGTAAGCCTCTTCACGACCTGGACACCAACCTTCTTGTCCGCGTGTCAACCGTGCCGCATTCAAACCTGCAATCAAACCTTGCGCGGCGGCTTCTTCGTAACCTGTCGTGCCATTGATTTGCCCTGCGAAAAATAAACCGTCCAAATGTTTGTTTTCAAGCGAACTTTTTAAATCACGCGGGTCAAAAAAGTCGTATTCAATCGCATAACCTGGACGCATAATTTCTGCATTTTCAAAACCGAGCATTGAGCGCACAAATTCATATTGCACATCAAATGGTAAACTAGTTGAAATGCCGTTTGGGTAAATTTCGTGCGTGTTCAAACCTTCAGGTTCGATAAAAATTTGATGCGAATCGCGGTCAGCAAAACGCACAATTTTATCTTCAATCGATGGACAATAACGTGGACCGATGCCTTCAATAATACCTGAATAAAGCGGCGAACGGTCTAAACCACTGCGAATAATGTCGTGGGTTTTTTCGTTGGTTCGGGTGATGAAACAAGGAATTTGGCGTGGATGATGTTCAGCTTTGCCCAAAAACGAAAACACAGGTGTTGGCGTGTCGCCGTGTTGTTCTTCCAAAACCGAAAAGTTAATAGTTCGTGCATCGATGCGTGGCGGCGTACCTGTTTTTAAACGGTCAATTCGCAACGGCAATTCGTGCAACCGTTCTGCTAATGCAATTGACGCAGCATCGCCAGCGCGTCCACCGCTGTAATTTTCTAAACCAATATGAATTTTACCCGCTAAAAAAGTTCCTGCTGTTAAAACAACAGCTTTCGCTGAAAAATCCAAGCCCATCAAGGTTTTTACGCCAACAATTTTTGTCCCTTCAACAATCAAATCGGAAACCGTTTGTTGAAATAACATCAAATTCGGTTGATTTTCCAACGCATAACGCACTGCTTGTTTATAAAGTTGACGGTCAGCTTGAGCGCGAGTAGCGCGAACCGCTGGACCTTTGCTGGCATTCAAAATGCGAAATTGAATGCCACCTAAGTCAATCGCTTTCGCCATAATGCCGCCAAGTGCGTCGATTTCTTTGACCAAATGCCCTTTGCCAATGCCTCCGATGGCAGGATTACAACTCATTTGTCCAAGCGTATCGATATTTTGTGTGAGGAGTAATGTTTGTGCGCCTGTTCGTGCCGAAGCGAGCGCGGCTTCTGTTCCCGCGTGACCGCCGCCAACCACGATAACGTCAAATTCTTTTTTAAATTTCATTTTTAATTAAATCTACAATCTCTAACATGGCATTTACTGTGTAGTCAGCGTTCAAATCTGCCATCGTATATTGACCTGCGTAGCCGTAAGAGACGGCGCAGGTTTTAAAACCTGCGCGTTTGCCTGCGGTGATGTCGTTAATCGAATCGCCAATCATCAACGCATTTTCAGGCGCAATCGCCAACAATTTTGCCGTTTCTAAAAGGGGGAGTGGTTCAGGTTTCATTGCGGCAAACGTATCGCCTGAGGCAATAAAATCGAAATACGGTGCAAGCCCTGCTGTTTCCATTAACGGATTGGTAAAACGCGCTGTCTTATTGGTTACACAGGCGAGTTTAAAACCTAACTTTTTCAAGGCTTGCAACGTTTCGAGTGTGCCACTATAAAGATGGCTATGTACCCAATCATGCGCGGCATAATACGTTTTAAACAACGCAAACGCCGCTTCAAAATCGTCTGGTTCTGATTCAACGTGCCAATCACCAACTAGCGAACGTTTTACTAACACATCTGCGCCGTTACCAATCCATTGTTGAATTGAGGCTTGCGAATGGGTTGGTTTATTTAATTCAGTCAGCGCGAAATTAACCGCTTCCACCAAATCCGGCGCGGAATTTATTAACGTGCCATCCAAATCAAAAATAATCAGTTCCAGAGCCATTATTTAAACCGCTTTAGCAAGTTCTGCACGCATTTCGTCGATGACTTTTTTGTAATCAGGTTGATTGAAAATCGCCGAACCCGCAACAAAGGTATCTGCTCCCGCCGCTTTGATTTCGCGGATGTTGTCAACTTTCACGCCGCCGTCGATTTCTAAACGAATGTTACGACCGCTGTTATCAATGCGTTTTCTCACTTCGCGCAATTTATCTAACGCTGATGGAATGAACGATTGTCCACCAAAACCAGGATTGACTGACATCAATAAAATTATGTCGATTTTATCCATAACGTAATCCAAATAATGTAACGGTGTGCCAGGATTGAAAACTAAACCTGCTTGGCAACCTTGGTCTTTAATCAATTGCAACGTACGGTCAATGTGCATCGATGCTTCAGGGTGGAACGTAATGATGCTCGCGCCTGCTTTGGCAAAATCAGGAATGATTCTGTCTACTGGGTCAATCATTAAATGCACGTCGATGGGCGCAGTCACACCATGTTTGCGTAATGCTTCACATACCAATGGACCGATGGTTAAATTAGGTACGAAATGATTGTCCATCACATCAAAATGCACAATGTCTGCACCCGCTTTTAAAACGTTATCTACTTCTTCGCCCAATTTTGCAAAGTTCGCAGACAAAATCGAAGGGGCAATCCAATTTTCATTCATAGGTAAATCCTCTTTTAAAGTTAAAAAATTGTTAAAAGTTATTCCGTTTTCACATCATCACGCAATAAGTGATAAAGCGATTCAATTAAACCATCGCTGTCATCAGTAACGTTATTTGTTACATTTTTTTCTGTATTTTGACTACGTTGCTCATTCCGATTTGCCAACGATGCTTGAATTAGCGTGTCACCCTCTTGCGCTATAAGCGTTATTACATAAATTGTTTTCGTGTTTTCTTCGTTCAAAGCACTTAGGATATTTTTCAGAACACCGTGTGATTGATAACTGACGTAATAACTGTATTTATTTTTCTCGGTGTCGGTAATTTTAATATCACTTTGCCGCAAAGCGGCTCCAACTGTGCGCCAGGATTCGCTAACTGATTGCTTAAGCACCAACCGTGTTGGACTTTCATCTAATAAAACAACTTTTTCATCTAATCCAGCAATTTTATTTTTCGGTTCAACGCTGTCGTCAATTATCGTATTTTGCGCAATTTTTTGCAGAGCTAAAGTTGGCGGACGTTCTAACGCTGCCGTGTCTCGATAACGATTATTTTCTACCGCGCCACAAGCAACCAACCCACAGCTAAAAACTAAAATACCCAAAGTATTTTGCATACTATTCACAGAAAAAATGACGATGTGTCAAAACAGGAAAACCAGCACGAACTTTTGTAATCCGTTCATGGTCAATGTCAGCAGAAACAAAACCACTGCCCGTTTTATAACAATCCAAAATCACGCCCCACGGATCAATAATCATGCTGTGTCCAAAAGTACGGCGACCATTCTTATGAAAACCACCTTGATTTGGTGCAATCACATAACACAAATTTTCAACTGCTCGCGCCCGTAACAATAATTCCCAATGTGCTGCACCCGTTTCTGCAGTGAATGCTGATGGAATTACGACAAAATCTACGCCTTGTTCACTCATTTTTCGAAAAAACTCAGGAAAACGTAAATCGTAACAAACCGCAACACCCATTCGTCCAAACGGTGTATCAATTACTAGGGTTTTATTACCCGCTTCAACCGAATCCGATTCACGATAAATTTCATTTGTATTCGGAACATGAACATCAAATAAATGTACTTTGTCATAACGCGCTACACGCTTACCCATGTCATCATAAATTAGGCACGCGGCACGAACTTTGTTTTTATTTTTACCTGCTATTGGAATAGTTCCACCCACAATCCACACGCCGTATTTCTTAGCTGTAGTTTCTAAAAAATTTTGAATAATACCTAAACCATCTGTTTCTTTCACTTTAATTTTATCTTGTTCATGATCGCCCATTAATGCAAAGTTTTCAGGTAACGCGACTAGTTTTGCACCTACTTTCACGGCTTCGAAAATCAGTTTTTCAGCCTCTAATAAATTTGCACTAATGCTAGGACTAGAAGCCATTTGAATGGCAGCACATTTAGTCATGATGATAAGCCTCTTTGGAATTAAGTTGTTGAGGTAGCCACGGAAATTCGGTAATACCGCGCCATGTTTTTTGCATTATGCCATCGTTTTCGTGCACAGGAATTACATCAACATTCCCCCACGAACCTTTAACTTGATATTGTGAACCAAAGAAAAAACCATCTTGGTCTTTGCCAGTGAGTGTTTTTCCGACAAGGCTCATAATTTTTCCGACAATTGTACCAGCAATAGGCACAGCATCTGCACTTTTAGGCGTGACATTCACCAAGTAATCCACATTTTCACGCACATAATCCGTGTCACCTTTAAGCAAAATTTTAGCGGGAATTGCATCAACTATTAAATTTTGCGTGCTTGCCTTTCCTTGCAACAGGGAAAAATGCCCGTTGATGCTATTAAACGTCAAGCCTTCTGAATACACGTCACTAAAATCAAGTTGAATGCGTTTAAGCCATTGTTCCAACGCCAACACGCCCAGAATTCGACCAAAACCAGGTTCGATGCTTAAAATTCGCCCGTTTTGTAAATCCAAATCAATGTCACCGCGCAATTTTTTTAAACCAAATTGTTTCGGTGAGCCTTGCCAATTCAAATTCAATTTTGCTATGCCAGAAGTTTCGGCAATGTCTTTGGTGATACCTAAATTTGAAAACAACAAACCTGCTTTGAAAAATTCCAATGTGCCGTTTAACTTAGTTTGCAAATTTTGCCATTCACCAGTCATCAACAAATGGTGCGTTATGGCTTGCAAATCAACCGTTTTAAAAAACATACCATTGCCAGATTGCTCTGTTTCAATGATTAATTTCCCGAGTGATTTTTCATTCCAAAATGTTTGCTGACTTTGCAATGACAACGTAAATCCTTCATTTTGCGTTTCTTTTGAAATGTCAGACTGTTGAGAATTTTCAACTGTGTCCGTTTGCAATTTTTTTAAAAATGCCAAGTCCAATTTTTCTAAGTCCAATTTCAATGTCGAACGGTTTTGTAATTGCACAATTCCCGTTGCAAACGTACTTTTTAAATCGCCTCGCCAGCCTTCATTTTCACGATTCAAAACCAAATCAAATTCGCCTAATTCCGATTTTTTCCACCGTGCATTTTGACTATGAATTGAAACGGTATGAATGCTATCTGCGTTGTTTTCAGAACTCGCGGTCGCCAATCCGAGCCAATCTTGCAGCGCGAGTTGGTCGCGCGAAATTTTTAAACTTAAACCTTGCGAATCAGGTAATTCGACTTTGCCATCACCCAATAAAATCGCACCACGCTCGAGGTGTTTGTTTTTGGTGTCAATATTCACGGTCGCTTTTAACTTCTCGTTATAATCCAACGTTAGTGGCAAGAAATCCTCATTTCCGAGTATAAAATTTATCGAGAGTGGTGATTTTTGTAATTTTAATTTTGCCAATTCTGCCGGAAGATTTAATGAAATACCCGCCAACATCGACTGAATTTGTAATGTCGGTGCAATTTTCCCATAAGGTAATGTCAGTGTTAATTGGTAATCGCTACTGCCTTCAATCCATGTCGTTTGTGAATTCAATTGCGTAAACGGTAAGATTTCAAGTTGCGAAAATAAATCTTCAACGCTTGTACTACCAACAACATGAACAGTAGTTTGCGTATCGTTACTTTGCAAACGAATTTGAATCGGACGATTCAACGCTGTGGCGTTCATCGTATCACTAAACACACCGTTTTCGGTGAATTGCAATGTACCATTCATCGCTTGCACGGGTAAATTTAACGATTTTACTTTCAATTTTGCATTTTGAAATTGCGCCGCACCTTTCACTTTTGATGTTAATTTCTCAACCAACGAAATTTGTAAATCAAGTGAAACGTTGGTTTTTCCTTGT
>JAQTOX010000003.1 GCA_028713055.1 Methylococcales bacterium | reverse complement strand
GTGTACGGTTTAATCAAAACACTACTCACACCATATTTTATCGCCTCTAAAAGATAATCATGACTTGATTCCCCCGTAATCATGACAAAAGAGACTGAACAAAGTTTGGCATCTGTTCGTACAATTTTTAGTAAATCTAAACCCGACATTGGAGATATATCGCTATCCGACAAAATCACATCGATAGTTTGTTGTTTCAAAATAACTAATGCTTCTTCGCCATTTGCCGCTTCTAAGCAACGCTGTGCGCCAAACGCGCGTAGTTTTTGAATAATTACTTTTCGTATTGATTCTGAATTATCGACAACGAGAAATTTTGTAGCGACTGAAATTGACATAATTTTTTCCAAAGATTTTTTTATTTAGCTATATTTCGATTGGTATGACACAAGAAAACAATCTAAAACTCATCCTAAAATTCTAATAATTGAGTGGTATTTACAGTTCGATATTAAGTTAGCTTTTTTGAGTATATTTGTCATAAGGTACTGCACAAAAAGCATGCAGATTGAACATTACACAAATTAAAAACAAATTACTACTTGTTGCTTAAACATCATTGCGGCTATAATTCCAAGTTCATTAACGTGCGAATGTGGCGAAATTGGTATACGCGCTGGATTTAGGTTCCTGTGGGTCACCCCGTGAGAGTTCGAGTCTCTCCATTCGCACCACTAATATCCGAATCAAAAGTTATTTCAAAACTTCAAATCATTGAGCCAAATCGGCATTCAAAACATTTAACTTCAATCTTTAATTAAAAAATATGTGGGGAAAATAAATGCAAGTTTCTGTTGAGCAAACATCAGAATTAGGTCGCAAAATGACGGTCACTTTGCCAGAGTCGCTAGTCCAAGCGCAAATGACTCCTCGCTTACAAAAAATCGCCAAAGAAGCGCGTATTGATGGCTTTCGTCGTGGCAAGGTTCCCTTAACTGTAGTTACCAAAATGTATAGCGCACAAGTTCGGGATGAAATTGTTTCGGATTTAATTCAATCCAGTTATTTTGATGCGTTGAAAGAACAAGATTTAAATCCCGCTGGTTATCCGCATATTGAAGTTCTTAATAACACTGAAGGTTTTAGTTACATTGCAGCTTTTGAAGTTTACCCTGTAATTACTTTAGATGGCGTAGATTCGTTAGCGGTAACACAACAAGTCGCAACAGTGGAAGAAAGCGATGTTGATGACATGATTACGAAATTACGTAAACAACGTCAGACATGGGAAATTGTTGAACGCGCTGCTGAAGAAAAAGATCGTGTCACGATAGATTTTTCAGGCAGTTTAGAAGGCGAAAATTTCACCAACGGAAAAGCTGAAAATCATCCTGTTGAACTTGGTGCAGGTAACATGATTCCAGGTTTTGAAGAAAATTTGATTGGATTAAAAGCAGGCGACTCTAAAAACTTTACTGTCACATTCCCAGAAGATTATCCAAACGAAAAATTGGCTGGAAAAGCGGCTGATTTTGAAGTCGAAGTGAAACAAGTTGAAGTAGCTATCTTACCTGAAATTGACGAAGAATTTGTTAAAGCCTACGGAACAGAAAGTGGCACCGTAGATGGATTCCGTAACGATGTTAAAGAAAACATGACGCGCGAATTAAATAACAAGTTAAAAGCTAATTTGAAAATGGCTGCATTAACTGCTGCTTATGAAAAAGTGGGCGTGTCTGTCCCAAATACGTTGATCGATGACGAAATTGAAGAGCTTTTGAAACCATATAAAGATATGGCGAAGAAAAATAAAATGGATTTAAGTGCGTTGCAATTGCCACGTGAAATGTTTGAAGCCGAGGCTAAAAAACGAGTGGCTCTAGGTTTTATTGTCGGTGAAATTATTCATGAAAATGAATTGAAAGTAGACGAGGATAGAGTTCGCGCCCGTGTCGAAGATATGTCAAAAAGCTATGAAAATCCAGCTCAAATCCTTGAGTGGTATTACAAAGACGAAAGCCGTTTAAAAGATGTACGTCAAATGACTATGGAAGAACAAGTTACGGATTGGTTGCTTGCAAAAGCAATTGTTACGACTGAGAACGTCGATTTCAACACTGTTATGAACGCTTAAATCTAGCCGGAATAAAAAATGTACTCACAACAACTCGCACAAATGATGGCAACACAAGCAGCTGGCGGTTTAGTACCGATGGTTGTCGAGCAAACAGCACGTGGCGAACGCGCTTTTGATATTTACTCACGCTTACTTAAAGAACGTGTGATTTTCTTGGTGGGTCAAGTTGAAGATTACATGGCAAATCTTGTCGTGGCGCAGTTGTTGTTTTTAGAATCCGAAAACCCAGATAAAGATATTCATTTATACATCAATTCGCCCGGCGGTTCGGTGACGGCTGGAATGTCGATTTACGACACGATGCAATTCATCAGACCAGATGTTAGTACAATGTGTATTGGTCAAGCCGCGAGTATGGGAGCGATTTTATTAACGGGTGGCGCGAAAGGTAAGCGTTACTGCTTGCCACATTCTCGTATGATGATTCACCAACCGTTAGGCGGTTTTTCGGGTCAAGCGTCAGATTTCGATATTCACGCCAAAGAAATTTTGTTGATTCGCGAAAAATTGAACAAAGTATTAGCACATCATACCGGTCAAACATTGAAAAAAGTGCAAGCCGATACTGATCGTGATAATTTCTTAAGTGCGAATGATGCAGTGACTTATGGATTGATTGATCAAGTATTAACCGATCGAGCAACTGCGGTTGATAAAACAGATAAATAAACCGGCGATTTAGGCAAAGAAGGCAGTTATGAGCAGTAAAGACAAAAATAAAGACGACGAAAAATTGGCTTATTGTTCGTTTTGCAATAAAAGTCAGCATGAAATACGAAAAATGATTGCTGGTCCGTCGGTGTATATATGTGATGAATGCGTTGAACTTTGTGATGATATTTTGCTGGAAGAATTGAGTGAATTAACCCCGCTCAATGAAGGTAAGTTACCAAAGCCGAAAGAAATCAAAAACGAGTTAGACGGTTATGTTATTGGTCAGGAACGCGCTAAAAAAATCTTAGCGGTTGCGGTTTATAATCACTACAAGCGGTTACGCAACAAAAACAATAAGTCTAAAAAGAATCAAATTGAACTCGCAAAAAGCAACATTTTGCTGATAGGTCCTACAGGATCTGGAAAAACGTTGTTAGCCGAAACGTTAGCACGTCTACTCGATGTACCTTTTGCGATTGCCGACGCTACCACATTAACGGAAGCTGGTTATGTGGGTGAAGATGTTGAAAATATCATTCAAAAAATTTTGCAAAAATGTGAATACGATGTAGCTAAAGCTGAATCAGCGATTGTCTATATTGATGAGATTGATAAAATTTCTAAAAAATCAGAAAGTACGTCGCTGACTCGTGACGTATCTGGTGAAGGTGTGCAGCAAGCGTTGCTAAAATTGATTGAGGGGACAGTGGCTTCGATTGCCCCACAGGGTGGACGTAAACATCCGAATCAAGAGTTTATTCAAGTAAATACGGCAAATATGTTGTTCATCGTTGGCGGTGCATTTGCTGGTTTAGATAAAGTAATCCAATCACGTTCAGAAACAGGCGGTATTGGCTTTTCGGCAGAAGTAAAAACTAAAGATGAAAGTAAAATATCGGACAGTTATTTGCTGAGGTTGAAGCGGAAGATTTAATCAAATATGGTTTGATTCCTGAATTTGTTGGTCGTTTACCAGTTATCGCTACATTGGAAGAATTGGACGAAGCTGCCCTGATTCAAATTTTAACCCAACCAAAAAATGCTTTGATTAAACAATATAAGCATTTATTTGAAATGGAAGGTGCTGAACTTGAATTTAGTGACGAATCATTGTCGGCAATCGCTCAAAAATCGATGGAACGTAAAACAGGCGCACGCGGACTTCGGACAATTGTTGAAAATGTATTGTTGAACACAATGTATGAATTGCCTTCAGCGGATAATATTTGTAAAGTGATAATTGATAAGGACGTTATTTTGGGCAATGTAGAACCCACGTTAATTTATAAAACTGAAAAGCCTGAACGCAAAACGACTAAAAAAGTTGCGGCAGAAAGTTAACGCGACATTTCAACTTGCGTAGTAAAAATACAGGGATGCTTGAATGAAAGCATCCCTTTTTTTATAGATAAAATTTAGTTGCGGCTTGTTTTTTTGTCGCACTCCCCCATAACCCGAACATCTTTACTTCTCAACTCTTTACATTGAAAAATTATGACTGAAATTACGCCTAATGATGCTCTCATTCCCGTTTTACCCCTCCGCGATGTAGTGGTTTATCCCAACATGGTGATTCCTTTGTTTGTGGGACGCGACAAATCGATTGATGCGCTCAACAACGCCATAAAAGAAAATCATCAGGTTTTATTGGTTGCTCAAAAAGAAGCCGAGGTTGATTCACCTGAAATTAGCGATTTATACGAAGTTGGTACGCTGGCGAATGTATTACAAATGCTAAAACTACCAGATGGCACGGTAAAAGTTTTGATGGAAGGTGAACAACGCTGTTTAGTTTCACATTATCAAAAACATAACGGTTTTCTTTGTGCGCGTGTTGAAGACATCGAGGAAACTTACGATGCACCCGACCAAGAAAAAGAAATTTTAGAGCGCACAGCACTGAGTTCTTTTGAAAGCTACGTTAAGCTTAATAATAAAATTCCACCTGAAGTATTAAACGCCCTTGCTGAAATAGATGATGCTAGCCGTCTTGCCGATACGATGGCGGCACACATGAATCTAAAAGTGTCAGACAAACAGGCAATTTTAGAAACGTTAGATATTGGTCAACGGTTAGAATCGTTGATGGCATTTATGGAATCAGAGGTTGATTTACTGGAAACAGAAAAACGAATCCGTGTGCGCGTGAAGCAGCAAATGGAAAAAAATCAGCGCGAATACTATTTGAATGAACAAATTAAAGCCATTCACAAAGAATTAGGTGAAATGGATGAGACGGCAACCGAAGCAGATGAGTTGACGAAAAAAATAAACGATGCCGAAATGCCTGAAGAAGCTAAAACGAAAGCGTTTGAAGAATTAAAAAAATTAAAAATGATGTCGCCGATGTCAGCGGAAGCGACGGTGGTGCGGAATTACATTGAGTGGCTAGTGAGTGTGCCTTGGACGAAAAAAACGGATGTGCAAAAAGAATTGGCAGCGGCTGAAGCTATTTTAAATGAAGAGCATTTTGGCTTAGAAAAAGTTAAAGAGCGTATTTTAGAATATCTCGCCGTGCAACAACGAGTTGATAAGTTAAAAGGTCCTATTTTATGTTTAGTTGGTCCTCCAGGCGTAGGTAAAACATCGCTGGGAGAATCAATTGCCCGTGCTACTAATCGCACTTATGTTCGTATGGCATTAGGCGGTGTAAGGGATGAAGCCGAAATTCGAGGTCATCGTCGTACGTATATTGGTGCAATGCCCGGAAAAATTATCCAAAATCTTGCCAAAGTGAAGGTACGAAATCCGCTGTTTTTACTTGATGAAATTGACAAAATGGCGACGGATTCGCGCGGTGATCCTGCTTCGGCATTGTTGGAGGTTTTAGATCCCGAACAAAATAGCGCGTTTGTTGATCATTATTTGGATGTTGATTTTGATTTGTCAGATGTGATGTTTGTGGCGACTGCCAATAGTATGAATATCCCTCCAGCATTGCTTGATAGAATGGAAGTTATTCGTTTAGCAGGATATACCGAAGATGAAAAAATCAACATTGCGCTACGTTATTTGGTGCCAAAACAAATCAAACTTAACGGGTTGAAGTCGAAAGAAATCGATATTTCTGAAGACGCAGTACGCGATATGATCCGTTATTATTCACGTGAAGCAGGGGTACGAAATTTAGAGCGTGATATTTCTAAAATTTGTCGCAAAGTTGTGAAAGATTTATTGTTGAAGGCACGAAAAACAAAAATCAAAATTACGACTAAAAATTTGAATGATTACTTGGGTGTACAACGATACAGCTACGGGTCAGCCGAAGAAAAAGATCAAATTGGCTGCGTGACTGGTTTAGCATGGACATCGGTGGGTGGTGAGTTACTGACAATTGAAACCGCTGTGATTAACGGAAAAGGAAAGTCCTCGACGACGGGTACGTTGGGCGATGTTATGAAAGAGTCAATTGCAGCGGCGATGACGGTCGTACGTAGTCGAGCAGAAACGTTGGGTATTGCGGATGAAGTGTTCCAAACTCGTGATATTCACATTCATGTTCCCGAAGGTGCAACTCCAAAAGATGGACCGAGTGCGGGTATTGGCATGTGTACAGCGATTATTTCTGCACTAACTAAAATTCCGGTACGAGCGAATGTAGCTATGACGGGTGAAATCACATTGCGCGGTGAAGTGTTGCCAATTGGTGGTTTAAAAGAGAAGCTACTCGCGGCGCATCGTGGGGGTATTAC
This sequence comes from Methylococcales bacterium, assembly GCA_028713055.1. Lineage (GTDB taxonomy): Bacteria > Pseudomonadota > Gammaproteobacteria > Methylococcales > Methylomonadaceae > UBA10906. The sequence continues at coordinate 44,049 of JAQTOX010000003.1, read as the reverse complement.
TACGGTGATTATTCCGAAAGAAAACGAAAAAGATTTAGTTGAGATTCCGGACAACATTAAACAGAATCTCACAATTGTTCCCGTGCGTTGGATTGATGAGGTTTTGACCATTGCGTTGCAATATCAACCAGTTCCGCGTGAGCCTATTTCAATTGATTTACCCGAGAATCATAAAATAGAACCAAATAAAAAAAGTCGTGTACGAGTCACTGCACATTAAAAAGGCGTGCAAGCCACAGAAATCAAAGTCTGTAACGGTTTTATTGCTTGACACTCCGTAAGGGCATTGATATAAATACGGCGTTTCTTGGCTTACCGTGCTGTGGAACGAGTGAATAGCATTTTGTTAGACCATAAATCTTAAAATAATTTCTTTAGGGGAAAATAATGAATAAATCGGAATTGATCAGTGCAATAGCAGAATCTGCTAATTTAACTAAAGTAGACGCGGGGCGTGCGTTGGATGGCTTTATTGCGGCAGTAACTAAAGCATTGAGTGCAGGAGATACCGTCGCTTTAGTTGGCTTTGGTACCTATTCTGTAAAGGAAAGAGCAGAGCGCAAAGGGCGTAATCCGCAGTCTGGTGAGGAAATTATTATTAAAGCTGCAAAAACTCCTACATTTAAAGCTGGTAAATCTTTAAAAGATGCTGTAAACTAACCAAATCAAGTCGGGTGCTTAGCTCAGCTGGTAGAGCATCGCCCTTACAAGGCGAGGGTCGGGGGTTCGAACCCCTCAGCACCCACCATGACTTTGGAGCGGTAGTTCAGTTGGTTAGAATACCGGCCTGTCACGCCGGTGGTCGCGGGTTCGAGTCCCGTCCGCTCCGCCAATATCTAAAAACCCCGAACCTTTTGGTTCGGGGTTTTTTTTTGCTTACTTATAATGATTTCTTGAGGTGGTAGTTATTTATGCTGACAAAAATTAGAGAAAAATCCCAAGGGGCGTTTGCAGGTGTGATTCTTACTGTTATCTGCGTGCCATTTGTTTTGTGGGGAATTAACAATTACATTAACGACGGTCAGGAAACTTCTGTAGCATCTGTTGGCAAAAAGGATTTTTATCAACGCGATGTCAACAAAGCCTATGAAAAATATCAACAAAGTTTAGGTGGACTTGCAGCGGATGAAGCATCAATTAAATCGCAAGCCCTTAGCAAACTCATCAAAGACGAAGTGCTTTTACAGTATGTCCATCAAAAAGGCTTAATGATTCCTGATGAGGCAATTCGTGATTTTGTTCACGCCTTGCCTTATTTTCAAACTGACAACAAATTTGATGAAACCAAATATAAACAGCTTCTTTCGTCACAACGTATGTCTTCTAGTGAATTTGTTGCACAAATCAAAAATGCGTTGGTCATGGAACAATTTCAACAAAGTATTTTAAATAGTAGCTTCGTTACACTTTACGATTTAGAGCGCGTTTTCAAAATTCAAAATCAACAACGAGATGTTGAATTTGTCACTGTGCCAGTTGCTTCAATAACTGAAACACCAACTGAAGCTGCAATTAACACCTATTATCAAGCTCACCAATCTCAATATCAGTTGCCTGAACAAATGTCAGTGGAATACATTGAACTGACATTAGAAGATTTGGCGAAAACGATTGAAGTCACGGACGAAAAAGTTAAAGCCTTTTACGACGAACAACAAGCGCAATATAGCACGCCAGAACGTCGAAAAATTAGCCACATCCTTTTTGAAATCAACGATAAACAAGACGAAAAAACTGCTTTAGAAAAAGCCAAACAAGCAAAAACCTCCTTAACAGGTAAAGACTTTGCTGTAGTTGCCGCAGAATTATCAGATGATAAATTGACTGGCAAAATGGGTGGCGATTTAGGGTTGTTCAACGCAGGTGTAATGGATAAAGATTTCGATACTGCCGCGCTTGCGTTAAAACAAGGCGAAGTTTCTGAACCCGTAAAATCAGCGTTTGGCTACCATCTCATCAAAGTCACGGAATTAACGCCCGCTAAAATTAAGCCTTTTGACAGCGTTAAAGTCGAAGTCACGAAGGCTTATCAAAAAGCGCAAGCCGAAAATTTGTTTTATCAACAAGGCGAATCATTAACCGAAATTAGTTATCAAAATTCGGACAATTTACAAGCAGCGGCAACTCAGCTTAATTTAACGATTAAAAAAACAGGTTTGTTCACCAAAACGCAAGGTGATGGAATTGCAGCAGATGAAAAAGTGCGTGACATCGCGTTCAGCGACGACGTGTTGCATGGTACAAATAGCACACCGATTGAAGTGGGTTCTGATCATTTAGTTGTTTTACGCTTGTTGGAACACAAAGCGGCTGAAAATAAACCGTTAGCCCAAGTGAAAACGGATGTAATTAAAGCGGTGCAAGCTGAACAAGCCCAACAAAAAGTGATTGAAACTGCGAAAGCGATGAAAACGAAATTATTCGCTGGTGAAACGTTAGCGAAAGTAGCAGTTGATTACAAATTGCCTGTGCAAAAAGCGACTGGTTTAACACGGATGAAAAAAGATTTTAACGTCATGTTAAACGAGGCAATTTTCAAAGCTGCAAAACCCGTCGCGGATAAACCCACCATTTTCACGGTAGCGTTACCGTCGCATGAGCAAGTTGTGGTGAGTTTGACCAAAGTTCAGGATGGCGCGATGAGTGAAGACGATAAAAAACGAATTGATATGGCGAAGAAAAACATTGCCAAGGCGATTGGTGATAGCGAATTTAACGCGCTAATCAATACGCTGGAAACAAAAGCCGACATTAAAATTCACATGCCAACGACAACACCAGCGCAATAATTATCACAGAGTAATTGCCAGCCCTTGCAACACTAAATTTGTTTCAAGGGTGAGCGATTTGCATGTGTGTGCGGCAATAATGGGCGCATCGCCGCCGGTCAGAAATAACGCAGTATTTGCGGGTAATTCGGACATTACTCGTTCAATCAATCCACACGCGGCAAATAACGTCCCATTATAAATTGCCGCTTCAGTTTCAATTGCCAGTCCGACGTGATGTGGTGAATTCGCCAAAGGTAAATCTGCTGTATTGAAGGCGAGGGCGGTTTTCATTAACATCAGCCCCGCACAAATCAACCCACCTTGATGATTCCCGTCTGCATCCAAAACATCTACCGTTATTGCCGTACCACAATCGACAATACAAACTGGAACAGTAGTTTTTTGTCGTACCGCAATCAACGCCAACCAGCGATCTACGCCTAATTTTTCGGGTTGCGAATAACCATTTGTGACACCAAAAGCACAAACTTGAGTCGTGGCAATATGAACTGAAATATCATTCCACAATTCTCTCGTTATTGTTGTAATCACATTTAACAATTCAGCTTTACCAACACATGAAATGGCGATTTTTTTAGGTCGAAAATCTTGCCACAAGGCGCGTAACGTTTGTGGCGTAATCTCATGATGTAACAACGTTTGTCCAAGTTGTAACTGACCATTTTCAGCACACGCCCATTTCAAACGGCTATTACCTAAATCCAGCAGTAAATTCACGCGCTAAAACTCACTTCGCCCGATGTAAACGTTTGAATTGAACCATCGGCGCGTTGCAATTTTAATAAACCATTTTCGTCGATGCCTTGCACACATCCGTCAATTTGCTGTGAGCCGACAAATAAATTCACTTGCTTACCGAATAAACAATCGTAATCGCGCCATTCATCCAAATAAGCGGCTAATTCGCATTCTTCAAACGTTGCCGCGATGGGCAATAATTCATTCAACAATTGCGCGATTACTAAATTACGTTCTAACACTACATTTGGCGTGACTTCGTGTAAATCTGTATAGGCTTGCGTAATGCTTTCGATATTAGGTGGCAAATTGACATTTAAACCTAAACCAATGACTGCACTCGCACTGCCATCGGTGTGTGAAGTGACTTCGATGAGAATCCCGCCCAACTTTTTGCCATTGCTATAAATATCGTTAGGCCATTTTAAGCCAACATTCGCAATGCCATTTTGCCGCAAGACCCGAATCACACCCACACCGATAGCTAAACTTAAACCGCCTAAACCTGCTACGCCATTAAATCGCCACAAAAATGAACCGTAGATATTTTGCCCTTGTGGTGAAATCCATTGTCGACCACGACGACCTTTTCCTGCCGTTTGTTCTTCTGCAAAACAAACGCTACCCGAAGGCGCATTAGTTTGAGCGCGTGCCATTAAATAGTTGTTAGTGGAATCGATACTTGGAAAAATTTCTAATTCGAAACAAATGCGCCGCGCGTCTTCGGTTAGATGAGTGTTAATTTTGCTGTTGTTCAGCATGATGTTGTTTTTCTTTTTGTTGACGAATTTGCTGCAATTGTTTCTTTGCAACGTGTTTACTTAACAGGTCACAATCCGATTCTTTCATATTTACAAAACTCACGCCGACGAAATAATCGTAAGACTCATCGTGTGCATGAACGTGTTTAAAACAATGAATCACTTTTGCATAGGTCGTAATCACGATGGTACTGTGGACTAGCAACATTTTAATTTCTAAAAATTGTCCAACTTTCAGGTTTTCATTACTGTCAAAACCCAAGCCTGAAACGCTAAGATTGGCATTACGTGCCTGATTTTCAGTCACTTCGTGTCCGCTTAAACCAATAACGGCTTGTGCAATTAAATTGATTTTAATATCGAGCAATTTTAAATAATCGGCAAAATCGGAATGAATTCTTTCCAATTTATCATGAATGGCGGCAGATTCCTCGGCAATCAATTCTAACGCCGAGGTTAAAGAACAATTGTCGAGTAAACTCGCGCTACTTTGAATGGGCTTTTGGGTTTGTTGTTCATTGATTAAACGATACGACAAATTTACTGAATCGTGAATTCGAAAAAAATGTCGTCTTTCTTCAGTGTGAATACTTCTATTCTGTGCCATGTTGTTTGTCCTAAATTTAGAGATTGTGTTTAAACCGCATCCGGTAAACCAAAACGAATGATTTTTGCAAAATCGGCGGCATTCAAACTTGCACCACCCACTAATGCGCCGTCTACGCCTGCCAATTGCATCATTGCCGCGATATTATCAGGCTTAACATTGCCGCCGTACAAGATACGGACACGTGCCGCGATTTGTTCACCGTATAAATCCATCAATAAGTTGCGAATAAAATCGTGAACTTCGGCGATTTGTTCTAACGGGGCAGGTTGTGCGCCTTCGCCGATTGCCCAAATCGGTTCGTAGGCAATAATAACTTCTGACATGGCGTGTCGTGCTACGCCGTCTAATCCCATGCGAATTTGTCGCTCCAATAAATTGAAAGTTTCGTGAGCGCGTCGAGCCTCTCGATTTTCGCCACAGCAAAAAATAACCTGCAAGCCATTGGCTAATGCCGCTTGGACTTTTCGTTGAATCGCGTCATCACTTTCGCCTGCTCGTTCATTTAATTCGGCTTCTAAAAACGTTGCTAACCCTGCCAACACATCACTATTTTTTTCGGTAAGCAAGTGTTCAATCGTTGCCAGCACTTGTGGGTTGGGCGTTTCACGTGCTTTTAATTGTTTGAGCGTATGCGTTAAAAAATCTTTCGACAAACGTCGCGCCACACTCGAACTAAAACCAAAGTATTTGCCTAGATTTGCCCGCCGATCAGAATGCCCAATAATTACACGATCTACGCCAATTGCTGCCAACATATCGGCAGAAATTTCGCCCGTAAACGCGCCTTTTGATTCAAAAAACGTATCTTGTGCCAACAAAAAAACATTTCGTCCGATACCATATTCACGTCGTAAAAAATCCGGCTCGATGTAATCTGCTAAAGTAGATAAGCCCGTAAATGGCGGCGCAAAGCCCATATCCACATCTTTAATATCGCGGCACAAATCAAAAATACGTGCTGCCAATGCAACACCTGCACGTGGAATTAAATTCATTTTCCAATTGCCCGCTAAAAATGGACGTATCGCACTTGGATCACCGTGTTCAGCGGGAATTTTTCGCCACTGATTCGCCGTACGTTGGCGATAATAATTACGATAAAGTGGTGCATTCATGGTTTACCTCCTTTTGGAAAAGTCTGCCAGTTCACTAAATCCGCAATGCTATAATACACGCGCAGCTTAATCCAATTTATCATCAAGGAATTGAATATGATCAGTGCAACAGAATTTAAACAAGCCTTACAGTCTTGGGCGAGCGGTGTCACTATCGTCACGACACATTCAGAACAACACGGTTTGCAAGGTATGACAGTATCCGCATTTTCAAGTGTATCAGCAGATCCAGCTCTCATTTTGTGCTGCGTTAATGGTACTGCGGATACCATCGCAGGCATTGATGCGAGCCAATGTTTTGCCGTGAATGTGTTAGCCGCCACGCAACAAAATGCGTCCAGCCAATTTGCAGGTGGTTGTAGTTACGAAGAACGTTTTACAAATAATCCGTGGCATACCGCCGTAACTGGTTCGCCTTTATTAAGCGAGAGTTTAATGTCGTTGGATTGCAAATTGATTGAAAAAGTCCAAGCCGGTTCGCATTGGATTTTAATCGGAGAAGTCCAAGCGTGTGAATCACGTGATGGTGAACCGTTACTTTATTATCGAGCGGGTTATCATGAATTGGCGATTCATGACGATACATAGGCAAAATTAAATTTCACAATAAACGTAAATTGCTTATGACCTGTCAACACCCAAATCCCGTCGGTTATGTTTTTTGTAGTACCTGTGGGCAATCGCTAGAACATCAACGTTGTCGATGTGGTTTTGTGTGTGCAGGTGATGCGCTGTATTGCGGACGTTGTGGGCATTTACTTTCAATGGTTGAAACAGATGACGAATTAACGGTTGCCAGTGCAGTTGAACACCGTTACAACTTAGATTTATTGGTGAAATTAGCGAACGCATTGCACACCAATAAACGAGTAAAAATCGATGTATCAAAAGTTGTCAAAGTTGATTCCGACAACATTAAACCGATGTTAGAGTCAATGAAAACATGAAACTTACGCAAGAAATCTGCCGCCAATTTTACAAAAAAGCAGGCATGTCGGAGGAATCAATTAAAGCATTGGGGAAAGAGTCCGAAGGCAATGCGTATGTATTTGCTGAAACGGCGATTCGTCGTGGTTTAGCCGATAGAGACGTGGCAGGCATGATTTTAGGCAATTCACTTGGCGTGACGTACTTAAATTTATACAAAACGCCGTTTCAAGATGACGTGTTAGCGTTGTTGCCGTTAGAGTTAGCACAGAAATATCAGGCAATTCCAATTTATCAATTCGGCGACACTATTACGATTGCTTGCACACATCCTGAAGATAAAAAAATAAGCGGTGCGTTATCGCGTATTTTATCCAAACCTGTTGATTTATTGTTTTGTTTACCTGATGAATTGAACGCCGCCTATACGTTGCGTTATCAAAACGATAGTAAAATCGGCGATATTGTATTCTCGTTTGATTTCAAACAATTAGTCACAATGGCACCGGAACGCTTGGTCGAATTACGTCCAATTATCGAAATTGCAGAATCTCTGTTGTTACTCGCTTTAAAAGAAAATGCCTCTGATATTCACATTGAACCCAAAGAGCATGATTGTGTCATTCGTTTTCGCATCGACGGTGTGTTAGGTGAACGGTTACGATTACCAATAGGTCTAGCAACACCATTGACGGCACGATACAAAATTATGGCAGAAATGAATATTTCTGAACGCCGCATCCCACAAGATGGACGTATTAGTTTTCAAACTGGGGTTAAAGCTGTAGACGTGCGTGTCTCAACGCTACCAATTCTGCACGGCGAAAAAACAGTGATACGTTTAATGGGTTCGCTGACCGATAGCGTACCCGTCAATTTAGATCGATTGGATATTTTAGAAAGCAACTTACGCCCATTCAAAGAAACGTTATCGCAACCAAATGGTATGATTTTCGTCACAGGACCGACGGGTTCTGGAAAAAGTACAATGCTTTATGCGGCGTTGAATCATATCAATAATCCCAACATCAATATCACCACCATCGAAGACCCGGTGGAATATGAAATGGCAACCATCAATCAAGTGCAGGTTAACGCCAAAGCTGGACGCGATTTTGGGACGGTGTTACGTTCAATCTTGCGGCAAGATCCCGATGTATTGTTAGTGGGCGAAATTCGAGACAAAGAAACTGCACAAATTGCTTGCAAAGCCGCCTTAACTGGGCATTTAGTGTTGAGTACGTTGCACACGAATAACGCTTTACAGGCAATAACTCGCTTAATCGATATGGGTGTTGAACCGTATATCGTTGCGCCGACGATTATTGGCGTTTTGGCGCAACGATTAGTTCGGCGATTATGTAAAGATTGCAAAATAGAACACCACGACTTAGATGTTGCTCAATTACAGCGTTATTTTTACTGGAAAAACCCTGAATTGCCGATATTTTATAAGCCGGTCGGCTGTAAAAATTGTAACGGTAAAGGCTATAAAGGACGCATCGGCATTCACGAATTCGTGAAAATCGATAACACCATGCGAGATTATATTTTGCAAGGACGCAGTTATAACGATATTTGTAATTACGCTTACAGCATTGGTTTTAAAGATTTACGTTTTGATGGTTTTATCAAAGCCCTGCAAGGTTTAACGAGTTTAGATGAAGTTATTCGTGTCACTGCGGATAACTGACAGCTTTGTCCTTAATTTGTTGAAAAATAGATTGATATGTTATGTTGTAACAAACTGAAACTAATTTGTTATTTATCATGTCAATTTCTACTGAATTATCCTCGCCACATAATCACACTAATTGCATCGCCACAGCTTTAAATACCGCCACACAATTGTGTTTCGAACGTGGGGTGCAACTCACCGCAATTCGTCAACAAGTGTTGGAGCTGATTTGGGAAAATCATCACGCCGTTAAAGCCTACGACTTGCTCGAACGTATCAAACCGCTACAAAGTGCTGCGAAACCCGCCACCATTTACCGCGCGTTAGATTTTCTAATCGCACAAGGTTTTATTCATCGCGTCGAAAGTTTAAATGCGTTTATTGGTTGCTGTAATTTAAAAACCGCACATGAGCAATTACTGTTGATTTGTAAGCAATGCAACGATGTTGAAGAACGCCCCGCTAATGCAGTGATGCAAAGTTTAGCGCAAGAATTTCAAAATGCTGGCTTTACGGTTCATCATCAAGCCATCGAAATTCAGGGTATTTGCGCGACTTGTTCGCAATTAAATAAAGACGAAGAAATTGCATAGGAAAACTTGACTGTTCTGTTCAAAAAGCACGAACGTTCTTGTTTGTGCTTTTGGGAAATAAATCATTCAACGGTCATTGGCGTAAATTGTACAAATCCCTATCGTGTTATATTATAACATCTCATTTATTTTTTGAATAATGACCTCTTCACGCCTAAAAAAGGAAATTTTATGTTTAATGAGAAACGCCTTTTACCTGTTTGCCTTTTATGTTTCATCACGCCGATTTATGCTGAAGAATCGAATGTACAAAAATTTGACGACATGATTGTTAGTGCGCCAATCGCGGAATCATCTGACAATTCTACGCGTCCTGTTACCGTATTAAGTGGAGACGAATTACGTACCAAAGTAGGTTCAACATTGGGCGAAATGTTACAAAACGAACTTGGTGTAACGAATCAATCTTTTGGTTCTGGCGTTGGAATTCCCGTGATTCGTGGACAATCGGGTTCGCGGGTAAAAGTGATGCAAAATAGTTTGAGTAATAACGATGTGTCGTCGTTAAGTCCAGACCATGCCACAGGCGTTGATCCCATTATCGCTGAACGGGTGGAAGTTTTACGCGGTCCTTCGACGCTTTTATATGGCAGTGGCGCGATGGGTGGGATTGTGAATGTCATTGACAATCGTATTCCTGAAAAGATGTTTGATAAAGTCATCGGTGGTGCAGGTGAACAACGTTACGATTCAGCAACCGATGAATCCTCAAGTGCGTTAAAACTTGAAGGTGGCAAAGGTTTGTTTGCTTATCATGTCGATGGATTTTATCGTGATGCTGGAAATACCAGCGTTGGCGGTACATCAATTGATGAAACAGCTGTGCGAAAACAAGATCCCAGTTTTAATGGCATTGATAAATTGCAAAATGCTTACGGTTTCATTGATAACACGCAAAGTCGTGCGCGTGGTGGCAGTGCAGGTTTTTCAATGATTGGCAACGCAGGTTTAATTGGCGCAGCCATTAACCAAAATGAAAAAAATTACGGCATTCCCGTTGATGGCAAAGGTGAAACACCTGTTCACGTTGAAATGAAACAAACAAAATATGATTTTAAAAGTCAGCTCAATAATCCTTTCGCCTTCGTTGAAAAAGCAAAAATGAAATTCGGCTACACTGATTACGCACACACCGAATTCGAAGGCAACGTCGCAGGAACAACGTTTTTAAATCAAACCTACGAAAGTCGTTTTGAATTAGAACACGCGCCATTCATTAAAAATAACAAAGGTGTTTTAGGTTTCCAATCCACAAATAGTCAATTTCAGGCTTTGGGTGAAGGAGGCGATATTGTGCCGAAATCGGACATTAACACTTATGGCATTTTCAATGTGGAATCGTTAAAAGTGGGTGCAGTCACTTATGAAATTGGCGGACGCGCTGAATCGACAAAAATAAATCCCGAAGGACACAACGACGTTTCATATATTCCATTAAGCGGTTCGATGTCGGCGTTGTGGCAAGTAAATTCGCAAAACAAACTCAGTTTAGCGTTTACGCATTCGCAACGTGCGCCACAAATTCAAGAATTATTTTCGAACGGTTTTCACGATGCTACGCACAGTTATGAATTGGGCAATGCGAATTTGAAAAAAGAATTGTCAAATAATTTGGATTTGGGTTATCGATTTGATACGTCTTGGATGCAAGCGGACATAAATTTATTTCATAACTGGGTGAGTGATTACATTTACCAGCAACGTGATTCGACCCGATTATTTAATGCCGAAAATGAAGGATTTGTTGAAAATAATCTTGCTTGTGCAGGTTGTTTCCCACTTTTACACAGTCAACAACAAGCCGCAATTTTCAAAGGTTTTGAAGCCAAAACTGTATTTCCTTTGATGCAAAATCATTATGGCGCAGTGGATTTAACGCTATTTGGCGATTACACCCGCGGCACGTTTGAAAATGGCAAAGACGTTCCTCGAATGCCACCGTTACGTTATGGCGCACAAATCAATTATGAAAAAAATGATTGGTCAAGCAATCTCCGTTTCACACGCGGCGAAGCGCAAACGCACGCGGGTGAAAATGAAACCACAACCCCCGCTTATTTGTTATTGAACATCGGCACGCAATATAAACTTGCCAGTTTTGCGAATTCAGAGATTTTGTTATTCGCCAAAGGGAAAAATTTATTGGACGAAAATATCCGTAGTTCGGTGTCGTATTTGCGAAATTTTGCACCTGAAGCAGGGCGAAGTGCAGAAGTCGGCGTGCGTGTGAGTTATTGACATCAACATTTGGTATCGTTGCGTTTTTGTAAACTACCAACCATTAAACCAGTTTAATGGTTGGTAGTTTTAGCATCAAAAACCAAAGCCTAAATAGCCACCAGCAGAAACACCGTCAGTTCTTACGCCATCATTGGCATCAAGACTCAAGTGATAACGTGCGTCAACGCCAGCATATAAATCTTTCCAAACTTTATAGTCTGCCCCAGCACCAAATTGAATACCTGGATTGATATAAGTTACGCCAGATGATGGTGGACTAATCACATTGATTTCAAGACCTGCTGGAATCAACCAAGGACGGAAATCGCTACCTTTGAATAATTTAACTTTTGGCGAGGCAGCTAACGTAAATTGACTAACTGTTACACCTTGACTTGTTAAAGGGATAGGAATTCTATCTTGGAATTCTTTGTAGTCGAACATCAACTCAGCAAATAATTCTGTGCCTTTGGGAGCTAAACCAAATAAGCCATCATTCAAACTCCAATCAAAGCCTGCACCAAAATACCAAGCGTCTTGTGGAACTGGATTTGCGCCTGCTAATGGGTCGCCACTTACGCCCAAATCTTTACTACCTAAAAGACCGCCACCTGCATTCGCACCTGTTATGCCACCACGACCGTTATTTGCATGGTTATAACCACCACGGAAAAACACGAGATTGTCTTTGCTGCCTTTTGTTGTGCCTTCCGCTTTAACAGAATTCGCCCATGCTTCTAATTCTTGAACTTTTGCGGTGTCTTGATCTACATGCGGACGGTTCACCACCGCTCTTAAGTTGCGATTTTCAGCTTGCACTGCCTGTAGTTGAGACTCCAAGGCATTAACTTTTTCATTGATGCGCTCAAGGGAATAGGGTGCAGTTGAAGTAACAACAGATTTTACATGTTTATATTTCTTCGGTGTTTCATTAGCTTGAGCCGTAGATACCAAAGCAGTTGCTGTACAGGACAATAATGTTATCAATAAAAAATTGGGTTTTGCGTTTGATAGATTCATGTTTTTACCTTCATTAAGTTATCAGTAGAAAATTTGAACATGTTGAGAACATGCAATGTCGTTGCATGATATGAAGGACGTACAGAAAAATGAAACGTTAAAATTCGATACACATATCTTGAGATTAGATTAACGAAATGGAAAATAGTGGTGAAAAAAGCGGCTCTTTTTGTATACCTTAGAGCAGAAAATCACATCAAAATCTGGTATGGTTGCGCTTCAAATTTATTACTCAATTCCCAATTCTCATGAATCTCATCACAACACCTATTCCTGATTTATTTATTTTTGAACCCAAAGTTTTTGGTGACGCGCGTGGCTTTTTTTTGGAAAGTTTTAATCAAAAAACCTTTCAAAATCTCACCAAACTGGATGTCACCTTTGTGCAAGACAATCATTCGCGCTCGAGTAAAAACGTGTTACGCGGTCTGCATTATCAAATTCAACAACCGCAGGGAAAATTAGTTCGAGTGGTCAGCGGCAGTGTATTTGATGTCGCCGTCGATTTGCGAAAATCATCACCGACGTTTGGGAAATGGCATGGCGTGGAACTTAGTGGTGAAAATCATCGCCAATTTTGGGTACCAGCTGGTTTCGCACATGGTTTTTTGGTGTTATCAGAAACGGCAGATTTTTTATATAAAACGACTGATTATTACGCACCACAATTTGAACGTTGCGTGCGTTGGGATGATGCTGAAATTGGGATTGAGTGGGGAATTAGCGAACCGCTTTTGTCTGCAAAAGATGCCCAAGGTTTAGCGTTGAGTGATGCCGAGGTTTTTGCATGAAAATTTTACTTACCGGTTGCAATGGACAAGTGGGTTGGGAATTGGCACGAACCTTATTGCCGTTGGGCGAAGTCGTGGCGTTAAATCGTGAACAAGCTAATTTTTTGGATTTAGAAAAATTGCGTGAAACCGTCCAAACCATTCGCCCCGACGTGATTGTGAATGCCGCCGCGTACACGGCTGTCGATAAAGCTGAAACGGAACGTGATTTAGCTTTCTTAATTAACACACAAGCAGTTGAGGTGTTAGCGCAAGAAGCAAAAAGTTTGAATGCGTTGCTGATTCATTATTCAACCGATTATGTTTTCGATGGCACAAAAGACGCGCCTTATGATGAAGACGATGCGACCAATCCATTGAATGTTTACGGTGAAAGTAAATTGGCTGGTGAACAAACTATTCAAGCCAGCGGCGCGGATTATTTGATTTTACGCACGACGTGGGTTTTCGCATCGCGTGGACAAAATTTTGTGAAAAGTATTTTGCGACTTGCCGCCGAACGTGAAGAACTCAACATTGTCGCTGACCAAATCGGTGCGCCAACGTGGGCGCGTTTGATTGCGGAAACCACGGCGCATATTTTAAAACATGCCCAACAAGAGCGTGTCACAAAAACGTTCGTGTCCGGAATTTATAATTTAACCAGCTCTGGCAAAACGTCGTGGCACGGTTTTGCTGAAAAAATTGTTGAATTGGCGCGTTTGCAAAATTACGAATTTAAAAATCGTGTTATCAATCCCATTCCAACGTCAGCTTATCCATTGCCAGCAAAACGTCCGGCGAATTCACGCCTTTCGACAGCACGTTTAACGCAACGTTTTGGTTTAATCATGCCGACGTGGGAAGACACGCTCAAACTTTGTTTGGAAGAACTTAAATGAAAATTTTAATCACAGGTGGCGCGGGATTTATTGGTTCTGCGCTGATTCGTTATTTAATTAACGACACGCAACACAGCGTTTTAAACGTAGATAAATTAACGTATGCGGGAAATTTAGAATCGCTGGTTTCGGTTTCAGAAAATTCACGTTATGCGTTTGCACAAGTCGATATTTGCGACGGTGAAAAAATCCGTGAATTATTTACGAATTATCAACCCGATGCAGTGATGCACCTTGCCGCCGAATCGCATGTTGACCGTTCGATTGATAAACCTGCGGCGTTTATTGAAACCAACATTGTCGGCACTTACACGTTACTCGAAGCAGCGCGGCAATATTGGATAAATTTAGAGTCGACAAAAAAAGCGGCGTTTCGTTTTCATCATATTTCGACCGATGAAGTATTTGGTGATTTGCATGGCACAGATGATTTATTCACCGAAAGCACGCCGTATGCACCGAGTTCGCCGTATTCTGCTTCAAAAGCCAGTTCTGACCATCTCGTTCGTGCGTGGCAACGAACTTACGGCTTACCTGTTATTGTGACAAATTGTTCAAATAATTACGGGCATTTTCAATTCCCCGAAAAATTGATTCCCGTCGTCATTTTAAACGCCCTCGAAGGAAAGCCGTTGCCTGTTTATGGCAATGGACAACAAATCCGCGATTGGCTTTATGTCGATGACCATGCGCGAGCATTATTAACGGTGCTTGAAAAAGGTACAATTGGCGAAACCTATAACATTGGTGGTCACAACGAAAAAACGAATTTAACCGTTGTGCAAACGTTGTGTGAAATTCTCGATGAATTAAAACCCAATAAACCGAACGATATTAAAAATTACGCCGAGTTGATTACTTACGTCACAGACCGACCTGGACACGATTTGCGTTATGCCATTGATGCAAGCAAAATTGCGCGTGAATTAGGCTGGATACCACAAGAAACATTTGAAACCGGTTTGCGAAAAACGGTGCAGTGGTATTTAGATAATTTGGAGTGGTGTCAGCATATTCAAGACGGTAGTTATCAACGTGAACGCTTAGGTTTAAAGGAAAACGCATGAACTGGAAAGGCATAATTTTAGCGGGTGGCGCAGGAACTCGTTTGCATCCAATTACCAAAGCGGTGTCAAAACAACTTTTGCCTGTCTACGACAAGCCGATGATTTATTATCCCTTGTCGGTGTTGATGCTGGCAGGAATTCGAGACATTTTGATTATCACCACGCCCGAAGACCAACAAAATTTTAAAAATTTGCTAGGCGATGGCTCAGAGTTTGGCATTCACCTCGAATATGCCGTGCAACCCAAACCAGATGGGCTGGCACAAGCGTTTTTAATTGGCGAAGAATTTATTGGTGAGAGCAATGTTTGCCTGGTTTTGGGCGACAACATTTTCTTCGGACACGGATTTTCTGCCAGTTTGAAACAGGCTTTGCAACGTGAAACGGGCGCGACGGTTTTTGGTTATCAAGTCAAAGATGCCGAACGTTTTGGTGTGGTGGAATTTGACGATAATAAAAAAGCCATTTCGATTGAAGAAAAACCGAAACAACCTAAATCAAATTTTGCTGTGACCGGTTTGTATTTTTACGACAATCGCGTGATTGAGATTGCAAAAACTATTAAACCGTCTGCGCGTGGTGAACTCGAAATTACCGAAGTCAATCAAACGTATTTAAACGCGGGCGAATTAAACGTTGAGATTTTTGGACGCGGTTTTGCGTGGCTCGATACAGGAACACACGATAGCTTGCTTGAAGCGGGGCAATTTGTGCAAACGATTGAACATCGTCAAGGCTTAAAAGTGGCGTGTTTAGAAGAAATTGCATTTAATAATGGTTGGATGACGGCAGCAGATTTGAAAATGCGTGCCGCCACATTGTCTAAAACGGCTTATGGTCAGTATTTGTTGGAATTAAGTTGTTTGTGACTTAACCAATAATCCACACTGACATAACGCCCACTACCAATAAAAAACAAGGTCAATAACATAATGGCGTAGGTTGCCGTGAATTCCACGCCATTATTTAGCACCACAAAATTTCCCATTTCTGTTAGCCACTCGTAATTGCCGTGCGTTTGCAGAATTTCTTTTGCTTTCGCAAGGCGCGTTGCGGCTTCCATTGTTCGAACATTCGCAAAAAAACCATCTGCTTCGGCAATCGCCAGCCAACCATTTTGCCAATGCACCGTAATCGCCGCGCCAATCATCGTGAAAAATAACGGAATTGAAATCCAACGCACCGCAAAACCCACTAACAAAAAAATCGCGCCAAAAATCTCTACCATCGTCACAAAAGCCACAAGTAATGTTGGAAACGGCAATCCTAAACCCCAATCGTCATTTCCAAACCAGGCTACCGTATCTGAAAAGTTCTGCCATTTTTTCGTGCCAGCCGTCCACATAATCGGCGCAAGGTATAAACGTAAAAACAGTGGAGCTAAAAAATCGGCTTTATTTGCCTCGTTGAAACAGCATTGCGCTTTATTTAAAAAATCGTTCATTTACCTATTTCCCGCCAGTTAAAAAACTATTCGCAACGGTTAGTCGTATGAATTTTTCAAACCTTACAAAATTTTTTTAATTTGACGGTAAGGTTTTGCCAAACGGTGCGACTAAGTAAGTGACTCTCGTCAGACGGCGGGAAATTTTCACTTCAAACAAAAAATAATCATGAACTACACAAATTTAGCTCTCACATTAAGCGCAACGTTAATTGCATCAACCAACGTTTATGCCACGCCAGTTACAACCGCGACAAGTTTTATTGTCGGACAAGAAAAAGATTTTTTACCAACCACTGCAAATGAAGAAGGTTATTGGTATTCGCGTTACAACTTGACGGCTCTTTCTATGCAAAGCGGTATGGGAATGGCGATTCCGATGGAAAAAATAATGCCGATGATGCCAGATTTGATGAAGTCAGTGGGCGCAAGTGTTGACAATCCCGTGACCCCGCCCGTTAATCCGACAATGCTGATGACTGTTTATAAAAGTGGCAACCCACACTATCTCACTACGCCAAATCAAAAGGATTTTTCAACGTTAAAATGGCAAAGTTATTCAAAAACGCTATCAAACGAAGCCAGTGCGTGGACGATTGTTAAAGAATTAGAGTGGGCAAAAGCCTTTCATCGCAACGCGCATTTTGGTCAAGCCAACGTCGATAATTTTGGTGCAAACGAACGGTTTGCCGGCGTGATGCTCGCGCTCATGGCAAAAATGCAAATGCAAGCATATAGCGAAAACATGGTAGATTATGAAATGCCCAAAGCGGGCGATTACGCGCTATTGATTGCATTGAGCGACGGTGCAAACGTTTATTCTTCTGCCAGTCAAACCAATAACGAAGGCGTGCGTGCTGATGTTCAAAATTATCCTGCTGAAAATCGTTATACCGACAAAATGACAGCGGATATGTTTTCAAGCATGGCGGCATCTCATTTTACAAAAGTGTTAAATTCTAAGCCGACCACCATTCGTGATTTGAGTTTAGCCATTCAATCGGTTATTTGGTATGCAAG
The DNA here is from genome assembly GCA_028713055.1 of Methylococcales bacterium. Lineage (GTDB taxonomy): Bacteria > Pseudomonadota > Gammaproteobacteria > Methylococcales > Methylomonadaceae > UBA10906. The sequence continues at coordinate 26,392 of JAQTOX010000003.1, read as the reverse complement.
CGTTACCCAAGACAATACGGAGCTTGTTAACGCAAAAAATGCCGTCACGAACTGGGGAAATAAGCTAGCAAAATTGACCGCTAAAAATCCCACTGATTCGGCTTACCAAGTGCGCGGATTGATTGAAGTGGGACGTACCACGAAAACGGAAACCTATTTGACAACCGCCGCTACCGTTTTCAAAAAAATGACCACCGGGTTCGATACAGCTCATGGTGTTTTAAAAGGCACAACAACATTGACCATTGACGGCGTGGGTGAGATTGTCGGCGCGTTTAATGCCGCTGATTTATTTTTAGACAAACGTATTGATCAAACCGCTGCAAAAAATATTTTTACTGCGTGGTGGGAAGGAACGATTAACTTGAGTGGCTTACAGCTTTCGGCTCCAGATGTCGCGCAAATGAAAAGTCCTTATGACACCAAACAACCAACTCTCGATTATCGTTATCCAACAACACCATTGCCGACTAAAATCGCGCCTGTTTTTGCGGCTTCGATTACTTGGAAAAATAACGCATGGCAAGCTAATCAAAATAAATTCGACACCGCAGGTGCCATGCACGCGGCGAATGAAATGGTTTGGTTACACAGTGATGAACTTAATGGTTTTCCTGTTGTGACTTTCAACAAATAAAAATTTCGATTTGACGGTAAGGTTCTGCAACGTCACACGACTAACCGACAGCTTTATCAAATTGATGGGCTTTTTACCAATCCAACAAAAGGAACAATCATGAAAAAATTAAACAAAACCCCATTCGCTTTAACGTTAGGTGCAACTTTATTGGCTGGTATTGCATCAACGGCGGCTCATGCTGATTTTGGCGTAACTGAACTCAGTCAAGGCTATATGCAATTAGCCGAAGCTGATGCAACGGACATGAAAAAGAAAGAAGGTGGTTGTGGTGAAGCAAAATGCGGGGCAGATAAAAAAGCAATGGAAGGCAACATGAAAAATGCCGAGGGTAAATGCGGTGGCAAAAAAATGGATGGTGACATGAAGCCTGCCGAAGGCGAAATGATGAAAGCCCCAGAAGGCAAATGTGGAGGTAAAAAAATGGACGGCACAATGGAAATGCCTGCAAAATAAATAATCCCACCGTATGTTGAGGCGTTATCTTCTACAATTCTAATTTTTAAAACGTTTGGATAATGCCTTGATGCAAAAAAACTCTCTCAATCCTGCTGATTGGCTAACCGATTACGGCGACCTGCTTTATCGTTACGCTTTATCTCGCGTTCGTTCCGAATCTGTTGCAGAAGACCTCGTACAAGATACGTTGCTTGCTGCCTTGCAAGGTGTCAAAAATTTCAATCATCAATCCGCCGTCAGTTCTTGGTTGGTCGGTATTTTAAAAAATAAACTCGTCGATTATTACCGTAAAACACAACGCGAATTGCCGTTATTAACGGATTCTGATTTTGGTGACGATGTGGTAGCTTACCAATTTGACGAGAATGGTCATTGGCAAGTTGATTTAATTAATTGGCAAACGCCAGAAAAAGATTTTGACAATCAAGCATTTTGGCGAATTTTTGAACAATGCAAATCGCGTTTACCCGAAACAATGGCGCGTTTATTTATGATGCGAATCGACGGTGTTTCAACCGAAGAATGTTGCCAAATTTTAGCGATTGGAAACGCAAACCAATTGTGGGTGGCGTTATCCAGAACACGCATGAAATTACGGCTATGTTTAGAAACCAATTGGTTCGATAAAGGAGAAGTCTAATGCTTTCGTGCAAAAACATTACTGAATTGGCTTCGACACGTTTAGATGGACGTATTTTGTGGTATCGAAAAATGGAATTAACGGTGCATTTGATGATGTGCAAACGTTGTCGTTGCTATGTGAAACAGCTTAATTTTTTACAAAAAGCGTTTAAGTTGGCGAATGAAAAAGCGGCGGGCGTTTTTTTGTCTGAAGATGCACGACGACGAATTAAACAAAAATTAAACGAAGTTACAAAATGAATACTTCTTTTCAACCGTTAGCCGAACGAATATCAAAAATGTGGCAAAGAATTATTACCAACGCCCTTGTGCTTTTAAAATTTCGATGATTTCTTCGGGAATCGCGGCTGTAATCACATCGCCGAATCGTTTACGCATATCTGCAAAATAATCGATGTTGTCAGTTGGTTTCACATCTTCGGTTTTCGCTTTCACCGTTGTTTTCTTTTTTGGTTTTTCGGGAACGAGTGGTAATTTTTCACTGAATTCAAATGTTAAATGTGTGACTCGTCGCCCCGTTTTACGCTGTGTCCAAGAGACGTTGTAGTTTGAATTTTTGTTGATGTCGTTAATAGCGGGGTCAAGAACACGTTTTTTTAGATCAAACATACGATCATAATTTTCATCAAGTTGAAATTGTTTTTTTAACCAGTCAATGTCAATTTCTCTTTTACCGGTGCTTTTCCATTGCATCAGTAATTCATACAACCGAATCGCATAAATACAAGTCATTTTACCGACGTGTTCCAATTTGTAACGAGTGAAACTGCCTTTTAGTTCGCTCAAATAAGGAAGCATATCTTGAGAAAAACACAGAATCGCCTTTCCTTCGTCTGGTAAATACTTAATAGAACTAATCCACCGCATTTTTAAACGCTTAACACGCGGACGATTAGGATAAGGATTTTCGACCACCACATAACGATTGAATAAACTTTCAGTGACCTCAGTTAATGCTTGATAAGCATTTTCATCAGAAACAGAAAATAACTTGGCAAAATTTTTAGCCGACAATTCAAACTCATCAGTTTTCAACAATTCTTCCATCGAGTTGACCTGACCAATGCACGCTAAAACAACCCTTTGTTCGTTCAAGCTCAGTTTGTAACCCGCTTCAATGACATTATTTGCTTTGCAAACGGTTAAATTTTTATGTTCCATAAACCCACCTAAATAATGATATTTCGAGCAGTGTAACATAAAAAGCGACGTAAAAAATTAAGGTCGTCTAATACAAAGAATTTGTCGTCTTATAAATGACGATTTAGCAAAGAATTTGTCGTTTAATACGAAATTTTTGTCGTCTTATGCAAAGAATCTGTCGTCTTATAAAAAGAATTTGTCGTTTAATTCTATTTCAACATATTGAAAAATATAGTAATTTTCTATCTTAAAACAAGTATAAAACAGGATAAAACAAGATTAAAAAATTTCATAAAACGAAATTTTTAATTTTTGACGAAAATTAGCATTAAATTTTGCAACGGCAACATCGTTATCAGTAATTATTACACGCTCGCCATACCATAATTGAAAAACTGAACGCCCTAAATGTCGAATAATCCGAAAGAAAAATATCTTATAAAACAAAGGTATTAAATATAACGGGATATTGAAAAAGAATATCCTTTAAGACTGCGGATTTCTCCCTTAATCGCGCTAAAAATCTTTAAAAAGGAAACGTGGAAATTTTGACGAAAAAAAAGCCCCGATTGCTGTGATGCAAGTCGGGGCTTTTTTTAAAAATACGAAACTCAGTACAACGGAGGTGGTGAACCAACTGTTATATAACTAGCTGCACACCAACTATCACCATGCAAGACCGTATCATTAAAAGCTACTGCTACTTCTTTTCCACTATTCAGTGCATCAGAAACTAAGTTGAAAGCCTGACTATCTTTAGCAACGAATAATACTTTTCCTTCTACCCATTTAGGACATGCCCCAGCCTTAGACACACCCTTTAAAGTGAACCAAAAAATAGGTGGTTTCCATACGTCGCCTTGTTGAGACGCATCATGTGTGCGTATAAATTCTACTTTTCCTTTCACAATACCAGTGGCGGCATTTGCAAAACTACTTGCGAAAATCCCCGTAATTGCCAAACAAACGGCTATAAGTTTCTTCATTATTTGTAACCTATTTTGAAATTAACAGAGCGTGCATTATTAAATTCTTTGCAATAGGCTACAATCAAGCTCAACTTGTTATTTTGTCGTTAGAATTGGGTGTTGAATGTCAGTACATGAAAAAATACGATTTGTGAGATTAGCCAAAGGTTGGACGCAAGAATACTTAGCAGAAAAACTCGATATGTCTGTTAATGGTTATGGCGATTTAGAACGCGGCAAAAACGACATTAAATTATCCAAACTTGAGCAACTTTCAGAATTATTTGGTGTTGAGTTATCAGAACTTTTCGATAAAAAAGAAACAAATGTTTTTAACAATTTTGGAAGCGTGCAAACTAATCAACAAAATTGGTGCAACATTCATCAATCCTTAGATTATCTACAACTCAAAAGTGAATTTGAAAAATCCCAACTTCTAAATTCTGAAAAAAACAAAGAAATTGCGTTGTTAAAACGGATTATTGAATTGATGGAAGTGAAAACCGAAGAATCAAAATGAACACAACTTTTCAACCCTTAACCGAATGATTGCACGAATTAGACGCGGCGCATATTTCTCAATTTGCCTTATACTATCCGCCACTTTTAAATTAACTCTTAAAAATATAAAAATATGGACTTAAAATTTCTCGATTTTGAACAACCGATTGCCGTCTTGGAAGCGAAAATTGAAGAATTGCGTAACGTGCAGTTCGATAACAAAATCAATATTTCCGATGCACTGAAACAATTAGAAGAACGTAGCAAAGCGTTAACTGAATCTATTTTTGCGAATTTATCGGATTGGCAAATTTCACAAATTTCACGTCATCCAGGTCGTCCTTATACGCAAGATTATATTGATTTGATATTTACCGATTTCCACGAATTACATGGTGATCGCGCTTATGCGGATGATCCAGCGATTATTTGTGGGCTAGCGAAATTGGGCGGTGAACCGGTGGTTATCATCGGACATCAAAAAGGACGTGATACCAAAGAAAAAATTTATCGCAACTTTGGAATGCCGCGCCCTGAAGGTTATCGTAAAGCGTTGCGCGTGATGAAACTTGCCGAACGTTTTAAGTTACCTATTATTTGTTTAATTGACACACCAGGAGCTTACCCTGGAATTGATGCTGAAGAACGTGGTCAAAGCGAAGCGATTGCGCGAAACTTGTTCGAAATGGCGAGACTTAAAACTCCAATTATTTGCACCATTATCGGTGAAGGTGGTTCAGGCGGTGCGTTGGCGATTGGTGTGGGCGACCGTTTGATTATGTTGGAATACAGCACGTATTCGGTAATTTCACCCGAAGGCTGTGCATCGATTCTTTGGAAAAGTGCGGATAAATCACAACTTGCCGCCGAAGCAATGGGGATTACCGCTGATCGAATTCGTGAACAAGGCTTTTTAGATGAAGTGGTTCGCGAACCGTTAGGTGGCGCACATCGTGATTTCAAAATCACTGCAAACAATTTAAAAGATACCTTGTCCCGCCATTTAAGTGCATTAAAACACCAAGATTCAAATGCGTTACTGGAAGCACGTTATCAACGTATTATGAATTTTGGTGTGTTTGACGAATCCAGCAAATAGGTTCAACGTGAAAAACGATTTCAGTTTCGATGTTTTAATTATCGGTAGCGGTGGCGCGGGTTTAACGTTAGCCCTAAAACTCGCGGATGCAAAAACTCGCGTAGCTGTTTTGTCAAAATTCGCCTTAACTGCGGGTAGCACTTACTACGCACAAGGTGGAATTTCTGCCGTTTTCGATGCTAATGATTCGCTGGAATCGCATTTGAACGATACGCTCGATTCAGGCGCGGGTTTGTGTAACGAAGAAATTGTGAAATTAACCGTGAATCACGGCAAAGAATCAATTGATTGGTTACGCGCACAAGGCGTGTTATTCACCGAAGAACAGACGATTTCGGGTGAAACTAAACTCCATTTGAACCGCGAAGGTGGACATTCTCACCGTCGTGTCGTTCATACCGCTGATGCGACCGGTAAAGCGGTTTCGTTGTCGCTTATCGAACGCGCTCAAGAAAATTCAAACATCGAGCTTTTTGAAAATCATAATATCATCGACTTAATTATTGAAAATCATCGCTGTGTCGGGGCGTATGTGTTCAATAGTTTGCAACAGCGTGTCGAAACATTTGCCGCAAAAATAATTGTGTTAGCAACGGGTGGCGCGAGTAAAGCCTATTTGTATAGCACTAATCCGCAAAGTTCGACTGGCGATGGCATGGCAGTGGCGTGGCGAGCCGGTTGTCGCGTTAGCAATTTAGAATTCATGCAGTTTCATCCGACATGTCTTTATCATCCAGCGGGACATTCGTTTTTAATTAGCGAAGCGGTACGCGGTGAAGGTGGACGTTTGATTTTGCCGGACGGTTCAACGTTTATGCACCATTTCGACGAACGCGGCGAATTAGCTCCACGTGATATTGTGGCGCGAGCGATTGACCATGAAATGAAAAAACGCGGCATCGACTGTGTGTATTTAGATATTAGTCACAAGCCCGCAGCGTTTATTCGTGAACATTTCCCTAACATTTATCAGCAATGTTTGGAATTTGATATTGATATTACGCAACAACCGATTCCTGTTGTTCCAGCCGCTCATTACACGTGCGGAGGCGTTTTAACGGATAGTTTCGCGCGAACTGATATTGAAAACTTGTATGCTGTTGGTGAAGTCGCTTGTACAGGACTTCATGGCGCAAATCGGATGGCAAGCAATTCGCTTTTGGAATGCTTAGTTTTTGCAGCGCGAGCGAGCGAAGACATCAAACAAAAGTTGCCACAACTCACCATGCCTCAAGATTTGCCGCTGTGGGATGAATCGCAAGTGAGTGATTCTGACGAAGAAGTAGTTGTCTCGCACAATTGGAACGAGTTACGGCATTTCATGTGGGATTATGTTGGGATTGTTCGAACCGACAAACGTTTGCACCGTGCCATGAATCGCGTGGAATTACTCAAAAAAGAAATCGCCGAGTATTACGCGCATTTCCGCGTTACTAGCGATTTGTTGGAATTACGAAATTTAGTCGTTGTCGCTGAACTGATTATTCGTTGCGCTCAACACCGTAAAGAAAGTCGCGGTTTGCATTTCACATTAGATTATCCCAATACCGATACGTCACAGCCCCCGCAAAATACGGTGTTAGTGCCAGATGGTTTTAATGGTGGCGATTTGTTTAATTTAAAATGAATCCGCCTACTGAAGAAAAACGCAAAGTGATGGCAACGAAAATTATTGATGATATTGCGACAACGGCTGCCACGACAACAGCCATTTTTTCGCAAGTTCCTGGTATGGGCATTGCAACACTTACTAAACTTTATTTGGATATGGCAAAAAACCTTGCCGCACTTTTCAATCAAGAATTAGAATCGCAAGCTGCTAGAACACTTGTTGTAGCGGCTTGTGAACGCTATGCCAGTGCGATATTTAACAAATCGGTATTAGGTTGGATACCGTTAATAGGTAATGCTATTAACGCTAAAATAACGTTTACACTAACTCAAGACGTGGGTTGGTTTCTTTACAATCATTTTTCAGAAACTTACAAATAAGATATTTCCATTTGCATCAAGACCCCCGCGTTTACTCTTAACTCTCAAATTTCCACTAATTCAAAGTCAATATGAAAAAAAACAATTTATTACATCAACAATTTCAACAGCAAGTCGAAAATCATCCCAACGCCATCGCGTTAACGTTTAATGGCGAATCAATGAGTTACGCTGAATTAAATGCTCGCAGCAATCAATTAGCGCACTATTTACAATCTTTGGGCGTAAAACCAGAAGTACTTGTTGGACTTTGTTTAGAGCGTGATTTGAATTTAATCATTGCGTTGTTAGCGATTCTTAAAGCAGGTGGCGCGTATTTGCCTTTGGATATTAACGCCCCGTCAGAACGTTTAGATTTCATTCTAAAAGATTCTGAAACTCGGATTGTGTTGACGCAAAGTGAATTTACCAACAAATTTACCGACGTTGAACATTTAATAGATTTAACGACTGAACAAGCAAAAATTTATGACGATTATTCTGATCAAAATTTAACCGTTGATTATTCGGATGATGCTGCACAATCGTTATGTTATGTGATGTACACGTCCGGTTCGACAGGTTTACCAAAAGGTGTGCAGATTACTCACCATAACGTGATGCGTTTATTACAATCTACGGAAACGTGGTTTAACTTCAATTCGCAAGATGTTTGGGTGTTGTTTCATTCCTACGCTTTTGATATGTCGGTTTGGGAAATTTGGGGCGCATTTCTTTATGGTGGACGTTTGGTTATCGCGCCACATATCACAACGCGCACACCTGAACAGTTTTACCAATTACTTGTGGATGAAAAAATCACGTTTTTAAATCAAACGCCTTCTGCTTTCGCACCATTAGTTCGTGTTGATCAAGATTATCCTGCCGATGCGTTGTCGTTACGTTGTGTGACATTTGGTGGTGAAGCATTGAATTTCAAAATGTTAGAACCGTGGTTGATTCGACATGGTGATTCATCGCCACAACTTGTGAATATGTACGGTATTACCGAAACGACGGTTCATGCCAGTTATCGCCCTGTCACGTTGCAAGATATTCGGGAAGGTAATAGCAAACTGATTGGTGTCGCCATTCCTGATTTAGAATTACATCTTTTGGATGACGCACAACAAGTCGTTCCAAATGATACCGAAGGCGAAATTTATGTTGCAGGGGATGGCGTGGCACGCGGCTATTTAAATCGTCCCGAACTCAATAGCGAACGTTTTATTACGTTGCCACAATTTCCAAATCAACGGTTATACCGTTCAGGTGATTTAGCAAAACGTCTGGCGAATGGCGATATGGAATATATTGGTCGTGCCGACACGCAAGTTAAACTGCGCGGTTTTAGAATTGAACTAGGTGAAATCGAAGCCATCTTAACGGGTCATGAAAAAATCAGTGAAACCGTCGTTACCGTTCATGAAGAAGATGAACACAAGCGTTTAGCGGCTTATGTTGTAGCGAAAAATCCAACAGCTGAATTGATTCCCCAATTGCGCGAATTAGCTGCCGCACATTTGCCTGAATACATGCGTCCAACGTATTACACGGTGTTAGAAAAAATGCCGTTAAACGTGAATGGCAAAATAGACCGTAAAGCCTTGCCCGAACCGCAACGGGACGTTTTATTAGATGACACGAATTTTGTCGCACCACAAACAGCTGCTGAAAAAACGTTAGCCACGCTTTGGGCGGAAGTTTTGAAACTCGAAAAAGTCAGTATTCATGACAATTTCTTTCAAATGGGCGGCGATTCAATTTTGGCGATTCAATTGATTAGCAAAGCCAAACGTGCGGGCATGAAACTCGCGCCAAATCAGTTATTTTTGCATCAAACGATTGCTGAATTAGCGTCACAAGCAGGTGCAGCAAGCATTTCGACGTTGCCAACAATTGAAAATTTACCCAAACAAAATGCCGACGATGCCATTATTTTAAGTCCCGTTCAACATTGGTTTTTCGAACAAAAAATCACGCAAGCGAACTATTGGAATCAGGCTGTTTTTTTAAAATGCCGTCAAATGTTGTCGTCAGACTTCGTCGAAAAAGCGTTGCAAGCTGTACAAAATCACCATGTGTGTTTGCAATACCAATTTATCAATCAAACCGATTCATGTATTCCTGAGCAACGAGTAAATCCAAATTACAAACCGATGCGTTTGAGTAAAATCGATTTAACCGATTTTCCTGAATCAGAACGCGCGAATTTGTTGATTGAAATCGCCGAACAAGCCCAAGGCGATTTGAATTTACAACGCGGCGTTCTGATGAAAGCGTTGTTATTCAAACTGGCTGAAAATGAACAACGCTTGCTTATCATCGTGCATCACTTGGTGGTTGATGGCGTATCGTGGCGAATTTTGTTGGAAGATTTAGAAACCGCGTTTCAACAAATTCAACAAGGTTTAACTGTTCAATTGCCTGAAAGTGCGACGTTTGCAGAATGGACGCACGTTTTACAAAATTACAGTCAGCACATTTCGCCCATTGAAATGCCTATTTTTGAAGGAAAACAATTTGCGCTGGGCTGTGATTTCAACGGTGAAAACATCAGTGAAAGTTCAAAAAGTCACACGTTAATTTTCAACGAAACACAAACTGAAATTTTATTACGCGCTAAAAATGAACGCATTCAAGATATTTTATTAACTGCGTTAGTGTTGAGTTTGCGTGGTGAAAATGAAAATGTGTTGCTCGATTTGGAAGGTCACGGACGCGAAGCGATTTCTGATTTAGATATTTCGAGAACGTGCGGATGGTTCACGTCGATTTTCCCATTTGCCATGAATGCCAAAGGTGAATTGAGTGACGTATTACGCAATGTAAAAAATGTTTTATCTGCATTGCCACAAAACGGTTTGGATTTTGGCGTATTGCGATATTTTAAACACGTTTCTCCTGCTGCAAAATCGCAAGTCGTGTTCAATTATTTAGGGCAATTTGACCAACTCTTTAGTTCAACAGGATTGTTTGAATTAGCCGAAGAAGATTATGGTTCAACTCACAGTCCAAAAGGTGTTCGACCTTATCTGTTAGAAATAAATGCGTTGGTTTATCAAGGAAAATTGAAAATTGATTTTGTCTACAGTACGAATGTTCACAAACCGGAAACGATTGAAACGATTGCACAAACATTCCAAATAGCGGTTGATAATTTAATTACGACATTGGGAACAGGTGATTTTTCGTTAGCGGAATTGAACGCAACAGAATTGGCACATTTGCAAACACAATATCCAGAATTAGAAGCGGCTTATCCCTTGTCTTCAACGCAAGAAGGCATGTTATTTCATGCGTTAAGTGACAGCGAGGCGGATGTTTATTTTGAACAATTGAGTTATGACTTTGAAGGCGTGATGAACGTCGCGTTATTTCAACAAGCGTGGCGCGTTGCTCAACAACGACACAGTATTTTACGCACCGCCGTCATTTGGAAAGGTTTGACGCGACCGTTGCAAATCGTGTCAAAACAAACAACGTTGCCGTGGCAAAATTTCGATTGGCGTGAAATTAACGCTGAAAATATCGAACAACATTGGCAACCATTCGTTAGTGCCGATAGAAAAGTTCTATTTGAATTAACGCAATCGCCGTTGATGCGTTGGACGTTGATTCAATTACCAAACGGCTTATGGCGTTTGCTGTGGACACATTCACATATTTTGTTAGATGGTTGGAGCGTGGCGTTAATTCTAAAAGATGTGTTGCAGGTTTATTCGTCTTTAGTCGCTGACGCAAATCCCGTTGTACCCGTCGTCGCACAATATCGTGATTATATTGCGTGGTTAGAAAGTCAAAATCAACAACGCGCACAACGTTTTTGGTATGACACGCTAAATGATGCAAGTGTTAGTCATTGGCAATTCGAACAAACGGCTCAACACGGTTACGTTGAAGCCTTCGAGAAAATTTCTGAAACGGATTGTGTTGCGTTGACATTGTTAGCACAACAATCTGGCGTAACCTTAAACACGCTGTTGCAAGCGGCATGGGCATTAGTCGTTGCTGAATTTACGGGGAATGATGAAATTATTTTTGGCATTACTGTTTCTGGACGCGCCAACGATTTGGAAAATATCGAAACCATTGCAGGTCTGTTCATTAACACGTTGCCACTACATTTGAAATTAGAGCGAAATACGCGCTTATCGGATTGGCTTAAAGCGATTCAAACCAAACAATTTACGATGCAACAATTTGAATACTCGTCGCTGGCGGATATTAAAAAATGGTCAGGAACATCGGTCTCGTTTGATAGCATTTTTATTTTTGAAAATTACCCGATTGATAAAGCCTTGCTCGACGAAAATCAACCGTTACGGTTACGTTCGGTTAAAGCCTTTGAGCATAATAATTATCCGCTGACATTGTTAGCGATGCCGCATGATGGATTGCTTTTACAAATGACGTACAACGCTGCCTTATTTACATCCGATACGATTAACGTTTATTTGCAACGTGTCGTTAGCTATTTGCAACAAATGTTGGCTGAGAACCCCACTTTGAAGGGGGGCAGGGGGGATGTGCTGTTGGCTGATTTTTACCAGCCAACAACCACGACTGAAAATGCTGATTTCTTACAATCGATGATGGATTTGGACGAGGATTTTTAAATGTGCGGCATAACAGGAATTTATCATTTAACGGAAGCGCAATCTGTTGAACGAGCGTTATTAAAAACGATGGTCGATACGTTTACTTATCGCGGTCCTGATGATGACGGTTTTTATTTAGAAGCGGGTTTAGGATTAGGCTTTCGTCGTTTGTCGATTATCGATTTAAGCAGCGGCAATCAACCGATTAGTAATGAAGACGATTCATTGGTGTTGATTTGCAACGGTGAAATTTATAACTATCAAGAATTGAAAGCCGGTTTAATCAAACAAGGACATCGTTTTAAAACCGCGTGTGATATTGAAGTCATCTTGCATTTGTATGAACAATACGGTGTGGAGTTATTGCAACATTTGAACGGGCAATTTGCGTTCGCGCTGTATGACAAAAATAAAAAACGTTTGTTGTTGGCGCGAGACCACGTCGGCATTGCCCCGTTGTTTTATACCGTCTCGCAACAGCGTTTTATTTTTGGTTCTGAAATCAAAGCCATTTTGGAAGTTCCGAATGTCGAACGAAATGTTAATTTAACAGGTTTGGATCAAATTCTGACTTTTCCTGGTTTGGTCAGTCCAACCACCATGTTTCAAAACATTCATGCGTTGAAACCGGGGCATTTTATTTTGGTTGAACAAGGTGACGTTAAAGTTCATGAATACTGGGATTTGAATTATCCGCTCGAATCAGAATTGGATAATAAAGCGTCTGAACAAGATTGCATTGAACGTTTAGATGCGGCGATGCGAAAAGCGGTGAATTACCGACTTCATGCCGATGTGCCAGTAGGATTTTATTTAAGTGGCGGTTTGGATTCTTCACTGATTGCGGGGTTAGTTCACGATTTGTCGCCTGAAAAACAACGCCATTCGTTTTCGATTGGCTTTAATGAAAAGGCAATTGACGAACGTCATTATCAACAATTGATGGCGAAACAAGTGAATTCGATTCACCACGAAACAATTTTTGATGGTGAACATATTGCAGAACGTTTGCAGCGTATGATTTTTCACGCTGAAACGCCATTGAAAGAATCGTATAACAGTTGTTCATTAGCCTTGTCCTCGTTGGTAAAAGCACAAGGATTGAAAGTTGTGTTAACAGGCGAAGGCGCGGACGAATTATTTGCAGGTTACGTTGGTTATCGTTTAGACGGTAATCGTGAACAAGATGATTTTAGTTTGGAAGGAATGCTCGAAACGCAATTGCAAGAAGAATGCTGGGGGGAACCATTTTTTTACGAGAAAAATTATCATGCTTTCAAAGAAACAAAACGGGCGTTGTATTCGCAACGTGTTTTAGAGCAAGCGGAAACTTTTGAATGTACGCGCCAAACACCCGTTGATGTGAGTAAATTACGCGGACGGCATCCGATTCACAAACGCTCGTATTTAGATTTTAAACTACGAATGTCAGATCACTTATTAGCAGATCATGGCGATCGAGTGGCGTATGCGAATTCAGTTGAAGCGCGTTATCCTTTTTTAGACATTGATGTTATCGCTTGTGCGAAAACGATTCCACCACAGTTCCTCGTTAAGAATATGCAGGAGAAATATATTTTAAAACAGGTGGCGAAACGTTATGTACCCGATGAAGTAATTAACCGCACAAAATTCAGTTTTGTTGCGCCCGGTAGTCCGAATTTATTGCGGCAAAATAATGAATGGTTAGATGATTTGTTGTCGTATGAACGCATTAAACGTCAAGGCTATTTCAATCCCGATGTGATTGAACGGCTGAAAAAAATCTATCGGGCGGATAGTTTCAATATCAATCAAACGTTCGATGACGATTTGTTGATGATTGTGTTGACGTTTAACATTTGGTTAGATGTTTTTGGATTATCGAAACATTGAGCAATTGCTGCTCATTATTTTTCATCTTTTCTGTTTTGCAGCACAGGGAGCATGGCATTAAACGTTCCTGCTCCAAGGCTTAACATATACAAAACAAGCGTTGCGTATATTTTAAAATCGAACAGTAGAACTCCGGCAATTCCGACAACGCCAGGAATCAAAACCGTTTTAAATCCAGTATCAATGTTTTTGTGCATTTCTTCTGCAATATCAAATAGGGCAGGTAAATGATTCAGTGTGCCGTCCATCAATACAATCCCTGCCGTATCAATGGCAGCCGTAGACGCGCCTTGAATTGATACTGATACGTTAGATGTTTTCAAGGCTACCGTATCATTGATGCCATCTCCCACGAAACAAACGGATTTTCCTTGCGCTTGCAACTCTTGGATTATCCGCGCTTTATCCTGTGGCAAAATTTTAGAATGGTATTTGTCCACGCCCAGCTCTTGAGCAAGTCTAGCCGTAGGCGATTCATGATCACCGGAGATAATATAAGTTGTTATCCCTTTTGATTTAAAGAAGGCAATTATCTTTTTCGCTTCTGGACGAATCGTGACATGAAGTTCAATTACGCCGACTAATTTTTTATTGAACGCCACATACACAAGCATGTATCCATTTTCCTGACAGTGATGCTGAATTTTTTTAATTTCATCGCCGTCTAAGTTTGTAATAGCTTCGTTTTTCATAAATCGGTCACTGCCCACATGAACGGTATTGAAGTCTATTTGAACTTTGATTCCAGAACCGATGTCATAGTGTGCATTTTCAAACGAAAGGGACGTTACTTGTAAATCTTTTGCGTATTTTATAATTGCTTTAGCAACAGGGTGAGATTGCTTATGCTCGGCGGTAGCAGCGTATTGAACAACGGTATCGACAGAAAGCGCATCCAACACATGCACTTTTTCTATGTGAAGTTCATCTGAAGTGAGCGTTCCGGTTTTGTCGAATACGATGGTATCCACGTCAGGAAGCAATTCTAAACAACGCCCATCCTTAACTAAAATTCCCAATGCAGACGCAACTTCTAAGAAATTTAAAACACTCAGCGGACTAATCATTCGAGCGTTCAACGAGAAATTGCAGCTTATAACCGCTGTAGCACTCACTGGTCCGAGTGCTGCCCACGTGCATCCACCTAATATCACGGATGGAATTGCCATTGAATCTGAAAATTGAGTGGCTTTAACTTCAATAGACGATTTGAAATCGGCGGTATTTTGTAAAATTTGAGCGATTTTAGCGGCGGTAGTTTCTTTTGCTGCATGGTCAACTCGGACAAAAATTTTGCCACTATTCACCATAGTCGCAGCGAGGACAGTGTCGCCTTCTTCTTTTTCAACGGGCTGTGCCTCGCCAGTCAAAACGTGTTGATCTATAGTCGCCGTTCCATTAACAACTGTGCCGTCAATAGGCACCATTTCTCCCGCTTGAATGACAATTACGTCGCCTACTTGAAGTGTGTCAAAGGGAATTTCAATTTCTACATCCCCGTCTAAAAGCCATACCGAATTGGGTTGCCGACCAAAAATACTTACCAATTCTTTTTTTGAGCGATCTTCTGTTTTGAGTAATAGTTTATTACCCAGAAAAAATAAAAGGGTCGCGAGAGAAGAGGCAACAAAATAATGTGTTCCCAATGCGCCTACTACAATAATGGAATCTACCGTGCTGGATCTAACTGTCTTTTCGTATATCACACTGGTAAATGCGTCTTGAAATACAGGTTGTGCAGAATACATTAACAGGGGAACACTTAGTAAACTAAATGGCTGGTACCACAACGCCCCAAAAATAGAAAAACCCAGTGCGGTTGATGCTATTTTCAAATAATGGTTAATTTCTGAATCCGTTATTTTGAGCGTATTGATATTTTCCAGAGCAGGTAAATTTCCTTCAATCAAACTTATATCGGAATTTTTTTGAAGATATTTGGCAGCAGCGGCACTTTTATTTTCTTTGTAAGATTTGTAGCCGGCATAAGCTATGCCGCCAGCAATTATCAATGCGTGAATCATAACGGTGAAGAACGCTTTGCTGTCATGTCATTTAGCACAACATTTTCACTTCGACGTAGACTTTTTGTATTTTTCGGATATTCGCCCATAGATAATCCCGTTCGAAAATAAAAAAACGGGACTTCATCATCAGGAAAACTAAACATACGTTGTAAAATTTCGTATCCACCGTTCATGAGAGGTGCTAATTGTTCGGGAAGATATGGCTGACCAATACGTTCGGCATAGATTGGACTCGCTAAAGTACATAATGGTTGGAAACCATAACCCCGCAAATTCAACAAAAGCCATATTCTGAGTGTTAAGCGACCTAATGATACTAAATTTTCCACATCATCTGATTTGACGGTAACACAGCCGATGCACGCACCATCATCATAATTCGAGGGAGATAAATCACCTGAGTCATCGAAAAAAAATGTTTCCAGTTTCATCCACCAAGCAGGAAACCAATCAAGTTGAATAGCTAACCACCAAATACGAGAACGTAAATAATAAATCCAATTTTCTGAACCCCGCAAAAAACTACGCCAATTCATTCCGTCACGAGTTGTTTCAATTTCTTTATCAGTAAAGCGTGTCCATTTGTTGAAATCATGACGCAATTCAGACCATTTCATCACAATCTGATTAGCATTCTGCAACAATTCAAGATATTCCTTAGAGTATTTGTCGCTCAGATAAAGATTAACACCTTCTAGTCTGTTGACTTCTTGACGTATTTCCTGAAAAACCGAATCATCTAGCCTACCACCGACATAACAACGTCTATCCGTGTGGCGAAGAAAAATTCCTTTTGCTAAAGGATCAGCAACAACATCACTCTCGCCAAGTTCGGCAACTAGCCACGGCGTTTCGCCTGAACGCTCTTTTAAAAAGTAAGTGATTTCAACACGCAAATTTTCTTCACTACACGCCAAAGTTAAACCTTCCGCCACCATGCCTAATCCGACTACTGACATATAATCGGGCATCATGCCTAATTTGGCGTGTTCAGATAGGTGAAAAACTTCTAATTTATTGCCTTGAACTACAATTTTCCACGGTTGGCAATTTTCAGGACTTGGTGTACGCAAAATCGCCTGCGTAATTCGGTTAATTTTATTTTGCATGTTGAATGGAGTTGGGTTGGAGACAATCGAAAAGTTTAAGAAATTCTAGCTTTATATCAATGATGTTGCCATGTACGTCTTGCATATTAGGGTGTGGACGATTTTTGTAAAGACCAGTCGGAATCATTTCACCGTCATCATTTGCAGTATATAAAGCAATTTGTTTCATCGGATACATAGCATGAACGTGTACCGAATTAGCGTGAGCCGATTCTATGTACAATTTAGCATAATCTAATATCGGATATTCGTGATAAGCCTCAATGGCTAAACATAATGTATCGTCATGCCGACTGACTGACTTTCCAGCAGAGATATATTCATAGACGTAACTTAGACGGGTCAAATCAACAAAATTTTGGGGTTTGAAATGGTTCAAAATTTTATTCCACAAAGGATATTTTTCTGCCATCAATCTCATTGCATCCTGAAGCGAAGGTATTTTACCGCTAGTCACATTATGACGGATAAAACTTTCCAAATCGCCAAAGGTATTTGCAGGAATAATATCAATTGAGGCAAACTTTAAATTTTTTTGAATCATTTTGATACTGGTTTGTACAACACGTTCGTAGCGTTCATCAACCGCGTCGAACCACTGAAGTAAATTCGATATGTTGATATTTCCAGATTCAAAACTTTGAAGTAAGTAGCAATAATATTCAACGCGGGGAATGTTATATTTAACCGTTACTGTCGTTTTCTCTTTTAATGACACTGCAGCATCTGCTATGCAACGAGTTAAACGCGTAATGAGTTCAATTTCATACAATGTCCAATCCGTATCAATCAGAATTTTATCAATTTTAATTTTACTAAGTGATGGATTTCCAACATCTAAAAAACGATGTTTCTGGTTATCTTCACTAACAAGAAATACGCTTTCATTGTCAAACAGACAAATTCCAAATATTAAATTTATATGTGTGTGTTCAAAATTTTTATGATGAAATTTTCCGGCGAAGCGGTGCGTGAGGTAATATTTGTTATCGTTGATGTTAGTTTCGGTATAGGCGGCAATTCGTGGTGATGTCGTGTTGTCACATATTTCACATATTACATTTTTGCCGATAGTAAAGCTGGGGCAGTCAGCCATATCAACAAAATGGCGGGCGCGTTTTAATGCTTTTAAAACTACTTTAGGTTTTATGTGAGTTATAGATTCTTTTAAAAATACTTCTCCTTTTGGTGAAAAGTCGAAAGTATTCATGTAGAAATTGGTGGCACAAACTTCTTGAGTTGCTACAAGTTTTGACACGGAAATAGACTTTATCAAACTTCGATCATGATAATTGTCAATGGTGATTAAATTTCCAGAGTGATAATCAGCAGGTAGTAATTTCATTCGATTTATTTTTGTTGTAAAGCGTAAAGCAAAAGGCGATTAGTATAAATCGACATCCTCAAAATGACTAAAAATAAATTGCACTTGTCATGTGAATGTACATAATTGCATCTCAATATTTGATATAAATACATTTTTGGGAGGATGACGGCGTGTTGGAACAAAAAGCATACTGTAATTTGGTTAACAGGTTTGTCTGGAGCGGATACATCGACACTCGTGAATGCAATAAAAAATAATCTCTTAGGAGATTCTAATGTTTCTTGACGCAAAATTTTTGTAATAATATCGCATTGGTGCATCTTATCGCATCTACCGTTTATCTTCTAAAGCATCGCATGACGCGATGTTTTGTTTTTGGAGTTTTTTACTCATGTTAATGGAATTTTTACTTGTCAGTGGCGCGAGCTATTTCACTCGAAAATATCGTCACGCTCGTTTAATGCAATCTTTTCAAAACGCACCCACGAGTGATAATGCGCTTGTTATTGTGAAAGACAAAGATGCGAATACACTAAAATTGGTTGAAAAAAAAGAGACTGATACCGACTTAGTAATCATCTCGTCATCGCTCGGATTATCGATATTTGGCAAAGTTTACGCACCATTATTACCGTTGAGCGTATTGGGTTGGATTTATGTATCGATCCCTGCTTTTGTTAAAGCGGGTCATTCGATTAAGAATCGCATTTCTGATACTAGTATTATTCATTCAATCACTAACATAGGGTGTTATTTTCTTGGTTTTTACGGTGCAGGTAATCTTGCTGCATTTTTTTATGTATTCAGTAAAAAACTATTAGCACAATCCCAAGATGATTCTAAAAAAATCTTAATTGATGCGTTTGCTCAACATCCTAAAACGGTGTGGGTTGTTACCGACGATGTTGAGATGCAAATTCCGTTTGAGCATTTAGAAAAAGACGATGTTATTGCGGTGTATGCAGGCGAAATAATCCCTGCTGATGGTATCGTTGTCGATGGTGCAGCAAGTGTTGATCAACACTGTTTGACAGGGGAATCACAACCTGTTGAAAAAGATATTGGTAGTCATGTTTTTGCAACAACAGTGCTGTTAAATGGCAAACTATTTATCAAAGTTGAAAACACGGGAGCTTTCACAACAGCATCTGAGGTCGCCAATGTACTTAATCAAACGGCTTACTATCAAACTGAACAACAAGCATGGGCAAATGAATTAACGCGAAAAAGTATCGTACCAACACTGATTGTGGGCGGATTATCATTACCAATTTTGGGGGCAGTCGGTACGACAGCTCTTGTAAATTCACATTTTGGTTATCGAATGTCTGTCGTTAGCTCGATTGTGACATTGTCTTATTTAAAAGCGACTTCGAAAAATGGAATTTTAATTAAAGACGGTAGAGCGATTGATTTAATCGAAAAAATTGACACGGTGGTTTTTGATAAAACAGGGACATTAACGCTAGAGAAACTGATGATTGGGCAAATTCACACCGTCGAAAAATGGTGGGATGAAGACGATATTTTGGTTTACGCCGCCACCGCCGAATATCGTCAACACCATCCTGTTGCGTTGGCAATTCTGCATGAAGCTGAACAACGCAATTTAGAAATTTTTGATGTTGAAAATACTGAATACACTATTGGCTACGGTATAAAAGTAAAAGTGAACGGGCAAATTTTGCACGTTGGCAGTCAACGATTTATGGAAAAAGAAGGCTGTGAAATCGGCGCGTATTTCATAGACTTGGAAAACTCCGCTTATCACGAAGGGCAATCGCTAATTATGGTCGCATTAGAAAATAATGTGATTGGTGCAATTGAATTACATCCAACATTTAGAGAGGGTGCAGAAGAAGTCGTTAGACGTTTGCAAACCGAATACGGGATTAAACATTTGTATGTTATATCGGGTGACAACGCGCAACCAACGCGCAAGCTTGCTCAAGCATTGGGTATTGAAAACTATTTTTCCAATGTGTTACCACAAGAAAAAGCAGCGATTATTGAACAACTACAAAAAGACGGTAAAACCGTTTGTTATATCGGCGACGGTATTAACGATGCGATTGCTTTGAAAAAAGCACACGTTTCGATTTCGTTAAAAGGTGCGTCAAGTGTAGCGACAGATACGGCGCAAATTATTTTGATGTCTGAAAATCTTAATCAATTGTTGAATTTGTTTGAGTATTCCAAAAAATTCGAAACTACAATGGGGCAAAGTTTATACTGCATTCTGGGACATAGTGTTGTTGCCGCCGCAGGTGTTTTCGTTTTCGGCTTTACTATTGTTGACACGTTGATTATCAAACAAATAGGTTTGACTATTGCCTTAATGAATTCAGCAAAACCATTGATTATTGACCAAGATTCCATTTCAAAAATCGAGAGAACGTTATGAATCGTTACATGACTGACGCACAAACCACGATTTCGCCCGTAATTTTTAAAGAAGCAGAACAAAAAAACGGACTTTTGCGTCAAACCGCGTGGGAAAAATTAGCTCTCGAAAATCCATTCGATTACAAACTGTGCAGCTTTAGAAAAAACTATTTGAGTAATTTGCACGTTGGTTTAATGCCGTCTTAATTTCAACAAATAAAATTCGAAACATCTCCAATGCCTCTGTTTTTACTGCTCGCTTTATTTGTATCTAGCTTATACGCTGCTGAAGTTCCCGATGCGGGGCAAATTCTGCGTCAACAAGAGCAAAATACGCCAAAAATAGAGCATCTTCCGCCGCCTGAAATTTATGAACCGGAAGTTTTAGTTGCCCCTGAAAAAGGGGTGACAATTGTGGTGAAAAGTATTGTCATCACCGGTGGCGAATCTTTGGAAAGTAATGACGTTTTACAAGCCTTAGTTGCTGATGCAATTGGTCAAAGTCTCGATTTTTCACAACTTCAAAAACTCACCGACCGTATTAGTCAACATTTGAAAGTGAAAGGCTGGTTGTTGACCAAAGCCTATTTGCCGAAACAAGATGTCACTGAAGGCAATATCCAAATTACGATTACGCAAGGGCATTTAGAAATCGATGAGCAAGGTCATAGTATTACCATCGAACGCGCTCCCGGTACACGAATTGACGACGATGTTATTCAAGAACGAATGCGTTACATCATTAGTGGCGATACGGTGCAAGGTGATAATTTAGAACGCACGCTATTATTGCTGAATGATTTACCGGGTATTCAAGCAAAAACCACGTTAGAAAAAGGTAAAAAAACAGGTACCAGTCGTTTAGGCTTGAACGTAAACGAAGGCGATTTAGTCAAAGGGACTGTGTCTACCGATGATACCGGCAGTCATTACACCGGCACATGGGTCGGTAATTTGAATGTCAGCGTCAACGATGCTTTCGGAAAAGGTGAGCAATTCAGTATCGGTGGCACTGGGGCAGAAAATTTAGGTCAAGGTCGCGTCGCATTTAATATGCCGATAGGTTACGACGGGTTGCAAGTCAATACACGCTACAGTTATTTGGATTACAGCGTCGGACGTGAACTTAAAAAACTCGACAGTGCAGGTGTTGCACAATCGATGGGCATTGGTTTGAGTTATCCCTTTATTCGTTCTCGCGTGTTTAGTGTATGGGCAACGGCTGATTACACACATAAAGCAATGCACGATTCCAGTTTGAAAGTCATCACCAGTCAAAAACAAATTAACAACGGTAAACTTGGTTTAAATGGGCAATATCTCGATCATTTTTTTGGCGGTGGGTTAAATCAATTTTCTGCGGACACCACGATGGGAAATGTTGATTTATCATTGCCTGCTGAAATTGCCGGTGATAAAGCAACCGCCGGTACACAAGGTACTTTCGGAAAACATAATTTCAGTTTGACACGGTTACAAAAAATTACAGATAGCTTCAGTTTATACGCCTCGGCAAATGGTCAACTTGCAGACGGTAATTTGAGTAGTGCTGAAAAATTTATTTTAGGCGGTTCGTCTGCTGTTCGAGCGTATCCGACTGGCGAAGCAAGTGGCGACAGTGGTTATGTGGCGAATTTTGAAATGCGTTACGATGTTCCGTATAAAACCGATATTGGCACATTGCAGTTGGTTGGTTTTTTCGATACGGGCTATATTGTTCAGCATGACAATAGGTGGAAAAATGATGTCACTAACAAATCAGGACGTAACGAATATAGTTTGCACGGTAGCGGCATCGGCATCAATTTCGCGCATGTAAATCACTTTTCCATTCGAGGCACTTGGGCGCATACTGTCGGTGAAAATGCGGGGGTCAGTATGGCGGGTAACGACAGTTCTGGTCAGCATGATGACAACCGTTTTTTGTTAAATACTCTTGTTTCTTTCTAAAAATTTAGAATCGACATACGGCTATGAATAAAATTTACCGCATCATTTGGAGCGAAGCTCAACAGGCTTTTATTGTAGTTTCTGAACTGGCGAAAGGGCATTGCAAAGCCAGTCACAAGAATTCTGCAAACGACGAAAATAACCACATTTCATCATGGTCTCATTTAACCGCTAATTATCGATTGCTCCCCTTCGACATTGCCAAAATTTTAGGCGTGTCATTATTAGGATTGTCGCTTGCTTACGCTGATCCCGCCCCCACACAATTGCCAACGGGTGGAGAAATTACCCAAGGTTCTGGAAATATCAGCCAAACCGGCAATACGCTTACCATTCAACAAAATACTGAAAAAATGGTTGGCGAGTGGAATAGCTTTAACATTGGCGAAAAAGCCGCTGTTAATTTTAAACAACCCAATGCGGATAGCGTCGCGTTAAACCGTATCAACGACAGTAATCCAACTGAAATTCAAGGAAAACTCAATGCAAATGGGCAAGTTTATTTGCTCAACAATAATGGCGTAATTTTTGGCAAAACCGCGCAAGTTGATGTCGGTGGTTTGGTTGCCAGCACGCAAAAATTGAGTGATGAAAATTTCAAAAATGGCAAAAATCATTTCACTGAAAATACTAAACACACGGGTCGCGTTGAAAATCAGGGTGAAATTACCGCACACGGCGGCGTAGTTGCGTTTGTCGCGCCACAAGTTAGCAACAGTGGAACGATTAAAAATGAGGGTGGCACAGTTGCACTTGCCGCAGGTGAAAAAGTCAGCTTGGATTTTAATGGCGACGGTTTAGTTAACGTCAAAATCGATAAAGCGGCGTTAAACGCACTTGCCGAAAATAAAGGCTTGATTCAAGCCGACGGCGGCGCAGTGATTATGTCGGCTAAAAGTGCGGATTCGATAATGGATGCCGTAGTCAATAATGACGGCATCATTCAAGCGCGTGCCTTAAAAAATCAAGGTGGTCGAATCGTACTCGATGCAGAGGATGGGACGACGCATGATTCAGGTACGTTGGATGTCAGCAGCGGCGATGGAAAAGGTGGTTCTATTACCGTGACTGGTGACAAAGTGTTGGTCAATGAAAATGCTCATCTTAGCGCGAGTGGCAAAACCGGCGGCGGTGAAATTTTAATTGGTGGTGATTATCAAGGTAAAAATCCTGCTGTTCACAATGCTAAAACTACGATCGTTGATGCAAAAGTAGAAATCAACGCTGATGCAAAAACAGAAGGAAAGGGCGGCAAAGTCATCGTTTGGTCAGACGAAAATACGAAAGTGGCGGCAAAAATTTCTGCCAAAGGCGGTAAAAAATCGGGTGATGGTGGTTTCGTTGAAACATCAGGTCATAAACTAGAAACCGCTGCTATTAAAGTTAATGCGTCAGCACCAAAAGGGAAAAGCGGCGAATGGTTGCTTGACCCAAATAATGTCACGATTACGACTGGAACTGATACAAATGTCTCAGGTAATCCAAGTTTTACGACAACTACTGACAGTGCAATCATCACACCAACAACCATTGAAACTGCACTTAATGCAGGAACTAGCGTTACTGTTTCAACGGGAGCAGGTGGAACAAATAGCCAAGCTGGCGACATCAATGTTAATTCGAATATTATAAAAACGGCTGGTACAGATGCGACGCTCACATTGAAAGCAACAGGAAATATCATTCTGAGTGCAAGCACAAGTATCACCGCATCACTGAACAAATTACATACTATTCTTTGGTCTGACTCTGATGGCACGGGTGACGGTTCAATTCAAGTGGGTACGGGCGTAAATTTAACAACCGGAAATCTTTGGATGGGCGGCGGCTCTGGTACGTCAACATGGAATGGTTTAACGGTCGGAAATGGTTATGCGTTTGGAAATAGCACTTATCTTGATGGTGTTTATATTGGTAATACCGCCGTAATTTCTGCTTCTAATATCAGTATTTCAGGACATGGTGCATCTTCTTCTAGCGGCGTTGGGATAAATTTTGGCACATCATCGTTAACTGCCACGGGTCTGACCAATTTAAACGGTATTGGTGGGCAAGGAAATAATGGCGCGGCTAGCGGTAGTACCGGTGGCACTGGCGGTAGCGGTGGTAGCGGTGGCGTGGGAATTCAAGCGAATGGAGCCACTATCAATAGTGACCAGATTGTTCTAATGGGAACAGGTGGTGCTGGTGGTGCCGGCGGTACTGGTGGCATTAGCGGCTACAGTGCCACTGCTGGAACTGGAGGCGTTGGCGGCAATGGTGGTTACGGCATCAGCCTGACTTCTAGTAATTTAATTGCAGCGAATGGAATTACCGAGACAGGTATTGGCGCAAATGGGGGTAATGGCGGCAATGCTGGAACGGCGGTCTCCGCCAGTAGCGTTACATCGACTGGTGGTAATGGCGGTTTTGGTGGTACTGGTGGTGCCGGTGGCAGTAATGCTGGTGGCATTATATTGAGCAGTAGCGCACTCACTTCGACGGCAAGTACTTTACAACTCACTAATACAGCTGGAATTTCTGGCAGCGGTGGTGCCGGAAGTGCGGGAGGACAAGGTTCGGGCTGGTACGGTTGGTCACCCTACCAAGCCATTAGTGGTTATGATGTCAGTAACAATCCGATATATTACACAGCCTATTCTCAAATATGGGTGAGTTCAAACGCAGACATTGCTTGTACTTACAATACTGGATGCTCACCATACTATAATTCTGCTGGTGGGATTGGTTCTTCTGGGGCGGCAACTACTCCTGATTTTACGGCGACAGGCGGTTACATTGGTTATGCAGTAAGCGGTAGTTCCACCGCAAATATCGTTTTCAATAACGACACGATGACATTGAATTCTTTACCCACAGTTCAATCCTCTGGTGCATTGACAATTGCCCCACGAACTATCGGTACAACCATTGGTATTGCAGGCGGTGTCGGCACATTGCTTCTTCCTGATTTTTCAATTTTTGCAAACGGTTTTTCAAATATAACCATCGGACGTAGCGATGGCACAGGAAAAATAACCGCAGGCGCATTTACAACCAATGATAATTTAACGTTACTCAACTCAACGGGTGGCATGGAATTTACGGGATTACTTGCTGCGGGAACAAATACCGTAACGCTTAACAGTACGGGAGCAGTTTTCGAAAGTGGTTCAGGTGCAATTACCGCCACCAATTTGTCGTTATTAGGAACGGCGGGGGCTTATACATTAAATGGTGCAAACAACGTCGTCTCGTTAACTGCGAATACTGGCAGTGTTTCCTATACGGATGCTGATGCACTTGCGTTGGGAGCATCGGTATTAACTAGCAATTTCAACCTCATCACCAATGGCGCGATTTCACAAAGTGGCGCACTTTCGGTAGCAGGTACAACCAGCTTAACCGCTGGCAGTGCGAATGCTATTACTCTAGCCGACGCTGGAAACAGTTTCACGGGTGCAGTGTCTGTTGTTTCAGGTTCTACTGTTTCGCTAACCAATGCAATTGCAACCGTATTAAATGTGTTTAATGTTGGCGGCAATTTAACACTTGTCTCAACGGGGGCAGTTTCACAAGTTGGAAACATTTCAGTTGCAGGTACGACCAGCTTAACCGCTGGCAATGCGAATGCTATTACTCTAGCCAACGCTGGAAACAGTTTCACGGGTGCAGTGTCCGTCGTTTCAGGGGCTACCGTTACGCTAACCAATGCAATC